>NZ_DASVOK010000468.1:0-2124 GCF_036383415.1 Rudaea sp. | reverse complement strand
CGACTATTGCGAGATCATTCGATGATATCCACAACGTGCCTCGTATTGCGCAGCGGCCTACTCGCCGCGCTGATCGCCGCCGCCTGCGGCGTCCATGCCGAAGAAGAAAAATTCCCGACCGGCTTCACCGACACGCCGAAGTTGCCAAACAGTTCGTGGCGCGTGCACGACGACAACCGTCCGCGTCCGCGCGTGGTCGCGCCGGGCAGGGGCGATGAGCTCGCGACCGCGCCGTCTGACGCGATCGTGCTGTTCGACGGCAAGAATCTCGACGCCTGGCAATCGGAAAAGGGCGGTCCCGCGGCATGGAAGGTCGAGAACGGTTATGCGGAAGTCGTCGGTGGCACCGGCGACATCGTCACCAAGCAGAAATTCGGCGACTGCCAGCTGCACGTCGAATTCCGTGAACCCTCGCCGCCGACCGGCAAGAGCCAGGGCCGTGGCAACAGCGGCGTCTTCCTCGCCGGCCTGTACGAAATCCAGATACTCGACAGTTACGACAATCTGACCTACGCCGACGGACAGGCCGCGGCCGTCTACGGCCAGTCGCCACCGCTGGTGAATGCCTCGCGGCCGCCTGGCGAATGGCAGACCTACGACATCGTCTACACGAGTCCGCGTTTCGCCAACGGCAAGCAGGCGACGCCGGGCTACGTCACCGTGTTCCACGACGGCGTGCTGGTGCAGAACCACACGGAGCTGCTCGGGGCGACCGTGCACCACGCGTTGCCAAAAGCCGTCGTGCATGATGTCGAAATGCCGCTGAAGCTGCAGGACCACAGCATGCCGGTCCGCTTCCGCAACATCTGGATCCGTCCGCTCGCGGACAAGTGAGCGGACACGCCGCTATGGAAAAATCCAAGTTGTTCCTTGCAAGCTGCATTTCCCTGGTGACGACGGCGATGGTCTTCGCGATCCGCGGCGACATCGCGAACGACATGGCGGCGGCTTTTCACTTGAGCAACGAGCAGCTCGGGCTGATCTTCAGCCCGGCGTTCTGGTGCTTCACGATCGCGATCTTCATCAGTGGCGCGCTGGTCGACGCGGTCGGCATGCGCATGCTGCACATCCTGTCCGCGCTCGGTTATTTCGTCGGCATCACCCTGGTCGTGCTCGCGCCGCGGCCCAAAGCACCGGTCGCTTCGATTTTCGATCATGCCGGCACGGCGCTGCTGTACGCGGGTTTCATGATCATGGGCATGTCGCAGGGGCTCGTCGAAGGCGTGATCAATCCTTTGATCGCAACGGTGTACAACGACCGCAAGACCCAACGTCTCAACATGCTGCACGCCTGGTGGCCGGGCGGCATGATCGTCGGTGGCCTGGTCGCAGTGGCAATGACGGCGGCGTTCCACGCGCGCTGGGAAGCCAAGCTCGCCACGATCCTCGTGCCCGCGCTGGTCTATTTGATCATGGCGATTTCGCTGCGCTATCCGCAGACCGAGCGCGTGCAGAACAACGTGTCGAATGCCGACATGTGGCGTGAGGCGCTGCGACCCGGGTTCGTGCTGCTGTTCTGCTGTATGTGGCTAACCGCGGCGATCGAGCTCGGCCCGGATCAGTGGTTCCCGTCGGTGATGCAGGCGCTGGCGCCGCAACTGCAGGGCGTGCTCTACCTCGTCTATACCGCCGGACTCGTGTTCCTGCTGCGCACGTTCGGCGGCGGCGTCGCTCACGGCGCACCGCTCGCGACGCTGCTGGTCTGTTCGGTACTCGCCGGAGTTGGCCTGCTCTGGCTCGGCAGCCTGGGCAGCGCGAGTCCCTTCGTTGCATTCGCCGCGGCGACGGTGTTCGGCATCGGCAAGGCCTTCCTGTGGCCAACGATGCTCGGCGTCACCTCGCAGCAGTATCCACGTGGCGGCGCGCTGCTGATGTGCCTGATGGGCGGCGCGGGAATGCTGTCCGTCGCCGTGGCGTTGCCGCTGATGGGCGCGCGCATCGACAAGTTCGGCGCCGGTGCGGCGCTGCAGATGATGGCCGCGCTGTCGGTGCCGCTCGCGGTCGTCTTCGGCGGCATGATCTTGTACCGGATGCGGTCGCGGCAGCCGCAGGCCGCGCTCTGAACAACGGATCGCAAAACCTCATGACACGCAAGCTACGCATGGGATTGGTCGGCGGCGGCCC
>NZ_DASVOK010000467.1:0-9100 GCF_036383415.1 Rudaea sp. | reverse complement strand
CGCTGCAGGCCGGCACGTCGTGCGCCGGATCGCCGTGCTCGACGAGATTCTGCGCGACGCGGCGGCGCTCCTCGGTCAACTGCGCCGCGCCCGTGTCGGCGCTGCGCGTGCGCGGCGGCAGCGCGGCATACCAGTCGGCGATGCGTTGCAGGAAAGCATCGTCGGCGAAGCGCACGTACCAGGCCATCTGCGTGCTGACGCGGCGGCCTTCGCGGAAGCCTTTCAGTTGCTCGAACAGATAGCCGGCCGGCTTGCCGGCGAGATGCGGGTAGTATTCCGCGCCTTGGACGCCTTCGCCGTGCTTGCCGTGGCAGGCCGCACAGGCGGCGAGGCGTGCGCCGAAGTCGTCTGCTTCCTGCGCATGCGCGAACGACGCCAGCGCGAGCAGGGCAATCAGGATCGCGAGTCGGCGCAGCATCGCGCTCAGCCGTTCACGCCGTGCGGCTGGATCCAGCCGAGCGCGATGCACAGCATCACGAACAGGATCAGCGCGACCGACAGGCCGATGCGTCGCGTCAGCGCGCCGACCGTGCGGCCGGTGCCACCGTGGTCGACCATCATGAAGTACAGCCCCGCGCCGAGGTTGTAGAGGATCGCGAGCAGGGTTGCGACGACGATGATTTTTCCGAACATGGTTGGCTTTCCGATGGCCTTTTCGACGCGATGCATTTTACCCGCGCGGCGCCGATGCGGGCCGATCAGTTGCGGCGGAAAAGACCATATCAGCGCCTGCATGGCGAGGCGTTTTGTCGCAGCGTGCGAGGCTCAGGATGGGTGTTGGATCAACTTGCCCAGCGTAGCCATCGCCTCTTCGGCGCGCTCGTCCCACGGCGCGCCGTAGTTGAGGCGCACGCAGCGCGTGAATTCGCCACGCGAGGAGAAGATCGGCCCGGGCGCGAGCGAGATGCTGCGCGCGAGTGCGCGCCGGTGCAGGTCGATCGCGTCGACGCCCTGTGCCAGTTCCGCCCAGAGGAAATAGCCGCCGCGCGGATGCGTGATGCGCGTCGTCGCGGGGAAATGGTTTGCGATCGCCGCGATCATCGCCTGCTGCTGGCGCGCGAGCGCTTCGCGCAACTGGCGCAGGTGCCGGTCGTAGCCGCCGCGCTCGAGGAACGCAGCCAGCGCGGCTTCGGCCGGCACCGAGGCGGTGAGGCTGGTGCTGAGCTTGAGCCGCGCGATGTCGTGCACGAAACGCCCCGGCGCGGCCCAGCCGATGCGATAGCCGGGCGCGAGACATTTCGAAAACGACGAACAATGCAGCACCCAACCCTCGTCATCGAAGGCCTTGGCCGGCTTCGGCCGTTGCACGTCGAAGTACAACTCGCCGTAGACGTCGTCCTCGATCAGTGGCGTGCGATGGCGCGCGAGCAGGGCGACGAGATCGCGCTTCTTCGTTTCGCCCATCGTGCTGCCGAGCGGGTTCTGGAAATTGGTCATCAACCAGCACGCGGCCGGGCGCTGGTGCTTCAGCGCGTCAGCGAGTGCGTCGAGGTCGATGCCTTCGCCCGGATGCGTCGGCACCTCGATCGCGCGCAGGCGATGGCGTTCGAGCGCCTGCAGCGCGGCGTAGAACGTCGGCGACTCGATCACGATCGCGTCGCCCGGTCGCGTTACCGCGGTGAGGCAGAGGTTGAGCGCCTCCATTGCGCCGTTGGTGACGACGAGATCGTCGGCCTGCATCGCGATGCCGTCGGCGACGTAGCGGCGCGCGATCTGGCGGCGCAGCTGCGCATTGCCCTGGATCAGGTATTCGACGCTGACGCGCGGATCGAGCTTCTGCACCGTCGTCGCCAGCGTCTTCGCCAGGCGCTGCAGCGGAAACAGCTGCGGCGAGGGGAATGCCGAACCGAACGGCACGACTTCGCGCTTCGTCGTCGCCTCGAGGATTGCGAACACGCGTTCGGACACATCGACTTCGACCGATTCGCTGTCCGGCTCCGATGCTGCTTCGAGCGCCTTGGGCGCCGGCTTTCCACCGTCGGCCACGAAGTAGCCCGAGCGCGCGCGAGCACGCACGAGTCCGCGCGCCTCGAGCAGGTAGTAGGCCTGGAACACGGTCGCGGGATTGACGCCGTGGCTCGCCGCAGCGATGCGCACCGACGGCAGGCGGTCGCCCGCGCGCAACGTGCCGGTTCGGATCGCCGTGCCGATCTCGTCGGCGAGTGCGGCGTAGCGCTTCATCAATGACGACGCGATCGCGTGCGTGGCGCAGGTGCCGGCGTCGCCGCGGTCGGCGGCAGTGCATGCGGGTCGAGCAGCGCGCGCGGCAATTCGCGAAATACGCCGGCGAACTTCTTCAGGAATGGCGCGAGTGCCGAGCTCTTGCGCCAGAACATCGCGATGCGCCGGCTCGGCGCGTGGCCGCGGAACTGGACGAGGTGGATGTTCTCCGAGCGCGCCACGGGCGGCTTCACCGCGAGCGTCGGCAGCAGCGTTACGCCGACGTTCGCCGCGACCATCTGGCGCAGCGTCTCCAGACTGGTCGCGCGAAAGCCGGATTTCTCGCTCGCCCCCGACAGCTCGCAGACTTCGAGCGCCTGGTCGCGCAGACAGTGGCCGTCCTCGAGCAGCAGCAGGCTCTGGTCGGAAAGGTCGTCGAGCTTGAGCGTCTTGCGCTTGGCGAGTTCGTGGTGCTCGGGCACGGCGAGCAGGAACGGCTCTTCGAACAGGAACTCCGCATGCAACTGATCGTCGTGGATCGGTTCGGCGAGCACGGCGGCATCGAGCCGGCCTTCACGCAGTTGCTTGAGCAGCGCGTCGGTTTTTTCCTCGACGAGCAGAAGTTCCAGACGCGGAAAGCGCGTGCGCGCCTGCGGCACGACATGCGGCAGCAGGTAGGGACCGAGCGTCGGAAAGATGCCGAGGCGCAGCGTGCCCGATTCGGGATCGATCGTACGCCGCGCGATCGCCTTGATCTGCTCGACTTCGGTCAACACCCCACGCGCGCGCGCGACAATCTCCTTGCCCGCTTCGGTCAGCAGCACCTTGCGCGGCGTGCGCTCGACCAGGGCGACGCCGAGCTCGTCCTCGAGCTTCTTGATCTGCGTCGACAAGGTCGGCTGGCTGACGAAGCTGGCCGCCGCGGCGCGGCCGAAGTGTTTGTGTTCGGCAAGGGAGACGAGATAACTCAAGTCACGCAGGTTCATTCGCGGTCATTCCTGCAGACGCTGCCGGTATCCGTGCCGAGGAAGGCAGCCTTGAATCCGTAATGGTGTCCATGCGGTCTGGATGCCGGCAATCCATGCCGGCATGACGAGCATATCTTACGCCGCGATTTTTTCCGCGGAGGCATCGGCGATCGGCGCGCGGATCAGATAATCGAACGCCGACAGCGCCGCCTTCGCGCCTTCGCCCGCAGCGATGACGATCTGCTTGAACGGCGTCGTCGTCGCATCGCCCGCGGCGAACACGCCGGGCATCGAGGTGCGGCCGTGTGCGTCGATTTCGACTTCACCGCGCGGCGACAGCGCCAGCGTGCCTTTGAGGAAATCCGTGTTCGGCAGCAAACCGATCTGCACGAACACGCCGGCAAGTTCGAGTTCGCGCGACTCGCCATTGGTGCGGTCGGTGAACTTGAGACCGGTGACCTTGCTGCCGTCGCCGAGCACTTCGGTGGTCTGCGCGCTGAGGATCACGTCGACATTCGCCAGGCTGCGCAGCTTGCGCTGCAGCACTTCGTCGGCGCGCAGCTTGGAATCGAATTCGAGCACGGTCACGTGGGCGACGACGCCGGCGAGATCGATCGCCGCCTCGATGCCCGAGTTGCCGCCGCCGATCACGGCGACGCGCTTGCCCTTGAACAGCGGGCCGTCGCAGTGCGGGCAGTAGGTCACGCCCTTGGTGCGGTATTCGGTTTCGCCGGGTACGTTCATGTTGCGCCAGCGTGCGCCGGTGGCGAGCACGATCGTCTTCGACTTCAAAGTCGCGCCGTTGGCGAGCTTGACCTCGACAAGATCGCCGTTCGCGACGAGCTTGTCCGCACGCTGGCGATTCATGATGTCGACTTCGTAGTCCTTCACGTGCTCTTCGAGCGCGACCGCGAACTGCGGACCTTCGGTGTGGGTGACCGAGATGAAGTTGGCGATCTCCATCGTGTCGAGCACCTGGCCGCCGAAGCGCTCGGCGACGACGCCGGTGCGGATGCCCTTGCGCGCGGCGTAGATCGCGGCTGCTGCACCCGCGGGGCCGCCGCCGACGACGAGCACGTCGTAGGGCGCGCGCGCATCTAACTTCTCGGCTTCGCGCGCATCCGTGCCCGTGTCGAGCTTGGCGAGAATTTCCTCGACACCCATGCGGCCCTGGCCGAATTCCTCGCCGTTGAGAAAGATCGCGGGCACGGAGAGAATCTGCTTCTCCGCGACTTCCTGCTCGAACGTGCCGCCTTCGATCATCTCCACGCCGATGCGCGGATTGATCGTCGCCATCAGGTTCAGCGCCTGCACCACGTCGGGGCAGTTCTGGCAACTCAGCGACACGTAGGTCTCGAACTTGTATTCGCCGTCGAGGCTACGGATCTGTTCTATCGTTTCAGGCGACAGCTTCGACGGATGACCGCCAACCTGAAGCAAGGCGAGGATCAGCGACGTGAACTCGTGGCCCATCGGAATGCCGGAGAAGCGCAGGTGGATATCCTGACCCGGTGTGGTCAGTGCGAATGAAGGCGTGCGAATGCCGGGCTCGGCGTGCTCGACGAGCTTGAACCGTGGCGACAGGCTCGTGATGTCGTTCAACAGCTCGCGCAATTCCTGCGATTTCTCGCCGTCGTCGAGCGCGGCGATGATTTCGACCGGTCGCGTGATATTGGCGAAATGGCCTTGAAGCTGGGATTTGATGTCGTTGTCGAGCATTACCGTGGTTCCGCTGCTGTTCGTGATTTTCGCCAAAGTGTCGTCTGGGAAAGCCCGGGCGCAGCTCGCGCCCGGGGTGTTGCAGATGTTGCAGAGTGGGCGCGAAGATCAGATCTTGCCGACCAGATCGAGCGACGGCTTCAGCGTCTTCGCGCCTTCCTTCCACTTCGCCGGGCAGACTTCACCCGGGTGCGCGGCGGTGTACTGCGCGGCCTTGAGCTTGCGCAGCGTCTCGCTGACGTCGCGCGCGATCTCGTTGGAATTGATTTCAGCGGTCTTGATCACGCCGTCCGGATTGATGACGAAGGTGCCGCGCAGGGCGAGGCCTTCTTCCGGGATCAACACGTCGAACGCCTTCGACAACGCGTGCGTCGGATCGCCGATGAGGTAGAACTGGGCCTTGCCGACCGCCGGCGAGGTTTCGTGCCAGACCTTGTGCGCGAAATGCGTGTCGGTCGAGACGACGTAAATCTCGGTGTTGAGCTTCTGGAACTCGGCGTAGTTGTCGGCTGAATCCTCGATCTCCGTCGGGCAGTTGAAGGTGAAGGCCGCCGGCAGGAACATGAACACCGACCACTTGCCCTTGATGGACTGATCGGTGACTTCTTCGAACTTGCCGTTGTGGAACGCCTGCGCCTTGAACGGCTGGACGGGGGTGTTGATAAGCGACATCGCTTGCTTCCTTTGGGTTGGTGGTGAAGGGGGAACGTCGTGCACTTTAGTGCGGTGCACGATATTTGTAAAATTGATTTATCACAACATTTCGATTGATAAAAACTATCGAAAAGTGGATCGCACGGAACGGATGACTTGTGGCGGTTGCCGCGGCCGCATGGATCGTGCTTGACTCCAAGGTTTACCGTTGGAGATTCCAGATCATGCGCATGACGAGCGGATTGTTTGCCGCGGCGATGACAGCCGCATTGCTGTCGCGAGTGGCCGTTGCGGCCGAAACGGTGCCCACCGGCAAGCTGCCCGACGATGCCAAACCGCTGGCTTACGCGCTCGACCTGAAGATCGATCCGAAAGCCGATCGTTTCAACGGCCATGTGCGCATCAAGGTCAAGCTCGCCAAGCCGACCGATCACGTCTGGCTGCATGCGCGCGAACTCGATGTCGCCAAGGCCGTGGTCACCGACGCCAAGGGCAAGGCGCACGACGCGAAGCTGACTCTGCGCGATTCCTCGGGCGTTGCCGAGGTCGCGTTCGGCGCCACGCTGCCCGCGCAGGACATCGAGCTGGCCTTCGACTACTCGGCGCCGTTCAACGCCAAGCTGCAGGGCATCTACAAGGTCAAGGTCGGCGACGACGCCTACGTGACTTCGCAGATGGAAGCGATCAGCGCGCGCTATGCGTTCCCCTCGTTCGACGAGCCGCGCTTCAAGACGCCGTTCGACATCACGCTGACTGTGCCCAAAGACGAAGCCGTGCTCGCGAACACGCAACAAATCGGGTATTCGGAATCCCCTGACAAAAAGTGGAAAACGACCGTTTTTGCGCGAACCGAGCCGCTGCCGACCTACCTCATCGCGCTCGCGGTCGGGCCGTGGGACGTGGTTGACGGCCCGACGATCCCGGCCAATTCGGTGCGCAAGAACGCGCTGCCGCTGCGCGGCGTCGGTCCGCGCGGTACCGGGCCGCAGCTCAAGTGGATACTCGAGCAGACCCCGGAGACGGTGAAGTACTACGAGGAATACACGCAGCAGCCATATCCGTTCGACAAGCTCGACCTCGTCGGCGCGCCGGACTTCTCCGCTGGCGCGATGGAGAACGCGGGCATCATCGTCTACCGCGACGTGCTGTTGCGCATCGATGCCAAGTCGCCGGCGTCGAGCTACCGTTCGAGCTTCAACGTCAACGCGCACGAGGTCGCGCATCAGTGGTTCGGCGATCTCGTCACCGTGCCGTGGTGGGACGACATCTGGCTCAACGAAGCTTTCGCGACCTGGGCGCAGGGCAAGGCCACCGTTGCGCTGAAGCCCGAGTATCTCGGCGACCTGTCGCGCCTCGAAGGCACGCTGCGCGCGATGAACAGCGACAGCCAGTTGTCCGCGCGCAAGATCCGCCAGCCGATCAAGGACCAGGGCGACATCGAAAATGCGTTCGACGGCATCACCTACCAGAAGGGCGCGGCCGTGCTGCGCATGTTCGAGGAATGGGTCGGCGAGGACGTCTACCGCGAAGCGATGCGCGATTATCTTGCCAAGCACAAGTTCGGCAGCGGCAATTCGGATGATCTCATTGCGACGATCGCGCGCGTCAGCGGCAAGGGCGAGACCTTGGCGAAAGCGATGCGCAGCTTTCTCGACCAGCCGGGTTTGCCACTCGTGCATGCTGAGTTGAAGTGCATCAAAGTTGGAGATAGCGGCAAGGAAACACTCGAACTGAGCCAATCGCGTTATTTGCCCTATGGCGTGCTCGATCAAAGCAACCCGCAGTGGCAAATTCCGGTTTGTACGCGCTTTTCAAGTAACGGCAAGGTGAGTCGACAGTGTTTCCTTCTCGACAAGCCTAAGCAGACGTTCGCTCTCAATAGCGACTGCGCACAATGGGTAATGCCGAATGCCGATGCTTCTGGTTACTACCGTTTCTCGCTCGACAAGGGCGATTTCACCGCGCTGACGCGACAGGCCGAGGATCTCGCGCCGGCCGAGCAACTGGTCTACGCCGACGCGATTTCCAGCGCCTTCGAGCAGGGCGCGATCGGCCCCGAAGTCGTGCTCGACGCGATGCCGGCGCTGGCCTCGTCGGACAGCCCGCAGATCGCCACCGCGCTGGTCGGCTCGTTCGAGTGGATCCGCGAGCATCTTGCCACCGACGCGACGCGCCCGGCGCTCGACGCCTACGCGAAATCGCTGTACGCGTCGCGCCTCAAGGAACTCGGCCTGCACAAGCGCCCGAACGACGGCGATGCGACCACGCGCCTGCGTCTCGGCCTCGTCGATCTGCTCGCGCTGACCGTGCGCGACAAGGACCTGCGCGCGCAACTCAATGGCGAGGCGCGCGCCGCGCTCGGCCTCGATGGCGGCAAGGTCGACCTCGGCAAACTCGATCCGGACGTCCGCGGCGTTGCGCTCAAGGTCGCCGTGCAGGATTCCGGCGAGGCCGCTTACAAGGCCGTGCAGCAAGAGTTGAAGACCAACACGCAGACCAAGCAACGCTACGAACTGCTCGCCGCGCTGGCGGCGACACACGATGCAAAGCTTGGCGAGGACGCGCGCAACTATGGATTGACTCCAGCGGTCGCCGTCGGCGAGATCCAGTACCTCTACTACAGCAACGTCGGCGAAGAGGAAAACCGCGCCGGCTTCTGGAACTGGCTCAAGCCGAATTTCGACACGCTGCGCAAGCGCCTGCCGGATTCGCACCAGTCGCTCGCGATCGGCCTCGCGGGCGCCGGGCGCTGCAGCAAGGATTCCGGTGAGGAAATGCGCGAATGGTTCGCGCCGCGGATCAAGGAGATGCTCGGCGGCGAACGCAAGCTCGCTCAGTCGCTCGAAGGCGTCGGCACCTGCGGCGCGCTGCGCGAACACGTCGGCACCAAGGCGTTGGCGCAGTGGGCGGAGGCGCACCCGACGCGCTGATGTCCGCGCCGAGAGGGGACTAGCGACTCGGCGGCTTGGCGACGAAATCGAGGATGTCGCGCATCACCGGCGGCTTGCCCGCGCGCCCGCGCGCGAGCGCGAGGAGCAGGTCGCCGTGGTCGGTGTCGCGGTAGAGCTTGAGCACGGCGGTGCCGTCCATCGCCTGCGCGCGCTCGGCCATGGCCTCGGCGTTGTTCGGCATTACTTCGTCGTCGTCGAGGCCTTGCAGCAGCAGCATCGGCGGCTCGTCGCCGTCGACGAAGTTGATCGGCTGCGAATCGTAGCGCCCTTCGGCATCGTCGCCGAAGATCTCCGCCTCGTCTTCGACGTAGGGCAGGAACGCGTAGGCGCCGGCGAGGCCGATCATGCCGGCGAGGTCGCGCGGGATGAGGTCGACCTTGGCAAGATAGCGCTTGTCGCAGGCGAGCAGGGCGGCGATGTGACCGCCGGCGGAATGGCCGGCGACGAAGATGCGGCGCGCGTCGCCGCCGAATTCCGCGGCATGCGCAAAAGTCCACTTTGTCGCATTTGCTGCATCGATCATGAACTCGGGGAAGCGCACGTCGGGGAATTTGCGGTAGTCCGGTATGACCACGACGATACCCTGGCTGGCCAGCGCTTCGCCGACGTAGCGGTACCAGCGTCGATACACCATTGCGCCTGCTCGGC
>NZ_DASVOK010000466.1:0-2332 GCF_036383415.1 Rudaea sp. | reverse complement strand
ATTTGCCGACCCGACGCCTCGGCGGCCGCGGCCACGGCCATGATCGGGTTCGCGGCGCGAGCGATGAGCGGCGCGTTCATGCCTGCGCTCCTGCCGCGCAGGCGTCGCGCTGCGGCATTGAGCGCAGATCGGTGGCCTCGGCGAGCCGCCACTGGGTGACCTCGCGCAGGTGACGCATCGTGATGCCGGGATGAATCTCGCGCACGGTGCCGCCTTGCGGGCCGACGTCGATTACAGCGAGATCGGTGTAGACGCGCGAGACGACGCGCGCGCCGGTCAGCGGCAGCGACACCTCGCGCACGAGCCGCGGGCGGCCGTCGGCCGTGCAATGCTCCATGCCGACCCAGATCGCGCGGGCACCGATCGCGATGTCCATCGCGCCTCCCACCGCCGGCGGTACACCCACCTTGCGACGATCCCAGCTGGCGAGATCGCCAGCCTCGGAGATTTCGTACCCGCCGAGGAACGCGATATCGACGTGACGTCCGCGCAACATCGCGAAAGACTCGCAGCAGTCGAAATACGCCGCACCGATCTGCACGGTGATGAACTGCTGGCTTGCGTTGACGAGATTGCGATTGATCGCATTGTCGGGCGCGATGCCGGCGACGCCGAGAATCCCGTTCTCGCTATGAAAGATCACCTCGCGCCCCGCCGGGACGTGCCGCACGGCCTCGGTCGGAATCCCGACGCCGAGGTTCACGTATGCGCCTTCGAAGAAGTCCTGCGCCGCGCGCCAAGCGATCTGTTGGCGCCGCCTTTGCTGTGCATCGCTCATAGGGTCACTACCTGATCGACATAGATACCCGGCGTGACGATCGCCTCGGGATCGAGCCCGCCCAACTCGACCATCGCGTCGACTTCGGCGATCGTGCGTCGTGCCGCGCCAGCCATGACCGGGCCGAAGTTGCGTTGCGCCGCCTGATAGACGAGATTGCCCCAGCGGTCGGCAAGATGCGCGCGCACCAGCGCGAAATCGGCATGCAGCGGATACTCGAGCAAGCAACGCTGGCCGTCGATCTCGCGCACCTCCTTGCCTGCGGCGAGCACGGTGTCGACGGCCGTCGGCGTATAGAAGCCCGCGATGCCGGCCTTCGCTGCGCGAATCCGCTCGCACAGCGTGCCCTGCGGCACGAGTTCGAGTTCGACCTCCCCGCGTGCATAGCACTCCTCGAACACGAACGAGCCTGTGCGGCGCGGATACGCGCAGATCATCTTTTTGACCTGGCCGCGCCGCAGCAGCATCGCGATGCCCTCGAGTGCGCGGCCCGCGTTGTTCGATACGATCGTCAGGTTGCGCGGACCGAGTTCGACGAGCGCCTCGACGAGACGGAACGGCATGCCTGGATCGCCGAAACCGGTGACGAGAATGACGGCCCCGTCTACGACGTCCGCGAGCGCGTCGACCGCGCGCGACACGAACTTGTTGATCATCGAGCCTCCTTTGTTGAATGGGCCGCACCGCGCACGCGCGGCAGGCGCAGCAGCGGCCACGGGTCGGTCATCACGCCCACGGGTACCTCGATCACGGTAGGTAGATCGCGGCTCAGCGCGTCGCGGATCGCGTCGGCCAGCGCCGCGGCGGTATGCACGCGCTGCGCGAGCGCTCCGAATGCGCGCGCATACCGGACGAAATCCGGGTTGTGCAGCGCCGTGCCCAGTTGATAACCGTTGGCCTCTTGCTCGCGCAGCACGTTCCCATAAGCGTTGTCGTTGAAGACGACCGCGACCACGCCGAGCCGGTGTTGCACGGCCGTTGCGAGATCGTTCGAGGTGTAGAGAAAGCCGCCGTCGCCGTTGACCGAGACGACCGCGCGCCGGCGCTGCGCGGCCTTGGCGCCGAGGGCCGTGGCGAAGCCATAGCCGAGCGCGCCCTGATAGCTGGAAGTGACGTAAGTGCGCGGCGCGTAGACGGGATAGCCGATGCGGCACGCATAGCCGATCTGCGTCAGTTCGTCGACGAGCACACCGTCGTCCGGAATCGCGGCGCGCAACGCCGCGACGAAGCCGGCCTGCGGGTCGAGCGCGGCGAATTCGCGCTCGACCGCCTCGCGCATGGCCGCCAGTTCGGCCGCGCGCGACGGTGCGCGGTAGTCGGCCAGCCGCTGTTCGATCCCCTCGACGGTCGCTTGCGCGTCGCCGACGATGCTCAGGTCGACGAAGCCGGCTTCAAGGCGGGTACGATCGCTGTCGATCCGGATGACGTTCAGCGCCTCGTCGGTACCCCACTCGCAATACGGCCGGCCAAGACGCGTACCGATCGCGAGGACAGCGTCGGCGGATTGCCACAGCCGATGCCCGGCCGGCAGCGGCAGCGCGAGCGGATGCCGCG
>NZ_DASVOK010000465.1:0-4930 GCF_036383415.1 Rudaea sp. | reverse complement strand
AGCGGACTGCGTGGCCGCCGCGTCGCCGTGACCGGCGTGCCGAGGTTCGGCATCTCGCCGAGTCGGCGCTGCTGTTCGGACTTCTTCAGGGCTTCGAGGATCAGCGACATGGATTCGTCAACGAGTATATTTTTCTCTGTTGCGCAAAATGCGGCACGCGTTCACTGCACGCTGCGGGTCAGGTGCGGGCCGGCCGGATCGAGTGCGGACAATGCGAACAGCGTCTCCGGGCCGACGATGCCGTCGGGCTTGATGCCGTAGGCGGTCTGCAGCTTGCGTATGCGTTCGGCGAGTGCCTCGTCGAAGAAGGCCGGGCCGGCGTCGGCCGCGCCGCCGTCCATGCGCGCAAGCTGGGCCTTGACCCAGGCCACGCCCGGGCCGGCATCGCCGCTGTGCAACTGGGGCGGTACTTCGGCCGGCAGGCGCCACAGCGCGACGAATTCGCCGTCCCATACGCTGGCGAGATCGTCCTTGCCGACGCGGAAACTTTCGCCGGCCAGATTGAGCTGCACCTGGTCGCCGACCACGCCCTGCAGCAGCGCATACGCGCTCGCGTTCTGCCACTTGATCGGCAGGATCAGCGGTCGGTCGAAGCGCGCGAGCTGAGTGATCGCGCCGTGTCCGCGCAGGCAGTTCATGCCGGGAAAGACCACGGCGTGGCAACGCGCCGCGTCGCGCACCGAGGTTTCGGCCGAGGTCGCCTGCCAGCGTGCGAGCAGCTGCGTCCACGCGGTCAGTTCGGAATCGGGCGCGTTCTCGGCGAGTGCGGCAAGTTTCTTCGCGGCGGGAATTTCCTGCGGCTTCGCCGGTTCGGCCGCGGTCGCCGTCGTTGTCGCGGTTCCGCTGGCAGCGGCAGGTGCGGCTGGCGGGGGTGTCGCGGCGGGTGTTGTCGGCGCCGGAGCGGGCTTCTGCAACTGATAGAAATACGCCGCCGCGCCGAGCGCGATCACCGCGCAGGCGGCAGCGGCCCAAGGTCCGTAATGACGCAGGCGATAACGCGTCGTGCCGGGCAGCGTTTCGTCGGCGGCGCGGTCGACGAGACGCTCGCCGATCGAGTTCTGCTCGCGCGCGTAGCCGGCCATCAGCGCGCGGTCGCCGATGACGTTGATCAGGCGCGGCACGCCGCCGGAGCGCTTGTACAACGCACGCAGGCCGAGGCGCGAGAACGGCGAACGCAGCGCACCGGCGATCGCGAGGCGGTGGCGCACGTAGGCTTCGCTCTCGTCGCGGTCGAGCGGGGTCAGGTGATAGCGCGCGGTGATGCGCTGGGCGAGCTGGCGCAGTTCGGGGTCGTCGAGCTTGTCGCGCAGTTCGGGCTGGCCGAGCAGGATGATCTGCAGCAGCTTCTGCGTCGGCGTTTCCAGGTTGGTCAGCAGGCGCACCTGCTCGAGCGATTCGGTCGACAGGTTCTGCGCCTCGTCGACGATGAGCACTACGCGCAGGCCCTGCGCATAGGCGTCGAGCAGGTAGGCGTTGAGCGCATCGACGAGCGCCTTGAGGCTGCCCTTGCGATTCGTCGTGTCGATTTTCAACTCGTCGCAGATCGATTCGAGCAACTCGAGCGGCGACAGTTTCGGATTGAGCACGAGCGCGACGCGCGTGTTTTCGGGCAACTGTTCGAGCAGCAGCCGGCACAGCGTCGTCTTGCCCGTGCCGACCTCGCCGGTCAGCTGCACGAAGCCGCCCGAGCCGCCCTTGCCGATGCCGTACAACAGATGCGCGAGCGCGTCCCGGTGGCGCTCCGACAGAAAGACGTAGCGCGGATCGGGGGTGATCGAAAACGGGGCCTCTTTGAGGCCGTAGAACTCCAGATACATGCAGCTACTTTACCTTGGGAATCCGTAAAAGTTTCGTGTGTGAGCTGGCGGGGCGGGATTTTCCGTCTAAACAGAGCAAGCCCCGATGCGTGTTCGCTCCGGGTAGGTTGTCCGTGAGCAGCATCGCCGGGCGTTCCTGATTCTGTTCGATCCATCATCAAAAGGATTCCGTCATGTCCAGGTTCACGCTCTCCGCGCTCGCTTTGATCTGCCTGCTGCCGATCGCCGCTTTCGCTACCGGCACCGGCACCTGTACCTACAAGGACAAGAAACTGACCCTCGTCGACGGCGTGGTCTATCAGCGCCCCGATCACTTCGAGCCCGACAAGAAGGAAACCACGGTCGCGCTCGCCTCGCTCAAGCTCGACCCCGGCAAGATCGCCGCAGCGAAGGATCCGGAAGACGCCGTGCGCGACCAGGTCTGGAATGCCAATGACGGCGGGCAGGTGCGCATCACGCTCGGCGAAAAAGGCGTGACCGCGATCTATGCCTATCTGCCGCCCGGCAGCAACATCTCGCAATCGGGCAGCGCGTTCGGGGATCTCAAGCTCTCGCGCAACGACGCCAAGGGCGTGGCCGGCCACTACACGCTGAAGGGCAAGGCCAGCGACGATCTGTCCTGCGATTTCGGTTTCGATCTTGCCTACGCCAAACCCGGTGCCGCGATGGCATCGTCAGCAGCACCCGTCGCCGCAGCCGCGCAGGGCGGCAAGCCCATCCCCGCCGGCGGCGGCGAAGCCGGCAAGGTGTTGCAGGCGAATCTCGCGGCCATGCAGAAGGGCGACATCGACGCGATGCTCGCGACCGTGTCGAAACAACAGGCCGAGCAGATGCAGTCGCAGCGCAAGGATCCGCAATTCCCCGCGATGCTCGGAATGATGAAGGCGTTCGCGCCGAAGAGCCTCACCGTCACCGGCGGCCAGGATTTCGGCGACCACGCCGAGCTGACTCTCGAAGGTATCGAACAGGGCGGCGGCAAATCGACCGGCACCGCGCAGATGGTCAAGGAAAACGGCAAATGGAAGGTGCAGAAGACGTCGATGCAGTCCAAGGGCGGCTGACGAAGCCCTCACTCTCCGCGCTCGGGCAGGCCGTTGCGTCGCATCCAGCCTGTTGTGCGGAGCCCGGGTGAGACAGTCGCCAGTGTGCGAACTCTTCTCCCGTGCAGGACGGCACGGCATGCAACTGCATGGCGGCGGAGCCACTGCAATTTCACGGGAGGGGGACATGATTGCGATGAATGAAACGTCGATGCGTGTTTGCGAATGCCCGAACCGATCGACTGCAGGAATGAGTCTGCTGGCCGCGATTTTGATTGCGGCTGTTGCGCCGGATGCGAAAGCGGACTATGTCTATACGCGCATCGATTATCCGGGAGCCACCAGCACCAACGTGTTCGGCATCAACGCGACCGGCTCGATCGTCGGCAACGCCACGCTGGCCAGCGGCGAACAGATCGCCTACGTCTATTCCGGCGGATCGGGCGGGACGTTTGCCCCGTTGCCGGCGATGCCGAGCGGGTACGGATTGTTTGCCGTCTACGGCATCAACGACAGCGGCACGATCGTCGGTGCGGCAAGTGCGCCGGATGGTTCGGTCGTCGGTTTCCTGTTGAACGGCTCGACCTATTCGTTCTTTTCGGACGCGGGCCGGTCGTTCACCGAGGCGCGCAGCATCAGTTCGACCGGGCTGATCGCAGGAGACACGAACGACTTCGATTCGGGAGGCAACCCGATCAATGCCGCGGGCTATGTCTACGATCCCGTGAGCGGGGTGTTCGCCGACATTCTCATTCCCGATGCCTTGACCATCATTGCCCACGGCAACAACAAGGCAGGCCAGGTCGTCGGCAATATCTTTTCCACGTCCGGGGCGCAGATCGCATTCCTTCGCGACCCGACGCCGCCGCCAACCGTCACGATGTTCCAAGTCGGTCGCAAGACTCGCGCCCGCGGGATCAACGACAACGGGATCATTGCCGGATTCACCTGGGGTGGCGACATGCCTCGCCAGATGGGTTTTGTCGGCAACTCGAGCGGCTATCAGTTGATCGCGCCGAACGACAGCACCCCGGAAACCTACGTCGAAGGCATCAACAACAACGGCCAAGTCGGCGGTTTCTACGTGGGAGATGACCTCGTGAATTGGCATGGATTCATCGGCACCCCTGCGAGCACGCCGACCGGAACCACCTCGGGCGGAGCCTATACGTTTGCCGTGGACGTCGTTCCCGACACGCCGGTCTTCATCGACCCCGCGCCTGCGCTCGGATTCGATTACGCGATCGGGCAAGGTGATCCGCTGTTCACGACGGTGACCCTGCCGATCGGGGTCGGCGACAGCCAGTACACGCTCATCGTGCGCGGCCACGAGTATCCGCTTGCAGGTGGGCAGACCTTCGATTTCCAGGCAAACGGTTTCAGCGGCGGCGTGAGCGGTTTCCGCGTCACCGACATCGAGACCTCGGCCGCGCTGGATCCGAATGATCCGACGGCATTCCCGACGCAATTGACCTTCTCGGGCAGCGGCCGCTTTACCGGGACGATGACTCCGCTGTGTGTCAACCACAAACTGCCGCCACAGGCGCCGCCCCAGGCGATTCGGCACATGCTTGCTCCCTGCGGCAATTGATCCGGTTTTGAACCGTCACGGGAGGCTGCCCTGCTCGTCGGGGCAGCCTCTCGCGTTGCGGAAGTAAGGAAATTGGAGGAACGATTCGGGATCAGTACGGATGCATCTGCCTGACGGCATGCACATTCGCAGGGAGTCACTCTGCTCCCGAGCCGAGTCTGTTCGCGGCCGACTTGCGCCATCCCGCCGGCGGTACGCCGAACTCGCGCTTGAACGCCCGGTTGAACGCCGCCTCGGATTCGTAGCCGCTGTGTTCGGCGATACGCGTGATTGCCTCGTTGCCCGCGCGCAGTCGTTGCGCGGCCAGCGCGAGGCGCCAGCGCATGAGGTATTGCATCGGCGGCTCGCCGACCAGTGCGGCGAAGCGTTCGGCCAGCGCCGAACGTGACAGCGCCGAGGCGCGGGCGAGTTCTTCCACGGTCCACGGCTTGGCCGGGTCGGCGTGCATCAACGCGAGCGCGCGCCCGACATGCGCGTCGCGC
>NZ_DASVOK010000464.1:0-1616 GCF_036383415.1 Rudaea sp. | reverse complement strand
ACGCCGGCATGCGCCTGCTCGGCGAGCTTGCGCGCGGCGGCGAATTTTGTCGCCGCGCCCGCGCTGTCGCCTTCGAGCAAGGCGAGCTGGGCCTGCGCGAGCAGGGCGATCGCGTGTTGCTCCGTGCCCAGTTCGTCCACGGCGATCTGCGCGAGTGACGCTTTCGCGGACGCCGCGTCCCCCAGCGCGAGCTGCGTGCGCACGCCTAGCAGTTGCGCTTCGGCGACGCCGTGCTTATCGGCGCCGCGGGTGAAAATTTCCCCGGCGCGCCGGGCCGCGGCGAGCGCATCGGCATGACGGCCTTCGGCGAGCGCGAGTTCGGCGAGATAGGTCGAAGTGACGGCCTGCTCTTCTGGCAGTTGCAGGTCCTCGGCGGTGCGCAGTGCCGCGTCCAGACCCTGGTGCGCCACGTCGAAATGGCCGCGCGCGATTTCGAGCAGGCCGATGTGTTGCTCGATGCGCAATTTCCTCGGCCGATCCTCGAGCTTGTCGTAGGCGCCGAGCGCCTGCTGCCAATACGCCAGCGCGTTGTCGAATTCGCCGAGGCGGTAGTAGCTCAGGCCGACATTGTCGAGGCTCTCGGCGATCGAGGCGGGCGCATCGATCTGGCGGCGCAGCGCGAGCGCTTCGCGATATGCGCCGAGTGCGGCGGCAAAATCGCCATGCTCCTGGTGGACCACGCCGCGGTCGTTGTACAGGTCGGCGAGGCTGGCGCGGTCGCCGAGCGCTTCGAGCAGGCCCTTGGCGCGATCGAGCGAGCGCTCGGCGCCCGCGCCGTCGCCCTGCACCGCCTGCACCACGGCGAGATTGCGCAGCGAAGTCGCGAGCGCGCGCTTGTCGCCGAGCTTGTCGCGCATCGCCACGGCTTTTTCGTATTGTTCGGTCGCGGCTTCGAGCTGGCCGAGGCGCTCGTAACCGATGCCGAGCGCATTGCGCACCTCGGCTTCGCCCGCCGCATCGCCGGCGCGCGTGCGCAGCACCAGTGCATGCAGCAGATAGTCGTCGACCGCGCGCTGCGCGTTGCCCTGCTGGATCGAGTATTTGCCGAGCAGGAAATACGCGTTCGCGTCCTGCGGGTCGGTCGCGACCTGCCGTTCCAGCACCGGGATCGCGCGTTTGCGCGCGCCGTTCTGCGCGAGCGCTTGCGCGTAGGCGATGGCGAGCTGCGGATCGTGCGGGTATTGCGCGACGAGTTGTTCGAGCAGCTTGAATGCACCGTCGTCGCCCTGCCCATCGAGCGCCACATAACGCAGCGTGCGCGTGACCAGCGTGTCGGCCTGGACGAAATGCGCGAGCACCTCCTTGCGCGTGGCTTCGGCGGGCAGATCCTGCTTCGCCTCGGTTTGCGCGCCGAGCAGCGTCGACCACAACAACGCGGCATCGGGATGCGCCTTGGCGAGCGGGGCGAGCTGGTCGGCGGCTTGCGCGGCATCGTGCCGGTTCTGCGCATCGACTGCGGCGCCGAATTCCGCGGCGTCCTTCGCGTTGTCGACGAACACCGGTGCAGGCGCTGGTTTCGCCACGCCCAAGCGCGCGAGCGCGGCGACGAGCTGCGTGGCGGCGTTCGCGTAGCTGCGCGGCAGGTCATCCTCCGTGCCGGACGCGCTGAAGCGCTG
>NZ_DASVOK010000463.1:0-17496 GCF_036383415.1 Rudaea sp. | reverse complement strand
CGCGCGAAATCGCGCATGAGCGCGTCGAGCTTGCGGATGTCGTCTGGCCGGTTGAGGTGGCGGAAGTCGGCTTCGGCAAGCGATGCTTCCTCGCTCGCTCGGCGTTGCGCCGCGCTGCCGTCGGTGAGGCCGTCGCCCGAGTCATCGTCGTTGGCGGCGGCGACCGGCATGCCTTCGCTATCGTCGCCGCCGGGACCGGGCGGAAAAGAGCGCCGGTCGAGCGCGCCGTGGCCCGTGCCACGGTTCTCGACGAACTGGCGCCGGTTCGGAGGGAGGAACCAAGCGTCGAACAGTTCGTCGAAGCGATCGCGGTCGTCAGCGCGCCGGCACAGCAGCGCGCGCGCCGACCAGCGCAAAACCTGGACATCGAACACGCCGATGCGGCTGGCAAGGTTGACCAGCGCAGCGGCATCGTCCAGGCCGAGGCGGAATCCGTTTTCCCGCAAGAAAGAGACGAAGCCCGTGAACCGCGCCGCGAGCGCGTGCTCCAATGTTGGAACGACGGGTGCGCACGCGTTCAACATGCGGCCACCATGCGTTGCACGACGTCGGACGTAAGCGCGGCGCGGTCGTTGCGCGTCTTGACCAGCGCGCCGAGGCTGTCGAGGACCGCCTCGGGCGTCGCCATGTCGAGCGCGCTCACGTCGAGGCGCAGCAAGGCTGCGGCCCAGTCCAGCGTCTCGGCGATGCCAGGCTTGCGTTCAAGGTCGAGCACGCGTAGCGATTGCACGAATTCGACGAGCTGGCGCGCGAGCTTGGCCGGCGCTTCCGGCAGGCGCGTCTCAACGATCAGCAGCTCTTTCTCGAAATTCGGATAGTCGACGTAGTGATAGAGGCAGCGCCGGCGCAACGCGTCCGACAATTCGCGCGTGCCGTTGCTCGTCAACACGACCCAGGGGCGCGAGCGTGCAGTGATCGTGCCGAGTTCGGGAATCGACAGTTGGAAGTCGGACAGTAGTTCGAGCAGATAGGCTTCGAACGCCTCGTCGGCGCGGTCGATCTCGTCGATCAGCAGCACGACTGGTTTGTCGCGAGTAATGGACTCCAGCAGCGGGCGCTTGAGCAGATAGCGCTCGGAGAAAATGTCCTGCTCCTTGGCCTGCATCGTGCGCTCGTCGTGTTCCAGCAGCCGGATCGCAAGCAGCTGGCGCTGATAGTTCCACTCGTACATCGCCGAGTGGACGTCGAGGCCTTCGTAGCATTGCAGGCGTATGCAGTCGGTGGCTTGCAGGCGTGCGAGTACCTTGGCTATTTCGGTCTTGCCCACGCCGGCCTCGCCTTCGAGCAGCAATGGCCGTTTCAGGTCGTCCATCAGCAACAGCGTCGCCGCGAGCGGGCGCTCGGCGATGTAGCCGAGCCGTTGCAGGCGGCCTTGCAGCGTGATCACGGCCTGCATGCGTTCCACAGCCGTCTCCGCTAGGCAGCCTTGCTGCGGAACAGGCCGCGGAACCAGTCGCGCACGATTGCCCAGAACAACGCGAGCGCATTGAGTTCCTTCGCCGGGGCAGGCGTGATGACGACGGGCTGTACGGCTGCCGTGCCACCGGTGGCGGTCGCGGCATTCTGTGCATCGGACAAAGCCTTGACCTGTGCGGCGAAATTGTCGGCAAATTGCTTCAAGATCTGGTCGGCGACCGTGCCCATCATGCGCCCGCCGAATGCGGCAGCCTTGCCGCTCATCGACACTTCGCTCCTGCCGGCAAGGCTGCTCGTGCCGGGTGCGTCGCCGTCCTCGACGGTCGCGACGAGGTCCATCGTCGCGCCGGACGTGCCGGTCGAGTCCGAGCCCTTACCGATCAGGTGGAGCGTTCGTGTCGTCGCATCAAGTACGGCGACTACGATGCTACCCTTGAATGCCATGCTCGCCGGGCCGACCTTCACCGAGACCGTGCCCTTGTAATGCGTGTCGTCGGTCTTCTCGGTGATCTTCGCACCGGGCATGCAGCTGGCGACACCTTCAATATTCTGCAGGAACGCCCACGTCGTGGCGGCGTCGCCAGGCATCGGCCAGTTCTTTTCCAGATCAACTTTCATTCGGTTCCTAGAATCGAGATAAGGAGAATTGCGCTTTGCTTGGCGTCAGTGTTTGTCGAGGCCGAGCGCATGGGATTGCTGCCACACGCGGTAGGCGTTGTGCGGCATGTTCATGTGCGTGATGCCGAGGTGCGAGAACGCGTCGACGACCGCAGCGGTGAAGCACGGGATCGAGCCGACGTGCGGCGACTCGGCCACGCCCTTGGCGCCGATCGGATGGTGCGGGCTCGGCGTGACGGTGTAGTCGGTCTCCCAGACCGGCGTTTCGACCATCGTCGGCACGAAGTAGTCCATCAGCGTGCCTCCGAGCACGTTGCCCTGCTCGTCGTAGGGCAATTCCTGGCCCATCGCGACCGCGAGCCCTTCGGTCAGGCCGCCGTGCACCTGACCCTCGATGATCATCGGGTTGATGCGCGTGCCGCAGTCGTCGAGCGCGTAGAACCGGCGAATCTTGGTCTCGCCGCTGAATTTGTTGATGTCGACGACGGCGATGTACGAGCCGAAGGGGAAGGTGAAGTTTGGAGGGTCGTAGTAATCGACCGCCTCCAGGCCCATTTCCTCGCCCGGCGGCACGTTGTTGTAGGCTGCCCAGGCAATTTCCTTGATCGTCTTGACCTGTTCGGGCGAGCCTTTCACGACGAAGCGATCCATGTCGAACTCGAGATCGTCCGGTGAGACTTCGAGTAGATGTGCGGCGATGCGGCGCGCCTTCTCACGGATCTTCCGCGCGCAGCGCGCAGTTGCGGCGCCTGCGACGGGCGTCGAGCGTGAACCGTAGGTGCCAAGGCCGTAGGGTGCCGTCGATGTGTCGCCTTCTTCCGTATGGATCACCGAAGCGGGAATGCCGCACTCGCTCGCGATGATCTGCGCATAGGTCGTCTGATGGCCCTGGCCCTGCGTGATCGTGCCCATGCGGGCAATCGCGGAGCCGTCCGGATGCACGCGGATCTCGCATGAGTCGAACATGCCGACACCGAGGATGTCGCACATTTTCGAGGGACCTGCGCCGACGATTTCGGTAAACGTGACGATGCCGATGCCCATCAGTGTTTCGGACTTCGGATCGGCGCGCAGCGCCGCCTGCTCGGCGCGCAACGCCTTGTAGTTCACGGCATCGAGCGCCTTCTGCAGTGCAGGGCCGTAGTTGCCCGAATCATATTCGAGGCCGAGCGGCGTCGTGTACGGGAATTGTTCCTGTTTGACGAAATTGCGGAAGCGGATCTCGGCCTTGTCGATGCCGGTCTTCTGCGCGAGCACGTCGATCATGCGCTCGATCAGGTAGACCGCCTCGGTGACGCGAAACGAGCAGCGGTAAGCGACGCCGCCCGGGAACTTATTGGTGTAGATGCCGTCGACCTCGACGAACGCATTCGGGATCGCGTAGGAACCTGTGCAGACATGGAACATGCCGGCCGGCCACTTGGTCGGGTCCGCGCAGGCATCGAACGCACCGTGGTCGGCGGTGACGTGTACGCGCAGCGCCTTGATCACGCCGTCCTTCGTAGCAGCGAGTTCGCCGGTCATCCAGTAGTCGCGCGCGAACGCTGTGCTGGTAAGGTTTTCTGTGCGCGACTCGATCCATTTCACCGGTCGGCCGAGCACGATCGACGCGGCGATCGCGCAGACGTAGCCTGGATAGACGCCGACCTTGTTGCCGAAGCCGCCGCCGATATCGGGCGAGATGATGCGAATCTTCGATTCGGGAATGCTCGACAGCAGTCCTACTACTGTGCGCACGACGTGGGGCGCCTGCGAGGTGATGTAGACAGTCAAGTCGCCCTTGATCTTGTCGAACGAGGCGACGCAACCGCAGGTCTCCAAGGGACACGGATGCACGCGTTGGTAGAGCATGTCCTGCTTGACCGTGACCTCGGCAGTGTCGAATGCGCGCGCAGTCTTGTCCTTGTCGCCGATCTGCCACGTGAAGATGTGGTTGTGGTGCTTGCGCGGACCGTGTGCGCCGCTGGTCTTGCCGGCGAGATCGGGGCGGATTACCGGCGAGTCGGGCTGCAGCGCCTTGAACGGGTCGACGACGACCGGCAATTCCTCGTATTCGACCTCGACGAGATCCGCTGCATCGGCCGCGATATAGCGATCCTCGGCGACGACGAACGCGACCTCCTGGAACTGGAAGCTGACCTTCTCGTCGGCCAGCACGGCCTGCACGTCGCCTGCCAATGTCGGCATCCAGTGCAGCTTGAAGGGCTTGAGCGTGTCGGCTGTCACGACCGCGATCACGCCGGGCAGCGCAGTCGCTTTGCTCGTGTCGATCTTCTTGATCTTCGCGTGCGCGTAGGGGCTGCGCACCATCACCCCGAAGCACATGCCGGGCATCTTCACATCGTCGACGTAGTTGCCCTTGCCCTGAATGAAGCGCGGATCCTCGCGGCGCTTGCGCGCGCAGCCGATGCCTTCCAGCTTGGTGATTCTTTCAATATCCGGTTCGCGTCCCATGATCGTTCTCTCTGTCTTGATCCGTCATTCCGGCGCAGGCCGGTGTGAAGGCTGGAAGGGTTCAGGCCGTAGCGGCTTCTTTGTTGATCTCTTCAAGCAGCGGGTGAGAAGTCTCGACCGGCTCGCCGCGCAGTTTCCTCGCCGCGTACTGGATCGCCTTGACGATGTTCTGGTACCCGGTGCAGCGGCACAGGTTGCCGGCCATCCAGTAGCGCACTTGCTCGTCCGTGGGATTAGGGTTTTCCTGCAGCAGACGGTAGGCGCGCGTGATCATGCCCGGTGTGCAGAAGCCACATTGCAGGCCGTGTTCCTGCGTAAAGCCTTCCTGCAGCGCGTGCAGGGTTTCGCCTGTCTTCGCTTTGCCGGCGATGCCTTCGATCGTGATGACCTCGGCGCCATCGGCCTGCACTGTAAGCAACGTGCACGACTTGACCGAGATGCCGTTGAAATCGACCGTGCATGCGCCGCAGTGTGTGGTCTCGCAGCCGATGTGCGGACCGGTATGGGCACATTTCTCGCGCAGCGTGTGGATAAGAAGTTCGCGTGGTTCGACCGCGACAAACGCCTCGCTGCCGTTGAGCTTGAAGTTCACCAGGGTTTTCTTCGCCATCATGATTTCTCCGGGTCGTTCAGCGCTTTGCGCGCGCAGCGGCTGTGCGCAACGCGCGCCGCGTCATCTCGCCTGCCATCGCCGTCTTGTATTCGACGCTGCCGCGCAAATCCTCGGCGGGATCGCAAATCTTCATGGCGGCCTGGGCGGCCGCCTCGATCGCGGTGTCGTCGAGCCTCTTGCCGAGCAGGGCTTTCTCGGCCTCCTTGGCCTTGAGCGCGGTCGGCGCGACGTTGGTCAGGCCGATGGAGACGTTGTTGACAATGTCACCGCTCATCTGCAACAAGACAGCGCTTGCGGCAGTTGCGAAATCGCCGGTCTTGCGCTTGAGCTTGGAATAGCACCAACCGCTGCCCGCGGGCGGAATCGGGATGCGGATCTCGGTCATGATCTCGTTAGGCTCGATCGCCGTGTAGTAGGTACCGAGAAAGTAGCCGTCGGCCGGCACGACGCGTTCGCCGTTTGGGCCGCGCAACACGAACGACGCGCCGAGGCAAAGCATCAGCGCTGGATGGTCGCAGCCGGGGTCACCGTGCGAGATGTCCCCGCCAATCGTGCCCTTGTAGCGCACCTGTGGGTCGGAGATCAGGCCGGCGGTTTCGACGATCAGTGGCACCTTTTCCTTGAGCAGAGTCGACCAGATCAGATCGTTCTCGCAAGTCATCGCACCTATCCGGATCTCGTTGCCTTCCTGCTCGATGTACTTGAGTGAGGGAATGCGGTTGAGGTCGATCAGATGATCGGGAGAAGCGAAGCGCAATTTCATCATCGGCAGCAGGCTATGGCCGCCGGCGAGCAGCTTTGCGCTGTCGCCGTAGTCGCCGAGCAATCTGATCGCATCGTCGACGGATGTCGGCGCATGGTATTCGAATGGACGTGGAATCATCGCGTTCTCCCTCCCGGTTCTGTGTCTGGCGCATGCTTGTGGACGCATGCTTGTGGAGCAAGGAAACTGGTGCGGGCGATGGGCTGCAACACACGTTTCGCGAACACGGGGATTGGTTCGTGAACGGCGGTTAGTGCAGCGCCAACGATGAGCGGTCGCGCCGCCGACCGCGATGTCGAAAATCAGTACGCGCTGTAGCCGTGCAGGCGGTCGCCCTGCGCGGCGTGCACGCTCGCGTTGAAAGAGACGATGATGCGCTCGGCTTCACCGTCGTAAGGCATCGCTTGGTGGGCGAGCCACGAGGGAAAGAGCAGGAGTTGTCCCGGCTCCGGCGCGACGTCCTGGTGCGGCGGCTGCAGATAGGCGTTACCTGCGTCGACGAAGGCACCGCCCAGCGTGGCGAACGGCGGCCCGTACAGTCGCGTCACGCCGTTGGCGACGCCATACACCGGGTGCTGCGCTCGCCTTTCCGTCTCGTCCGCCTGCACGATGTAGACACCCGACCACGAGCAGTTGCCGTGCGTGTGCACGTCATGGAATGCTCCGTCACGACTGCACTGGAACCACATACCTTCGATGCCGATACGCAGTTCGAGATTGCGCCCTTCCCAGGCGAGATGGTTGGCCTGCTGCACCGTCTCGCCCAAGCTCGCCGTCACGAAGCTAACGAAGTTCGTCCATTCACCGAGCTTGATGCGATGCAAAAGGTCGTCGTCGCTGGCGAAGAACGCACCTGGCGATTGTCCGCGCTGGTGTGATTGTGTGGCGCGCAGCGCACCGAACACGCGTACGAGCAACGGATTAAGGCTCGCGGCATCGGCATAGCGGTGCAGTCCGATTGGCGTTGGCCACAGGGCATGGAATCCGGCGGGCAAGGTTGTCTGTTCCAAACGGCTACAGCCAGCGACGCGTTATCGAAAAAGAAGTGGATGAGTTCACGTCGGCAAGGGGAGAGCGAGCATCAGCGCGTTCCACGCACACGCGCGAAATGCTGCTGCAGCTCCGCCGCGATTGACAACGCGAGCACATCCGGGCCAGAACCACCGAGCGGCAAACCAACCGGTGCATGCAGGCGCAACTTGAGTCTCTCGGCGGCGTCGGCGCCGATTTCCTGGAGCATCTGGTCGCGTCGCGCCGCCGGACCAAGCAGGCCGATGTACGACAGATCGGATGCGGCACAATACGCAAGATGCTTCATGTCCAGCGCGTAGTTGTGGCACATCGCGATGGCGGCGTCGAAATGCTGTTGCCGCCAGACTGGCGCTGCCGTATCGGGCCCAGATTCCAGGACTTCTTCAGCGCCAGCACGCTGCGCGAATTTGAGCCAGCGGCCGCGATGTTCGATCACGGTCGAGCGCCAGCCCAAGCGCCGAATGAATTCGTGCAGCGGAATGCTCTCCGGCCCGCAGCCAAACAACAACACGCGCGCCGGCGGGGCGATGCGCAGGCGCACGACGCTTCTTTCATCGAACGCATGCGGCGCGGCGGGATCACCGTCGCGGCCCCAGTCCCAGCTTTCTCCGTCCAGCGAAGCGTTGCCACTGCCGATGCCGTCACCTTCGATCGTGAGGCTCAGTGCCAACGTGGACGTCGACGCGCGGAGTTTGCGCAGTGCTTGCGTAAACGGCGCACTCGGTGACTGCGGCAGTAACACCAAATGGATGCGACCGCGGCAGCCAGTGCCGGTGCCGAAGGTCAGGTCTTCGTCGCTGCGCGTGTCGAAGTCGATCGTGTCCGCCAATCCACGCGTGTGCACCGTCTGTGCGCGCGCCTCCAGTTCGGGCTCCAGACAGCCGCCGCTGATGACGCCGTAGCGCAACCCAGCGGCGTCGAGCAGGACAAGTGCCCCGGGTTTCTGGTACGTCGATCCCAGTGTGGCGAAGACGATGCCGAGCACACCGCTTTCGCCGCGTGCGTGTAACGCGGCGAGCACATCGAGCAGGCCGGGCAAGCCGCCTCGAATAAGCGTCTGCCCGACGATTGCCGCTTTGCGCGTACGCCCGGGTTTTGTTGCGGCCATTAGAACCGATAACCGATATAGCCGCCGTAGACGAGCGGATCGATATTCACGGTGCCGACCTTGGCACCGTTGACCTTGGCGTCGGTGCTGATGCTGATCCAGCGCAGGTCGATGCCGGCGATCCAGCCGCCTTTCAGGCGGAAGTCGAGTCCTGCATGCAATCCGATGCCAACGGAATCGGAAAGTCTCAGCTTGGTGCCTGCAAGCGGACCGCGCTCCTTAATTTCGAAGAACTTCGTATAGTTCAAGCCGAGGCCGACGTAGGGCGATACGCTGCCGCTAGGATTGAAGTGGTATTGCAGCGACACGGTCGGCGGCAACTCATGCACCGAAGCAGCGTTAGCGCCGTTGAGTTTGACGGTATGGTCGAACGGCGGTAGCGCAACGAGGGCCTCAATGCCGAGATTCGGATTGAACAGGTACTCGAACGTGGCGGTCGGCCGCGCTGAACTGCCGACTTCAGTCTTGAGCGCACCGTTGGCGAGCGTGCCGTTGTTGGACTTTGGATCGACGTTGTGCGCGCCGACCTTGATAAGCCAGTGGTCGTCCTCGGCATGCGCAGGCAACGCACAAGCAAGCAATGATGCGACGCAAAAGCAACGAAGTGCATTCATGGATTATCATCCTCCCCGTGGCTGGATCTTGTTTTGTGGTGACGCCATGCGATGGCCAGCAGCGGACCGACCGCAATGCAAGAATTAGCGGAGGAAATGGAGCGATCGCAATATCGGTTTCGTGAACGGAAAGCATTACTGCGTGGCCGGGGGCAATCGGGCCGCGGGCAGCAGTCCGAAGAACAACCACGATGCATTCGTCGAATTCGCCCATGAGCAACGAATCGCTACAGTATTTACTGCAACGCCTTGACCTCGGCATGGTGTGGGTCGACAACGAGAATCGCGTCATCGGATTCAACGATGTCGCCTGGCAGCTGCTTGCTCCGGCTGGCGAACAGACTCTCGGCGTGCCGAGGGAACGCCTTCACGGCATCAATCTGCTGAATCTGCATCCGGCGAAAAGCCGCGACAAGCTGGCGCTTTTGCTCAACGGCGGCGAAACCGTCAGTGTGGATCGCTGTCCGGTGCGCTCGCCACCGCCGATGACGATGATGATCAACATCCCTGATCGCGTGTTGCTGCTGAAGGTATCGAAGATCTTCGGCACGGAAGGCATTGCGGGCGCGTGCATGGTCTACTACGACCTGACCGACGTCACCACCGAACCACGCGCGAAATCGGCTGACGACAAGATCCACGACAACGATGCGCTGGCTCTGCCGCGCCGACTAAGTAAAATTCCGGTCTATCGTGCCAACCGGCTGGTGCTGATCGAAGTCGAGGATACGCTGCGGCTGGAATCGGCTGACCATTACACTTGGATCGTCACCGCTACCGACAAGTATCTGAGCAACTTGTCCCTAAGCGATCTCGAAGAGCGGCTCGACCCCGCCGTGTTCTTCCGCTGCCATCGCAGCCACATCGTCAATCTCCATCACGTGCGCGAAGTCGAACGCGACGGTGACACACTGCATCTCGTTTTCGACAAACCTAATTCTGCTCGCATACCGGTGAGCCGGACGCATACCCGGGATTTCCGCGAGCTGATGGGTCTATAGCCGTCGGCAGCGCGATCAAATCTCGATCTGTTGGCGTTGGCGCTGGCGCAGGGTCCCAATCGCGAACATTGCGCCGAGCAAGATCAGGCTGACGACGAACACAGTAGAACCGAGACTGTCGCCTTGCATGCCGCTCGCAACGTCGGCGTGACGCTGCGAGTCGTGGACGAAAGTCGTTGCGGCCATGCCGGTGTAATGCATCCCACACACCGCTACCCCCATTACTAGCGCACTCGCGAACATCTGCAACCAGCCGCGCACATTGAATGCGAGCCACAAGGCCGCTATCGACGCGACGACCGCAACTGTCACGGAGGCAGCAACGAGTGTCGTGTCGTACGCCAAGTGCGCTTCCATCAGCATTGCGGCCATACCCATGTAATGCATCATGGCGACCCCCGTGCCCATCACCACGCCGCCCAGCGTTAGACGCGCGAACGAGAATTCTCCTGAGCTCGTGATTGCCAGCCCTAGCGTGCACGCCGCAATTGCGAGCAGCGCGGACAGCAAGGTCAGACCCGGCGCATAGCTCACCAGCATATCCATTACGCAGCCGATCATGGCGATGAAGTGCATTGCCCAGATCGCGCCGCCGCCAAGAGCAGCACCCGAGCCGAGTAATGAAAACCAACGCTGTACGTTGGTGCGGGCCGAAGGGATGCTCATCGCCAGTTGCAGGCCTGTGTAAGAGCCGAGAGCCGAGAGCACATACGACATCGCGACGAGCGCGTAGTTGTACTCGGAGTGAATGGCAGACATGGCATTCTCCTATGGTCGGGTCTGGAGTAAAGCGATCGGCAGGTGACGGATGTGCCGCCTTGATGAATGAGCGTTATTCGGTGATAGCAAAAACACACTGGCTCGCGCCAGAATTGCGACAGATGGTTTCGACGACCTTCACTGGCCGATCCGCGGCTCGGCCAGCGTTGAGCAAGCCCTCGAAATATCCCAGGAAGAAATGGCAGCCGCGGCGATGTCGTTGTGCTAGCTCGATCGCGCTGCCACAGAAGGGACTGTTCGCCATGCGCACGCCATCGATATCAAGCTCGACCAAAACAAGCTGCCTCGCAGCGGGCAGCACGACGTGGCGCATCGCATCAGCCAGAGCAAGGCGGGCACCGAGCGCAAAGTCGCGCTTGTATACCCATGCGCCGATACGCCGGCCGACATGGTACATGGCGTACTCGCGTGAATTTGCAGGCAAGCTGTGTGAGAAGCTGACCAAGTCAGGGAGGATGCGCGGATAGGTCTGCGCGAGCTTGGGCAATATCTTCTCGATTACCGTCGAGTCGAATTCCTCTGGAGGCTCCACAGCGGATTCGCACACACTGAAATCGATCGAGCGCACCAGCCTATGCATGGCGATGCGTTCTTCCAATTCGGGCAAGGCGGTTTCGGGGCCACGCAACGTCAGCGTGAGCAAAAAGCCGCCGTCGCTTTCATTGAGGCTTTGACGTAGCAAAGCGAATCCAGATTCGATCACGATGCGGCCAACCTCGAGCATGAGGCCTTCTTTGCCGCTCGCAAAGATGCGTATCTGTACTTCGAACACTGTTCCTTCCCCTGACTGCGAAGCGCCTGGCTCGGCAATGCGTGTTGCATTTTTATATTGATGATGGGCGTATAGCACAGCACCCCGCATGACAAAAAGCGGTGCTTTCTCCGATTTTGCAGACCTTAATTTGCTTATCCGCCACTCGCGAAAGATTCGCCGCTATTCACGCGCAAATTTTGTGTATTCGCGAAAATTTTGCATTTTTCGCGTAGAGGCGAAATACGTTATCGGCATCACACGTGAAATTGTGAGCTATGTCGCGTCGTTGCGCAGGGAAGCGCATTGAAGTTGAGCTCAGATCGCAGGTTACATCGTCAATAAACCCGGGTAACGCACGCTGGGCCGCTATTTTTACCTTGGTAGGAGTTCGGCAAACTTGGTCAACCTCTGGCCATGACAGCCCGATAAAAACCCCAACCGATCAAGCGGGAATTCGACGGTAAGATCGCGCCGATCTTTGTCGATTGCGTTATAGTCATTTAACTATAACGGTGTGACTTGCTTCCAACACTCAAAGGGGATTCTCATGCACTGGACACCTCTGTTTGTCGTCGTCATTGCGAGCGTTGCCGCCTCTGTCGCGGTCGCGCAGGAATCGGCCGCATCCTTGGGAATCGATGACAAGAAGGGCGAGGTCGCGGCCACAACGCTCGACAAAGTGGCGGTCACTGCGCGCCAGCGCGAGGAGGACTTGCAACAGGTTCCCATGGCCGTTTCGGTAGTCAGTGGCAAGTGGCTCGACCGCTCAGACACCGTCAATACTCAGCAACTCAGCTTGCTAGTGCCATCGCTGTATTACAACTCCGCGAATCCGCGCAATACGGCGTACACGATCCGCGGTCTTGGATCAAACACACTGTCGGTCAGCGCGGCGAACGATGGCATCGAGCCTGGTGTCGGTTTCTATGTCGATGGGGTCTATCACGGCCGTCCGGCGACGGCAGCATTCGATTTCACCGACATCGAGCGCGTCGAGGTGCTGCGCGGCCCGCAGGGAACGCTGTTCGGCAAGAATACGACCGCAGGTGCGATCAACATCACCAGCCGCGCACCGGTTTTCGTGCCGGAGGCGAGCGGGGAGATTTCCGCCGGACAGAACGGTTTCTTCCAGGCGAAGGCGAACGTCTCTGGCCCGTTGAGCGATTCCATAGCCGGCCGTCTTTCCGCGCAGATCACCGAGCGCGACGGAGTCCTGCACAACGTCACTACGGGCAAGGACGTGAACGATCTCAACAACTACGCTTTGCGCGGCCAGTTGTTGTTCGATCCGATCGACAACCTGAGCGTGCGTCTGATTGCCGACGTCTCCAATCTCGATTCGGATTGTTGCACGCAGAACTATCTGCGTGTCGGCAAGAGCCTGCGCAGCGCGGCGCGGCAATTCGAAGGACTTTCTGCGGGCTTGCCCGCGCACGGGTTTCCGGCCTACTCACCGCCAAGCCGCAACGTCTATGACCGGCTCACCGACATCGACGCTCCGCTGCACGTCAACACACAGGACGGCGGCGCATCGCTCAACGTCGACTGGGATCTCGGCGCGACGACTCTGACCTCGATCACCGCCTGGCGCTACTGGAAATGGGATGTTGCCAACGATCGCGACTACACCGGCATCCCCATCCAGACGGTTCAACGCATTCCGTCGCGCCAGGATCAGTACAGTCAGGAAGTTCGCATTGCCTCGAACGGCGACGGACCCTTCAGCTATGTCGGCGGTCTCTACTTCTTCAACCAGGAGATCAACGGCAAACCGATCAGCATCTATGGCCCGGCGGCCGCCTATTGGCTGATCAGCACTACGAACTTCCCGAACATGCCCGACAAGCTTGCGGGCGGTTACGGTCAGTTCGGCGATTCTCATTTCAAGATTTCGAGCTACGCGGCCTTTGGCGAAGCGAACTACCGCTTCACCGATCGCCTGACTGCAACTCTGGGATTGCGCTATACCTACGAGGACAAGAACGGTGCCTACTCGACCACAGTGTCGGGCGGCCTGGCGACGACTCCGGGCACGCCGGCAGACAACGCCAAACTCTCGCTGTTCCGTCCGCAAAGTTATACGGCGGCCGACAACGGCGGCAACGTGTCCGGTCGCAGCAATCTTTCGTATCAATTCGCCGACAACATGATGGGCTACGTGAGCTACGCGCGCGGCTACAAGTCGGGCGGCCTCAACATGTCCGGCCTGCCGCTGGATGCTTCGAACAATCCGGCGCTGGCAACTGCCGTGATCAAGGACGAAACGAACACTACCTGGGAAGCGGGCCTGAAATCGGCCTGGTGGGATGGGCGCGCCACGCTGAACCTCGCCGCCTATCGCACCGTAGTCGACAACTATCAAGCCAACGTCACCTCCAGCATCGAGACCGCGGCGTTGCGCACCTATCCGGCCAACATTCCCGAAGTCCAGGTAAAAGGCTTCGAGGCGGATTTGGCCGCGCGGCTGTTCGAGGGATTCACGCTGCACGCATCGCTCGCCTATGCCAACGGCAAGTACACTGACTATCCGCTCGGACCGTGCCCGCTGGAATGGCAGAACCCGAACGCCGTCGGCGGCTGCCAGCCGCTCAATCCTCCAGCCAACCTGGCCAACAAGACCTCGAATCCTCGCGGCAATCCGAATGTGCCGGGCGCCTACGTGCTCACCGGCCTGCCTCTGGCTGGTTTGTCGAAATGGGCGGGATCGCTGGGCTTCGACTACGAAGTGCCGCTCGGCGGCGGCGCACTCGTTATTCATGCCGACTCGAGCTCGCGTAGCGGCTACAACAGCGACACGACGAACTCTCTCTACACGAAGATCGCCGGCTACGCCGTCACCAACGCGAGCGTCGGCTATCGGTTCAACGACCGCTGGGAGGTCGATGTATTTGCGCGCAACCTGTTTGACCGGAACTACATCACTGCTCTCACGATTCAGACCGGCAATTCCGGCTTGATCCTCGGGCAGCCGAGTGATCCGAGATTGATAGGCGTAACGGTTCGCGCCAAACTTTAAGGCTCACAAATGGCGCGAAAAGCGGCGCTGGTTTACGTCGCGGACGCTGCCGCGCAGCAGTTGGCAATCGTTGCGCAGCAATGTGTCGGAGGAAATACTACTTGCATCGAGCTGCGCGGTCAGAACCGTGTGTTTCGAGATTGAACGAGTAGAACATTGGTCTTGATCAGCCGACATGGTCGCCGCGGTCGGAGGCGCCGCTTTTCGATACAGCGTTGCAGTCATGATGGTTGCAATGTTCGTGAGCCTTCCTGATTAAGTTGTGGTCTATGGCTATTAGCACGCGATCGCTCCCTAGAGTATTAGCTGCCCTTCTTCGAGAGCCAGGCGCCCACAAGCACAATTGCTCCTCCAAAGAATTGCGCCGGCGCGATCGCTTCGCCGAACAGCATCCATGCTAGGACTGCGGCCAGCACCGGCTGGACCAGCAGGATCACCGAGCAGAGCGGCGCCGGCAGGTGCGCGAAGGCGTAGGCGATCAGGCCCTGGCCGAGAACCTGAGCGACGACGGCAAGCCCGATCACCGTAAGCCAGCCCGATGCCGAGACCGGCCAGAATACGTGCGGCTGAAGCAGCGCGACTGGCAGCAGCACTAGGGCCGTGACTGTCGTGCTTGTCGCCGTCGATCGCGCAGCCGAGGCGCCTGCGTCGCGTGCCGCCTTGATCGACAACATGTAGCCCGCGTAGAACACCCCGGTAAGCGCCGCCAGCGCGTCGCCGAGCACCCGCGTGCCATGCAAGCCGAAGTTGGGCCCCGCGAGCACGAGCATGCCGCCGATGGCCGCCGCCATGCCGACGAGGTAGGTGCTCGTCACCTTCTGCCTCCAGAGCAACCAGCCCGCGAGCGTCACGAAGATGGGCGAGATGTTGCCGAGCAGGGTCGCGTTCGCCACCGAAGTGAAGAGGACTGCGAAGTGCCACAAGCCGAGATCGGCAGCGAAGAAGGCACCCGCGCCCGCGAGCGCCCGCAGCGACATACGGGACGGGTCGCCCGTTGCGCGACCGGCGAGGGCCCACGCCCACAACAGTGGCACCGCGAGCGCGCAGCGCCAGAAGGCGCTCGCGACCGGGCCCGTGTCCGCGAGCCGCACGAGGATGGGCGCGAACGCGATCGCGCAGGCACCGGCGATCAATGCGGCAAGGGCGAGTGTCTTGGGGCGGTCTCTCGCAGGGCGGACACTGGGCCGCGAAGCGGCGACAGTTCGATAAGCGGTGACAACGACGGGCTCATTCATGAATTAGCTCCGGGATCTATCCGAGCAGATTAGGGACGACGAGCAGGAGGCGGTTGAAAGTTTTTGCTCTTTCACGCAAAAATATTGCGTGACGCGCCAATTGTCCTTGGACGAAGTCGATCGCAAGCTGCTGGATCTGCTCCAGCAGGACGCCGCTCGATCGCTGTCTTATCTGGGGGACTGCGTCAACCTTTCACCGAGTGCGGTGCATCGGCGCCTCGCGCGCCTTCGGTCCTCGCAGGCCATCGCCAGGCAGGTGGCCGTGCTGAGCGACGACGTTCTCCCTGGCATCGTGCGTGCCTGTGTGCTCGTGTCACTTGAACGCGAGTCGGCAAAGCTGCACAGCGGATTCCGCGAGCGTGTCCGCTCTGTGCCCGAGGTCCAGCAGTGCTATGACATTTCCGGCGCCTGGGACTATCTCGTAGTCCTAGCCGCAGAGGGCATGCCCGCATGCCGCGCGACGATCGATCGACTCTTCCTGGACGCGCCGAACGTCAAGCGGTACGAAACGCTGTTCGTCATGGAGATCATAAAGCTCGGCATGGCGGTTCCGCTGGCAAAGCGGTCAAGGAGGGCGGCGAAGTAGCCGGCGTGCCTGAGAACTACTATACCGAAGTTTGTCAGCGTCAATGCGAGTCCGCATCGTGTAGAACCCGCTACATGAGCATCCGCTTTGCGGCAGTGACCCTAAGGCAACGAGGCAAAGAACGGCGACTGGTGAGCCGAGACGGAAGGCAGATTAGTCTACGAGTTCTACATTCGCGACCGCGAAGCCGACTACTACACGAAGGTCGTTCAAGACGCGCTGACACTCGAAATCATCAAGGCGCAAAGCCACCGACTCTCTAAGCATCGAGGTTACGGAAGTGCTAAGTTCAAGAACCCAGAATGATGTAACTCATTCTCTTCGCTAGCAGAAATGACGGAGCGGTTGCGCTCGTTGTCGCTCGGATGCAACAGAGGTGTGCCCCGGTAGAAATGCCCTCCCTTTCCGTCCCGGCAGCCAACGGAAACGGAAAGCCCGCGCCATGGTGGTAGGTCTGGGTCTGTTCCCCGTGCCGACGCCCGTTGGGCGTTCTGATGCAAAAACGAAGACGCGGCCCTCGTGCTGGAAATGGCCCCTCTTTCCGTCTCCGACGACCAACGCAAATCGAAAAGCCCGCGACAGGGCGGGCTTTTCTGGCTTTGAAGCGGCTAAATGCTCCGCATGTGCGACTGACTGGTGGAGCGCAGGTGAATCACAATCACCAACCATCGAATGGTCGCATTTTCGAAAATTTTTGCTCGTTGGTCGTCGCGATGCGAGAACAGAGACGACACGGCAAAATCGGGTGAAAAATGCTCTTAGAACTCGTCTCCGTGACCAACGAAAAAGAAAAAACCCGCGACACCGCGGGCTTTTCAGGACTGACGGCACAATTACTGTACTCATCAGTATAGTTGGTGGTGGGTGCAATCCACCTAGAACTCGTCTCCGGTCGAAATTCCCGTTAACAGGGAAATTAACAGGGAATTTCTAGCAAAAACGACGCTTCTACCGTCACCGGATCGCTCTGCAGGCCCGGTCTGACGCCATTTTCGGGCCGAAAGATTTTCCCGCCGCTCGCAGGTAGCAGGGAAAATAATTACGGTATCAGGGAAATTTCTGGCCGTAACAGCGAAAGCAAGCGATCGGTTGATTCATCTCCACCCGCTCATTGGCTACTCGCAGAAGATCGACTACTACTCTGCAAACCAGCCCATCACATCGACTACAACGTGGGTCGTGCCAGAGCTGCCATTGTAGAACTCGACCTGTCCATTCGCGCCCACCTTCGCGATCACGAGATTCGGGATCGTTTGGTTGGCCACGAAGTTCAGATTCGATGCGAGTGGCACAGGTAAGCCTGAGGGCCATGCCGTGAGATAGCCCCACGACGTCGGCTGAGTCACCGTCACGTTGAGCACGACCGCACCCACACCGCTCGCCGGCACGCCACCTCGATTGAGCACCGCGAGGCTTGCGGTGCCGCCACCTTGCAGTGCCCCCGCACCTTGAGCCTGGCCGTCGATCGTGCTCATGCCCGCACGCGTGTCCATGATGCGCGCCGGT
>NZ_DASVOK010000462.1:0-3417 GCF_036383415.1 Rudaea sp. | reverse complement strand
GATCAGACCGGTGCCGATCGTATAGATCGCGAGCAGCAGCGCGAGCAACCGCGTCTGGAAACCGAGCAGCACCGCGATCGCGACCGGCACCTCCATAAGCACGGCGATCGCCGCGGCCACGGCGGGCAGCGGCGCGCCGACCGAAGTCATGTAGGCGACCGTGCCGGAGAAGTGAAGGAGCTTCGGCACACCGGACATGAGGAACAGGATGACAAGCAACACGCGTGCGATCAGCAGCAGCAGGTCCTGCTGCGACGCGAGGAAGGACTGTTTCTGCATCATGGCTTCGACCCTCGGAAAGATTCGGGAGTGCTTCGGATTGCGAAGAGCCAACGGCATCAAGGTGGTGCGGCGAAGCTGAGGATACGCCAAGCCGAGCGCCGCACTTTAGCGGTGTCGTTTCGAAGAATCCATCGCCGCTTCCATCGCTATCTTCACTAGGCGATCGAGCGGGCGCCGGGTGAGGCGTGGATCGTGCGGAACGTCAGGTTGATCCGTGCGGCGACCGAGCGCGCGGTTTTCGGCAAGTCGTGGCGATAGTGCCGCTGCGTGGTTCCAGCCATGCGCAGCAAGCTGCCCGAGGGCAGATCGAGTTCGAGGCGCAGGTGCGGATCGCAGCGGTGGCTCAGGCGGAAACGACGCACGCCGCCGAAGCTCAGGGACAGGATCGCAGATTTGGGACCGAGTTCAGGCTCGTCGTCGCTGTGCCAGCCCATCGAATCACGACCGTCGCGGTAGAGGTTGGCGAGCACGCTGTTGCAGTGGCCTCCGGCATGCGCAGCGAGAGCCTCGCGCAGTTCGGTCAACGCCGGCGTCCAGGTATGCGGCGCGAAACGCGAGCCCGAATACGTGTAGACCGCCTCGGCATCGCCGATCCAGCAGGACAGGCGCGGCGAGTCGACTTCGCGTCCGAAGATGCGCAGGCGATGGCGCTCCCATGGAATTTCTCCATGCAACCGCGCGAACCAGTGCGCCGCGTCCGCTTCATCGCAGAACTGCGCGAGGCGCACGTCCGCCCCTGGCAAATCGAATACCTGCCAAATCACGGAGGCGTTCCGACCCTTTTCGCGCGGCGGCGCCGCGTGCCGGTGGCGACCGCGATGAGCGCCGCGGCGAGCACGGCGGCGAGGACGCAGAGCAGAATGGCGTGATCCGTCAGCCAGCGCTCGGCAACGCGGCTGGCGCGCACGAACGCCGCCGGTTCCGGCCGGTCGCCGAGACGATCACCGAGCACGTGGCGGACGTTGCCATCAGCCAGGCGTTGTTGGAGGTAGGCAGGATCAGGGTACGGCAGGGCTGACGGCTCGCTGCGAGTGATCACGGTCGCATCGTCGGCGCGCACCGCGGCGGCGATCAGCGCCTCGGCCCCGCTCAGGCGGTCCGCCTGCCAGCGCAGGTAATGCAGAGGAATCGGCGAAGCGAGCACCGTGGCCGCGGCGAACAGCGCGACCGCGGGAACGGCGATCCGCACCAACGGCCGCCCGATGCCGCCTTCGGTCAGGCGCAGCAGGCAGGCGAGATCGGCCATGATCGCCACGGCGATGACGTCCATGTAGCGGCTGACCGGCAGCCAGAGACGGAAATCACTGCGCAGCACAATCATCGACACGACGTGCAGGTAGCCCCAAACGGCCAGCGCGGCGACGAACAGGTCGACGCGCCGGCCCTGCGCGGCGGCGGCATCCGTCGCCTCGATGCGGGCATCGGCAACGAGTTGCCACAGCATCGCCCAGGTCGGCGCGAAAGCGGCGGTCAGCAGCAGGACCTGCAGCAGGGCGAGTGCCGGATCGGGTGGTCGCGCGTTGCCGGAGTGCATGCCTCCCGCTAGCAGCACGAACGCGAGTGCGGCGGCGGCGATTTGCGGCAGAGCGAGGGCGATCGCGGCCCCGGTCGACAAGTCCCGGGACGCCGCGCGGCAGGCGACCACGCCGATGCCGATCGCCGGCGCGACCCAGCCGCTGCCCATTGTCAGCGCTGCAAGAATCGCTGCCGCGAGTAGTACCGGCGCGTGCTTGCGCGTGCCCGTCGCGGCGAGCCACAACGTCGCTGCGGTTCCGGCGATCAGGAAGGAGAAAGCGTCGTTCCAGGTCATGCTCAGGCTTTCCCAACTGTAGGGAATCGCGGCGAGCGCCAGCCCCGCGCACAACCATGCGAGGCGCCCTTTTTGCAGATGGCAAGCGCCCCCGGCCAACAGCAAACCTGCGGTGAGCGCAGACAGCACCGCGAGCAACACGCCGACAGGGCGCGGGTCGTACTGATTGTCGGCGGCGGCGAGCTGCAGCCAGTCGAGCAGTTTCGTCCACACCATCAGGTGCTCGTTGTGTGGCAGCAGCAGGTAGCGCGGATCGAACGCTTGCACGGCACGCGCCACGGCGATGCCGTCGATCGCCGCCCACTGATCGTAGTAAGGCGCTTCGCGCATCATATACAGCGTGGCGGCGATGCGGGCGACAGCGATCAGCAACCCGAACGCCGCCGCCAGCGGCCAGTAGCGCAACGCGCGCCTCGCGCCGCGCAAATCGACCATTCGCCGCTCCGGCCGCGACGTCATGGCGAGACGCAATCGAAGAGTGCGGCCACGGCTGGCCGCCGCGCGACCTTCGCGATCAGAAACGACCGCACGGATAATTCGGCGCCGCATCGAGCGCCGCCGCGCATACCTCGGCGAGTTCGAGCAGGCGCAGATCGGAACCCGGCGGGCCGATGAACTGCATGCCGGCGGGCAGGCCATCGAGCGTCATGCCCATCGGGATCGTCACCGCGGGCAGGCCGGCGAGGTTGGCGATGCAGGTGAAGTCGCCGGCGTTGTCGGGCAGTGGCGCTTCGAGCGGGAACGCGGTCTGCGGCGTGGTCGGCGTGACCAGCACGTCGATCTGCGTGAACATCTTGCGCATGGCGACGACGGCTTGGTCGAGCAACAGATCGGCGGCAACGTAATCGGCGGCGGACTTTGCGCGCGCGTAGTCGAGCCATCCCTTCATTTCGGACGAGATCGGATGTGCCGTATCGGCGAACGCGCGTGCGTGCGTCACCAGCATCTCGGCCTCGATCATGAAGAACGCCGCACGCCGTGCACGCGTGAGCGGAAAATCGCCGAAGCCGACGTCACGGCGATTCTCGAGCTCGTGGGTCAGCGCCATCAACGCGCGCTCGAACGCACGCTTGACGCCGGGCTCGGTGCCGAACGCGTCGAGATCGCCGAGCAGGCCGACGCGCAGCTTGCCCGGCTCCCAGTCGGGCAAGGCCAGATCGACGCGGCGGCGGCGCGAGCGTGGATCAGCCGGATCGTGGCCGCCGAGAACGTGCAGCAGCACGCCGAGATCGTGCACGCTGCGCGCCATCAGGCCGACCGAATCGAGGCGGCGCGCGGCCGGGATCATTCCGCGCGCGGAGATTTCCCCGCTCGTCGGCTTGAGC
>NZ_DASVOK010000461.1:0-28079 GCF_036383415.1 Rudaea sp. | reverse complement strand
ACCATACTCAGCGTCGCGATAGGCACGGAAAACCGCGTCGTCGCGCGTATCGGCGGCCATCTGCGCCTGCGCGCCGGTGAGCCCATCGAACTCGCGCTCGACTCCGAAAGGCTGCACGTGTTCGACCACGCGACCGAACTGAACCTGGACCGCTTTGGCGCATGAGCATGCAGTCGCGTACCATGCGCTAGCCGCAGCCGGACCGCAAAAACAGCTATTTCGGGATAACACTGCCGGGCCTTGCTTTTTGCGGAATGCATGTTCAGGCTATGGCTGCTTCTCTGTCCTGTTCATCATCTCCACTCATTGGAAAAACCATGGCCACCAAGAAAGCCTCGAAGAAAGCCGCATCGAAACCCGCCGCGAAGCCGGCCGCAGCCAAGCCGATCAAGCAGGCCCTCGGCAAATCCGGATTGGTCGAATACATCGCGAGCTCATCTGCCGTCATGGCCAAGGACGTCCGCGCCGTACTGGCCGCGCTGGAAGGCGCGGTGGTCGGTTCGGTCAACAAGAACGGTGCGCGTACGTTTACTTTGCCGGGCCTGTTCAAGGTCACCGTCGCCAGCATTCCCGCGAAGCCGAAGCGCAAGGGCATCAACCCGTTCACCAAGCAGGAACAGTGGTTCGCCGCGAAGCCGGCTTCGGTCCGGGTGAAAGTGCGCCCGCTGAAGAAGCTCAAAGACGCCGCCGCCTGATTCGGGACCCAAATCAGTGCCCAACATCGGTGCTCTTTTGAAAGACGAAATCTCGCGTCTGTGCAGACGCGAGATTCGCAAGACGGTGGCCAGCGTCAAGAAGGCGTCGGCCGCCTACCGACGTGACATCGCCGCGCTCAAACGCCAGCTGGCAGCGCTGCAGAAAAAGTCGGCCTCAGTCGAGAAGCGGGTCAATGTCGCGAGCGACAGCAGACCTCGAACCCTGCCCGACCGTCCCGTCCGTTTCGTCGCCAAGGGATTGCGCTCGCTGCGTTCGCGGCTGGGCCTGTCTGCCGCGCAGATGGCCTTGCTGCTCGGCGTCAGCGAACAATCGGTGTACAACTGGGAAACCAAGAAGGCCACGCCGCGGAAGGAACAGTTGGCGGCCATCATCGCGTTGCGCGGCATCGGCAAACGCGAGGCGCAGGAGCGGCTTGATGCAATCAAGCCATCGCGCTCGCCGCGCGCGAAGACAAAGAGAAGCAAAACGTAGATTGTCTCGTGCCTTCGAAACGGCAGGGCAGGAACGCGTGTCTTCTTGAAGAATTTCCTTGATTTTCTTCGGATTGTTGGTGGCGATGGGTGGGCTCGAACCACCGACCCCAGCATTATGAGTGCTGTGCTCTAACCAGCTGAGCTACATCGCCATCGGAAGAAAATCGCCTCCGCGTTGCACGGAGGGGGCGTGATTGTTGGGATTCGCGCCGCGTCTGTCAAGTGAATGATAGCAAATGCCGGAGGCAGCGGTCGATTGCGTCGCCCGCTCGCAGCGTCGAAAATGGCCGCATGTTCAGCCGCCACATTTCCCTGTCCGACCGCATCCTGATCGAAGTCGAGCGCGCCGCGGGCACTGCGCTCGGCACCGTGCCGCAGGCTTCGCGCCCCTCGCCCGCTGTCGGCATGGGCGAGGCCGAGTTGAACGAGGACGAGTGCCGCCACGCGGCCGGCCTGATGCGCGTGAACCATACCGGCGAGGTCTGCGCGCAGGCTCTCTACTCCGGCCAGGCCGCGGTCGCGCGCGAGGCAGATACGCGCGCGCAATTGCTTGAAGCGGCTGCAGAGGAAACCGATCACCTCGCCTGGTGCTCCGAGCGGCTCGATGCGCTGCACAGCCGACCCAGCCTGTTCAATCCGCTCTGGTACGCGGGCAGTTTCGCGCTCGGCGCGGTTGCCGCGCTGGTCAGCGACAAGGTCAGCCTCGGCTTCGTCGTCGAGACCGAGCGCCAGGTCGAAGCGCATCTCGGCGAGCATCTGGAACAACTTCCCGCCGGCGACGCCGCCAGCCGTGCTGTCGTCGCGCAGATGAAGGAGGACGAGGCGCGCCACGGCCATCATGCACGGGAAGCCGGCGGCATCGATCTGCCGCCGCCGATTCCCGCGCTGATGCGCCAGGCGAGCAACCTGATGAAGGCGGTGGCGTATCGCTTCTGAACCGGATTCCGCGCCGCCATCGCGGCCCACGCACTGGGCGCAGCCGCTGCCCGGGCAGCGCGTGGAAAACCTGCACCGATTGAGCGACACGCTCTTCCGCAGCGCCCAGCCGCGCAGCCGCAACGTGGCCGCGCTGGCCGCACTCGGCATTCGCACCGTCATCAGCCTGCGTGCTTTCAACGGCGACGAACGCCGCTTCGCCGATAGCGGCATCGCGCTCGTGCGTTTCCGCATCAACACCTGGGACATCGACGACGCCGAAGTCGCGCGCGCAGTCGCGACGATGGTGGAATCGCAGCGGCACGGCCGGTGCTGATCCACTGCTGGCACGGCGCAGACCGCACCGGCGTGGTCTGCGCGGCGTACCGCATGGTCGTGCAAGGCTGGAGCAAGGCCGATGCGCGTGCCGAGATGTTCGACGGCGGTTTTGGCTATCACGCAGTGTGGCGCAACATTCCCGCATATCGACCGCTTTGATATCGAGGCGATGCGGCGGCAGCTGGAAGAAATCCGGCCGAAATCCAACTCGAATTCCTAGCTCGTTGCCTCGGGCACAACTGAGCGAAAAACGTCGATTTCGACCCGCTGCATTCGGCCGGTATCTCGGGCAAACTTGGACAACGGCGAATCAGGAAAGCACGATGCCCAAGTCACCCGGCTCGAAACTTGCGCGGTTCCTGGCCCTGCCTACCGCGTGCATGGCTCTTTCTTTATCGATGGGCGTCGCTCACGCCGACACCGGCATCGATTTCGCGCTGCATCGACCGGCAAACGGCTCGCCTGTCTGCAAAGCCAGCGAACCGGCGAGCAATGCGGTGGACGGCACCTTGTCCAGTGTCCTCGACAAATTCTGCTCGCTGGCACGGCCGGCGTGGCTGCGGGTCGATCTCGGCCAAGTGCGACAGATTCGCGAGTTCACGATTCGGCACGCCGGGGCGGGCGGCGAGTTGCGAAGCTGGAACACTCGCGCATTCGAAATCCTCGTATCGCGCGACGGCTCGCATTGGCGGCGCGTCGTCGAGGTGGTCGACAACACGGCCGACGTCAGCCATCACCCCGTCGCTCCTGTCGACGCGCGCTACGTCAAACTCGTCGTCCACGTGCCGGCGCAAGACCGCGATCCGGCCACGCGCATATTCGAACTCGAAGTGCGTTGAGCGCTCATGTGCCGGCGATGCTCTGCAGGTACTCGCGGCGCGCTTCCGCTGCGGTCTTGTGCTTGCCGTCGTGGCTCCAGCCCGGCGGCATGACGAGGTAGAGCAGCTTGTTGCGCGGGCCCGGAGCCGCCCGGAAATCGCGCCAGAGCGCGGCGAACTCGCCGAAATACACATCCACGAAACTGTTCGGATTCATCGCGCGGGTGATGCCATATTCGATCGCGATGTCTTGACGCGCATTCTGATAGGTGCCGAACAGCCGGTCCCATACATTGAGCAGATTGCAGAAGTTGGTATCCATGTAGAGCGGGTTGCGCGCGTGATGCACGCGATGGTGCATGGGAGCGAGCACGAGCGCCTCCAGCGCACGCACCCGCCCGTGCCGGAACAAGCCCTCGCCGACGTGTATGAATGCACCCCAGGTACCATCGACGAACATGATCGCGAACAGCAGCAGCGGGTCGAGTCCGGCCAGCATGCAGATGCTGGTGCGTATCACATCCGCGTACGGCCCTTCCAGAAAAAAATGTGCATTGCTGACCATCAGATTCATCGATCTCGGCGCGTGATGCGTGGAATGCAGACACCAGAGCAATCGCACTTTGTGCGCAAGAAAGTGGTAGACGAAATGGGAGAACTCCCAGACGAGATAACCGTAGATCCATCCGTACCAGGTGAATCCGACATGAAACGGCGCGAGCGGCTGCAGCAATCCGATGCAGAAGCCCACGGCTGGGATCGAGATCACATGCGCGCTCGCGCGATTGGCCAGGAAGATCAGAAAAGTCAGCCCATAGCCTTCTTCGATGAAGCGGCGCCTGAACATCGCCGTCACCACTTCGATCAGCAACAGCGGCGGCACCAGCGGCGCGACTACCGAGGCAAGTCCTTTCCAGGTCGCAAGCGCCGCATAGTCGCCCGAGCGGATCAGTTCGAGCAGCCCTCCCACTCCCAGAAATCCAACCACTTCATTGCGCAGGAAATCCAAAGCAACCATTGCAACCCCGCCATCAGAGGACACAGCGAACGATCCGTGCTGTTACGCACCGCGCTGGCGACTGTATTGCGCTTTTGTAGTCGGAGCAATCTACCTCTGGGCGCCGTCGCGCAGCCAGGCCAACACGGTCTCGCGCTCGGCATCGGTCATCTGCGTGAGGTTGCCGATCGGCATCACGCGCGTGGCGAGCTGGGTCTGCATCGCGACGGTGTTGGCGAGGAGATGCTCTGGCGTGTCGAGCATCACGCCCTTCGGCGGCGCGGGAAATCCGGCGAAGGTCGGATGCGGCGCGTGGCAGGTCACGCAGCGCTGGTTGATGATGCCCTGAACTTCGGCAAAGCGCTGCGCGACAGCCGCAGGATCGTGCGCGCCTTGCGTGGACGTACTCGTGCGCGGCGCCAGCGCGGCGATCACGCCGGCGAGCACGACCAGTCCGATCACGAGCGGCACGGGTGAAGTCTTGCCGCCGCGCTCGTGCGCCTTGTGGCGCATGACGAACCATGCGCGGATCGCGGCGCCGGCAACGCTCATCGCGATCAGCACGAGCCAGTTCCACTTCGCGCCGTAGGTCAGCGCGTAGTGGTTGCTGATCATCACGAACAACACCGGCAGGGTGAAATACGTGTTGTGCACCGAGCGCTGCTTGCCGCGCAGGCCGTAGACCGGATCGAGCGGCCGTCCCTCGGTCTTCGCGCGCACCATCTCGCGCTGACCGGGGATGATGACGAAGAACACGTTGGCGACCATGATCGTGCCGATCGTCGCGCCGTACAGGATGTACGCACCGCGCCCGCTGTAAAGCTGGCACAGCGCCCATGCGGCGATGCTCAACGCGATCGCGACGAGCAAGCCAAGCGCGCGTTCGCTGCGCTGGAAGAAGAACCGGCACAGCGCATCGTAGATCAGCCAGCCGCCGGCAAGAAACGCGAGCGCGATGCCGATCGCGGCCGCTTTCGAAAGCGCCATCACTGAAGGATCGATCAGATAAATTTCCGCCTGACCGAAATAAAGCAGGCACAGCAGGAAGAACCCTGACAGCCAGGTCGTGTACGCCTCCCAGTAGAACCAGTGCAGCGGCTCGGGCAGCTCTGCCGGGGCAGTTTTATACTTTTGTGCATTGTAGAAACCGCCACCATGCACGGCCCAGACTTCGCCGCCGACTCCGGCGTCGATCAGCTCCTTGCGCCTGGGCGGCAGCAGCGAATTGTCGAGCCAGACGAAATAGAACGAGGCGCCGATCCAGGCGATACCGGTAATCAGGTGCAGCCAGCGGCCAAGCAGGCTGGCCCAGTCGAAAAGATACGCGCTCAATCAGCGGCACTCCGCAGGGAATCGATCGCGCGCAGCACGGATTCGGGCGTTGCCGGCGCAACAAGGTCGGAAATCGCGCCCGACGTTCCGCACGCCGCAACCGCATCGCGGATCGCATGTAAGGTCGAGATCGCGAGCATAAGCGGCGGTTCGCCGACCGCCTTGGAACGATGGATCGTGTCTTCAGGATTCGGCGCGTGCTCGAGGATGCGCACATCGGCATGCGGCGGCCAGTCGCGCACGGACGGAATCTTGTACGTCGACGGCGCATGCGTCTTCAGCTCGCCCTTCGTGTTCCACCACAACTCCTCGTTCGTCAGCCAGCCAATGCCTTGGAGGAAACCGCCTTCGATCTGGCCGCGGTCGATCGCGGGATTCAGCGACTTGCCGACATCGTGGAGGATATCCACGCGGGTCAGCTGCGTTTCCCCTGTCAGCGTATCGACCGCGACTTCGGACACGGCGACTCCGTAGGCGAAATAGAAGAACGGGCGTCCGTTGAGGCGACTGCGGTCCCAATGGATTTTCGGCGTCGCGTAGAAACCCGTCGCCGACAGCGAGATGCGCGCCTGATAGGCCGATTGCACGAGCTGCGCGAACGTGACCCGTTCGTTGCCGATCTGCACATGACCCTCGGCGAAGCGCACCTGATTTGCCTCGACGCCACGCGTATTGCACGCATGCACGATGAGACGATCGCGCAGCGTCTTGCATGCGGCCTGCGCAGCCTTGCCATTGAGATCGGCGCCGCTCGACGCCGCGGTCGCCGAAGTGTTCGGCACCTTGCTCGTGTCGGTCGCCGAGGTGCGCACGGCCGACAATGGCAGGCCGAATTCGTGCGCGACAACCTGTGCAACTTTCGTGTACAGGCCCTGCCCCATCTCGGTGCCGCCATGATTGAGCAGCACGCTGCCGTCGGTGTAGATGTGCACGAGCGCGCCGGCCTGGTTGAACACGGTCGCGTTGAACGAGATGCCGAACTTGACCGGTGTGAATGCGATGCCGCGCTTGACGATCGCATTCGCCGTGTTCCACTGCGCGATTTCGGCGCGGCGCTCGTGATAGCGGCTGGTCTTTTCGAGATCGTCGGTGAGACGTTCGAGGATATTGTCCTCGACGTACTGCCCGTACGGCGTCACGTCTCGCGGAGATTGGCCATAGTAGTTGCGCCGGCGCACTTCGAGCGGATCGAGATTCAACGTACGCGCGATATCGTCGATCGCCTGCTCGATCGCGAGCATGCCCTGCGGCCCGCCGAAGCCGCGGAACGCCGTATTCGACACCGTGTGCGTCTTGCAGCGATGCGAAAGAATCTCGATGTTCTCGATGTAATAGGCGTTGTCGACATGGCAGATCGCGCGGTCGTTGACCGGCCCGGACAGGTCGGCCGAGTAGCCGCAGTTCGAGGCGAGCATCACCGCGAGCGCGCTGATGCGGCCCGCATCGTCGAAGCCGATGTCGTAGTCGGCGATGAAGCCGTGGCGCTTGCCGGTGATCAGCATGTCGGCGTCGCGCTCGAGGCGCAGCTTGACCGGACGCCCGCTCTTGCGCGCGAGCACGCAGGCGACCGCCGCGATCAGCGCAGGCTGCGATTCCTTGCCGCCGAAGCCGCCGCCCATGCGCCGGCACTGCACAACAACCGCATGTGCAGGCAGCGCCATTGCATGCGCGATCACGTTCTGCACTTCGGTCGGATGCTGGGTCGAGGAGTGCACGTGCAGGGTGCCGTCCTCGCCGGGAATCGCTACGGCGATCTGGCCTTCGAGGTAGAAATGGTCCTGGCCGCCGACCGTCATCGTGCCTTGCAGACGATGCGGCGCCGTCGCCAGTTCCACGCGCGCGCGGCCGCGCGCGACGATCTGGCTCGGCGTCACGTAGCTTCCCGCGTCGATCGCATCGCGGATGGACAAGATCGCGGGCAATTCCTCGTATTCGATCTTCACCTTGAGCGCGGCCTTGCGTGCGATCGTCATCGATGTCGCCGCGACGGCGAACAGCGGTTGGCCGGCGTACTGGACGAGGCCTTCCGCGAAGATCGGATCGTCGTGGACGATGCCGCCATAGTTGTTCTCGCCGGGGACGTCGCTCGCCGTCGCGACGGCGACGACGCCGGGTGTCGCCAGCACATCCGACAAGTCCAGCGATTTGACCCGGCCGTGCGCGATGCGGCTGATGCCGAACGCGGCATGCAGGGTCGACGGCGGCAGTTCCATGTCGTCGGCGTAGACCGCTCGGCCCGACACGTGCAGATGCGCGCTCTCGTGGCGCACGGGTTCGCCGATCAGTGCGCCGACTTCGAGCGTTGCCGACAAGTCGTTCATACCGACACCTCGGCGACATCCGTGCGCAGGATCTGCTTCGTCGCGTGCTCGAGGAAGAAACGGCGCAACAGGTTCTGCGCCCCCTGCAGGCGATAGGCAGCAGTCGCGCGCATGTCGCTCAACGGCTTGAACTCTTCGGCCAGGACATTCGCCGCAGCAGCGAACGCGGTTTCGTCGAACGGCTTGCCGACCAATGCGGCTTCGGCTCGCTTCGCCCGCGCAGGAATGGCAGCCATGCCGCCGTAGGCGATACGCGCGGCAACGATGCGTTCATCCGCAACCTCGATCGCGAATGCCGCGCAGACCGCCGAGATATCCTGATCGATGCGCTTCGACAATTTGTAGCTCGCTACGCGCGTCGCCGCCTTAGGCGCCGGCACGTTGACCGCGACGACGAATTCGCCGCGCGCGAGATCCTTTTTCATGTAGTCGAGGTACAGCGCCTCGAGCGGCAGCGTGCGCGTCACGTCGCCGCTTCGCAGCTCGACCGTCGCACTGAGCGCGATCAGCGCTGGCATCGCATCGCCGATCGGCGAGCCATTGGCGATATTGCCGACCAGCGTGCCCGAGTTGCGCACCGGCGGCGAGGCGAAGCGTTGCGCGAGCTCGGCCAATGTCGGGACGCGCACGACGATCGCGTTCCAGGCATCGGTCAGCGACACGCCGGCACCGATGCGCAACATGCCATCGGCGCGCGTCTCGATGCTTTGCAGTTCCGCCACTTCGCCCAAATAGACGATGTGCGACAACTCGCGCAAATGCTTGGTCACCCACAGGCCGATGTCGGTGCCGCCGGCGAGCAGCAGCGCATCGGGATGCGCCTGCAGAGCCTGCGCGAGTTCGTCGAAGCTGCGCGGCGCGACGAAGCCGGGCAATTGCAACGCGTGATCACGTCGCAGCGAATGCAACGCAGCGCGATGCGGGGATTCCTGCGCCTGTTCGCGCGACCAGCGCGAGGGAGCGGGGTATGCTGCCATCGCGCAACCGGCGTCAATGATCGGTCGATAACCGGTACAACGACAGAGATTGCCGGCCAACGCTTCAACGACTTCTTCGCGATTCGCCGCCGGCTTCTGCTGGTACAAGGCGAACAGGCTCATCACGAAACCCGGCGTGCAGAACCCGCACTGCGAGGCATGCTGGTCGACCATCGCCTGCTGCACCGGATGCAGCTTGTCGCCGTCGGCCAGGCTTTCGACCGTGACCAGTTCCTTGCCGTCGATCGTCGGCAGGAAGCGGATGCAGGAGTTGATCGCGCTATAGCGCATGCGTGCGTCGCTGCCGGAACCGGCCAATTCGCCGAGCACGACCGTGCAGGCACCGCAGTCGCCTTCGGCGCAGCCTTCCTTCGTTCCGGTGCGATGCCGGTGTTCGCGCAGCCATTCGAGCACCGTGGTGGTCGGCGCGACGTCGGCCACTTCGACGATCTCGCCGTCGAGGACGAAACGGATGGCGTTGGCCCCTGGCTCGCTCATGCTCAACTGCCGCGATAAGTGGAGTAGCTCCACGGCGAAACCAGCAGCGGCACGTGGTAGTGCTGGTCGGCATTCGCGATACCGAAGTCGATGCGCACGATGTCGAGAAACGGTGGATCGGGCAGCGCGACGCCTTGCGCGCGGAAATACTCGGCGACGTGGAGGCTCAGCGTGTAGCGACCGGGGCGCAACGCGGCGCCCTCAAGCAGCGGCGCATTCGCGCGTCCATCATCGTTGGTGGCGAGGCTCGCGAGGCGTTCGCCGGAATCGGCCGCATGCAGTTCCACGCGCATGCCGCGTGCCGGATTGCCGTGCGCCGTGTCGAGCACGTGTGTGGTCAGTCTACCCATGGCATTCCCGCCGGCGGCCTGTCCGCCGGATCTTCTGTCCGCTGCGTTGTCTGCATGTGTACAAAACAATTAAAGTCGTTGCAAGCACTTCATGGGGAACGAGCGATCATGAGCGACGAGACGAGCGCGGATTTCATCCGCAAACTGCCCAAGGCCGAGCTGCACCTGCATATCGAAGGCACGCTCGAGCCGGAGCTGACCTTCGAACTGGCGAAAAAGCACGGCGTGACGCTGAAATATCCCAGCGTCGAGGCGCTGCGCGCGGCCTACGATTTCAGCGACTTGCAATCCTTCCTCGACCTCTACTACGCGGGCGCCGACGTGCTGCGCGACGAGGACGATTTCCATGCACTGACCATGGCCTATCTGCGCCGCGCGCATGCCGACGGCGTCGTGCACACGGAGATCTTCTTTGATCCGCAGACACACACCGCTAGGGGCATCGCCTTCGCCACCGTGTTCGACGGCATCCATCGTGCTTTGCGCGACGGCGAGCGCGAATTCGGCATCAGCTGGCGCATGATCCCCAATTTCCTGCGCCACCTCAGCGCCGACGATGCGATGCGCACGCTGGAAGAATTGCTGCCGTACAAGCAGCATTTCGCCGCTGTCGGGCTAGATTCGTCCGAGCGCGGCCATCCACCATCGAAATTTGCGGCCGTGTTCGAGCGCGCGCGTAGGGAAGGCCTGCTCACGGTCGCACACGCGGGCGAGGAAGGTCCGCCCGAATACATCGTCGAGGCGCTCGACCTGCTGAAAGTTTCGCGCATCGACCACGGCGTGCGCTGCGAAGAGGATGCGGCGCTGGTCGAGCGCCTCGTGCGTGAGCAGATACCGCTGACCGTCTGCCCGCTGTCGAACGTGAAACTGTGCGTGTACGAGCGCATCGAGGACCACAATCTCAAGCGCCTGCTCGACCGCGGTCTCAAGGTCATGGTCAACTCGGACGACCCGTCCTACTTCGGCGGCTACGTGCTCGACAACTATCTGGCCGTGCAGCGCGGCCTCAATCTGTCGAAGACCGACGTCGCACAGCTCGCGCGCAACTCGATCGACGCTTCGTTCCTCGATGCGGCCGCGAAGAACCAGTGGCTGGCGAAGATCGACGCACTCGCGGCGTAGCTACTGACAGCCCAGATTGGCGACGTTGCCGAGCCGCTGCCACGTGCGCGCGCCGCTGCCGGCCGGCGAATTCGCGGGCAGGAAAGCCGCTGCCGCATAGCTGAACGTCATCGTGCCGCAGTCGGGGAAGACGAAGCTCATCGTGCCCCATGGCGCGCGCGTCACCGCAGTGAAGTTGCCGGCGAAACCGCCGCCACGCGCGGTCTGCACGGGTACGTCGTCGATGCGCGTGGCGCCGATCGGGAAACTTTTCTGCGCAGCGAGCCAGTACGGCGCGCCGAGCGCATCGAAGGTGAACCAGGTGGCGAACAGCGTGCGCGTCGTACCGTTGCCGTCGTCGAGGATTTCGACAAGCATGCCTTCGCCGCCGTGCGCCGGGTCGTACCAGGCGCCGGTCTGGTAGCCGGAAATCGGCAGCGGCACCGCAGCCGGATAGACCGCCGGATCATAGTCGCCAAGGTCGAATTGCACGGCGCGGCCGGTGTTGTTGTCGACGGTCAGCGTAAACGCGCGGTTGTAGTCGAACGCCGCGCCGCCGATCGGATTTTCGAGCACATAGACGCTGTCGTCGTAGACCGGCGAATTGACGAAGACCTGGGTCGCCGTCGTGTTCGCGTCGCGCGCGAGGCGTATCCAGTCGATGTGCGTGCCTTGCTGCACCCACACGCCCGGAAAGGTCGGATAGAGATCGGTGTTGCCCGACATGCCCGCGACGCGCGTGAGTTGGAACAGGGTCGCCGACTTGCCGCCGCTGCACGGTACACGCGCGATCGTGATGCCCACGGCTTCGGCGTAGTTGCACTCCTGCTGCGCAACCGGATAGCTCGGCGCGGCCGGGTTGACGAAGCAGGCGTTGAAATCGCCGTGCAGGGTCAGCGGCAAACTCATCGCCTTGGGATCCTTCGCGGCCTGCCCGAGCGGCAGGCCGTCGGCAAAGCAGCTCGGCGGATAGGCGCGCGCCGGACCCGCCGCGTGCACGCATGCCGCGGATGCGGACAGGCTGATGCAAGCGAGTGCGAATCGAAACTTCATGCCGCCGCTCCGCCGATGCCGCCCCGGCGTGGAGCGGCATCGTCATGTCGCGCGACTACTGGCAGGCGAGGCTGTTGATGACACCGAGACGCGTCCAGTTGCGCGTTCCGCTGCCCTGCGGGCCGCCCTGCACCGCGCTGGCAGCACCGTTGAAATCGAACTTGATGTGCTGGCAGTCGGAGAACGACACATTGATCGTACCCCATACGTTCGCCTTGACCGCAGGCGATGGCGGTGGCGGCTGCGCGGCAAAGCTGCTGCCAGTCGCGTACAGTACCTGCACGTTGTTCAGCTGCGTGCTGCCGATCGGGAAACTGCCCTGGGCGACGAGCCAGAACGGCAGGCCGAGTTGATCATAGGTATACCAGGTCGCGAACAGCGTGCGCGTCGCGCCATCGCCGTTGTCCAGCACCTGGGTCACGAGGCCTTCGCGGCTGCCGGCGGAGGGGTCGTACCACGCCCCGCTCAGATAACCGTTGATCGCCATCGGTTTGAACGCCGCGGGATAGGTTTGCTGCGTGGGCACATAGTCGGGGACATCGATCGTCACGCGGCCGTTCTGATAACCGTTGTCGAAGCGGATCGTGAAGGCGTGGTTGAAATAGAAGAACCCGAGACTCGGGCTGGCGTAATTTTCGAGCACGTAGGTCGTGCTGTTGATGACAGCTGCGCCGACAGACGCGTCGGCAACCACGGTATTCGGCTCGGTCGCGATGCGCACGTAGTCGGTGAAGTTCGCATTGTCGAACGCGATGCTGCCCTGAGCGATGCGGATGTCGGGGAATTGCGGATACAGCTGGGTGTCGCCCTCGTACTGCGCCTGGCGTTGGATGCGCATCAGGGTCGCGCCGGCGTAGCCGCCGTCCGGGTTGTAGCTCAGCGTGTCGCCGCTGCTGCTGCAGGCGACGCGGAAGATCGTGATCATCACGTTCTCATAAGTGTTCTGGCTGTTCGTTCCCAATGGCACAGTCTTGCTGTAGAGCGTCCCACTCGGCGACACCGGCAGCGGCTGGATCGTGTTCGCGATGGTGGGCAGCGTGTCGGAAAAACAGCTGGCCGGATAGGCGCGATAGCTGCTCGTCGTGAGCACGTTTGGTGTCACCGCCGCCGTGGAAACCGTGGCCGACGTCGCGGTCGCGCGCGGCGCGGCGAGCACGGCGCGGCGTGCCTGTACGCTGCTGAAATCGGCGCGCGGAGCGTCAACCGTGACCGGACCGCGATCGGCGGCGATTACGGGCAATGCAAGCGCACTTGCAAGCAACATGGTGCCGGCAACGATATATTTCGAAGGGACCGACATGACATTCTCCTGCAGGGGGTGCGAATGGCCGGGATTGTAGGCACAACTTCGGCGCGCGGCGGTTAACGCCTCGTGAATACCTTCGCGGCTTGCGATAATGCCGACTGTATCTACAACGAAACATTCCGCACAACGCCTTCCCATGCAGTTAGTTGACATCGGCGCCAACCTCACCCACGAATCCTTCCGCCACGATTTCGACGCGGTGCTCGCACGCGCGCGGGCGCACGGCATCAACCAGCTCGTCGTCACCGGCGCAAGCGCGCAGGGCACGCGCGATGCGCTGGCGCTTGCGCTCGCGCATCCGAGCGTGCTGTACGCGACCGCGGGCGTGCACCCGCACCACGCAAGCGATTTTGATGCGGAAACCGAAGCACTGTTGCGCGAATACCAGGCCAGGCCCGAGGTCGTCGCGGTCGGCGAAACCGGGCTCGATTTCCATCGCAACTTCTCGCCGCGCGAAGCGCAGCTGTTTGCGTTCGAGCGCCAACTGCAATTGGCGATGGAGTGCGGCAAGCCGCTGTTCCTGCATCAGCGCGACGCGCACATGGATTTCCTCGCCTGCATGGACAGCGTGCGCGGCCGCATCGGCCCCGCAGTCGTGCATTGTTTCACCGGCGAAAGGAGCGAACTGTTCGACTACCTCGACCGTGATTTCCACATCGGCATCACCGGCTGGATCTGCGACGAGCGCCGTGGCGCGCATCTGCGCGAACTGGTCAAAAGCATCCCCGCCGATCGCCTCATGCTCGAAACCGACGCGCCGTACCTGCTGCCGCGCACGGTCAAGCCGATGCCCTCGCACCGGCGCAACGAGCCGATGTACCTCGCCCACATCTGCGAAGAGGTCGCGCGCGACCGCGGCGAGGATGTGGCCGTCACCGCTGCAAATTCCACTGCCGCGGCGCGACACTTTTTCAAAATCCCCGAGCGGTCCGATGGTTAGCGCCACCGGACTCACCTTGCTGCCATTCCTTCCTCGCCAGCGGGGCCAGCGCGTCGCTTACTCCATGCCCATGGATTGCATGGGCCGGATTCGCAAACCTGCTCTGGCAGGCTGTTCGCGCAGAACACCTTGTGTGACTCAAACTGCATCCGAACGACTTACGGAGTCCGGCAGCAGAGTGCGCTGACCCTGGCGCTCGATGCGGTCGAGGTTGAGTTGCGCGCGCTGCAAAAAGCGGAGCCTCCTGAACTGTAACCCGTCGTTGGCGTGCTGGCGAATTCCGGTGTTGGATAAGTGACCACGTAGTTCGGATCGCCCGAACAGCCGACTCCAGTCAACGTATGGGAGGACGGACAAGCTGCAGTGGAAGAAGCGATGGCGTTTGCAGCTACCACAAAATCGACCGTGACACGGCGACACTCGAGTGCGGTTGGACTTGCCGCCGAGAAATAACCGAAGTAGTCGAGAACGACATGGGTCGTACCACCACCGGTGAGCATTTCGAACGCATAGTGATTGGAGGCGTTCAATGCCGCGGCGATGACGCCGGAATTCGCCGCCTGCACGCTGGAACCGGACTGATACCAGTTTATCCAACTGGTGTTCAGGCCGCTGCCGGCTGGACGAATGCTCAGGTAACCGGGCGCCGCGCTTGGACCGACGATCGTGACGTTGGCGGCGATTGCCGGCCTGCCGATGTCCGGCAACGTGCAGCCCAGAATGCCGCCATAGGTCGGGCCGCTGAGGAAGGTATCGAATACTCGCACCGTTGTGCCGATGGGACCGCCCACATTGCGCGTATCGATGAAGCGACAGGGCTGCTGCGTGGTGAACACGAGACTGTCGAGGTCTCCCAAGCCTGCCGCAACCGCATCGTTCGCGGAAGCGCGGCCCGCAGCGGAGGTACCGGCGGCGCTCGAATGCGCTTCGGCGGCTTCCGCGTGAGCCTGGTCGAGCGTCTTCGCGGTATCGGCGATACCGCGCAGCGCCGCGCTGGACGTGTTGTAGAGCACGCCGAGCAGGCCGATTCGCCACGAATCGACGGCGCCCTTGGCTTGTGCGTCGGCGCTGACGTTCTGCACGATCCGGTTGGCCAGATCGATGCGCGCTTGCACCTCCGCGAGCTGCGCGTCGTTGAGGCCCGGCGCTGCGCTCGGGTCGGCGGGGACAAGGGTCTTCGGCGCGGAAAAGGCGCTGGCACTGATACACAGACTGGCGGCAACGGCCAGCACGAGGGAAGTACGACGGACTTTCATTGGGCTACTCCTTGAAGGATGGCAAGAGATGCAATAACGGGCGCATGACGTGAGGTTTTTCGGCAATCGGTTTGGTGGTCGGAAAGATGGAGGCATGTCATACCGTGACGCTGCTGCCGTCGAAGCCGCGGAAGTGGAAGCCTTCGAAGGCGTCGGCGTAGAGCGTTCGCAGTTCGGCGAGGAAGTTCAGCGCGATGCGTTCGCCGAGCAGCAGACCCTGCACCGAGTCGCTGCGGTAGTGGATGCCGTTGTGGATGCGGCTCATGCCGATGTTGGCGGCGAGCTTGTTCAATTCGCCCTCGATGGTCAGGGTGGCACCGGAGTACGGCAGCAGTGCACTGCCGTCGGCATTCGCGACGACCGGATTGGCGATGACCGTATCGCCGTTGTAGAACGCCTTGAGAACCGTGACCGTCGAACCCGCCACCACGCTGTGCGCGGAAGGATAGGAAGGATGCGCCGGGCAGCCGCCCTTCCAGGCTTGCGAGAGCAGGTAGGTGCCCTGCTTGCTGAAGGTCTTCTGCAACGCTGCCGAATTGAGCAGGTCGTTCGATACCGGATACACGCCAAACTTGCGCATGACGTTGTGTACGCGCCCGCCATACGCTTCCGGCCGCAGGCGGCGATGCACCTGCCATTTCTGCCAGAACACCGGCTGCAACGCCATGCTGCCGCACTGGCCGATCAGTTGCGGCACGAGCCCGGGACCGAGGTTTTCCCCGGCGTTGTCGTTCGGCGCGAGCGCGGGCAGGAACGGATTGCGCGGCACGCCCAGGCGCAGCAGGTTGAGGAAAGCCTGATGTTCGTGCACGAATGGCGAGCCGAACGGCACGTCGAGTTGCAACACCCGGGTCAGATCGCGCGCCGTGGCGACGTAGCGCGCCGTCGTGCCGGCGGGAGTCGAGCCGCCGGCGCCGCGCTGGAAGGAAAGCCACTCTTCGTACGTCGCGCCGAAATCGACGCCGACCACCGGTGGCTTGAGGACCTGCTCGGACGAATACGGTCCATTGGCGAGCGGCATCCAGAAGAATTGCGACAGCCACGGCCCGTCGAGCACGCCGGGAAAGGCGATGCGGAACAGGTTGTCGGGGCTCGGATTCGCCGGTCCCTGATAGCCGGGTTGCTTGGCAAGATCCGCCGCGGCTTCGCCGAGCAGGCTATTATCGTCGTACTCGATGAACGGCACGTCGCGCGTCAGCGCTCCCCAATAGGCTTCGGCCATGTCCGCGCCGATTTCGGCGCTGGAGAAAGCGGCGGGCGGCGCAATCGTCAGACCCTGCGCATCCGGACCGTAAAGGCTGAAATTGAATCCGGCACGCGAGTTGATCAGCTTGGCGCCGGGCGCGCCCATCGGCACCGCGGCGAGATCGACACTTTTGCCGCTGCGCGCCGCCTTGAGCAGGGCCCGGTAGGCGCCCGCATCGACCTCGCCCAGATCGTTGTGCGGCAAGCCCTTGCTGTAGCAGGCTGCGTAGTTCGGGATCGCGGCTTCGTCGCCGTTCGTGATCTGCTCGAACTCGAAGGCAATTTTCTGCGAACGCGCTGCGGCAAGCCGACGTTGATAGGCTTGCGTGCGACGTCCGGCATCGAGATTGGAAGCCGCCTCGATCGTGTCATCCCCGGCGCTGGCATTCATCGAGATACCGGCGAGGCCGAGACCGGCAATGCCACCGCCAGCCAGTTGCAGGAAGCGACGCTTGCTCGTGTCGCCCGGTTCGTTGTCGCGAATATCGTCTGTTCGGTTCATTTATTGCTCCTCCAGGATTGCCGAGTCGTTTCGACACATCGGGCAATGCCACCCTTTTGCCCGGCCACACGCTGACTCGTTCACGTATGGCTCCGCCGAATCAACGGAAGTCTTCGGCCGCGGCATCAATGCGCCAACGCGAGCACCGATGGCTGCGTCGCCGAGTCGCGCACGAACGCCACGTTCGGTGCACCGCGCATGCAGTAGCGGCGTGCGGTGTGCATCAGGCGCTCGCGTTCGCCGACGATGTGCGCGGCGTTGTTGGTCTCGAGCACGACAGCGACTGCGCTCATGCTCGGCTCGCGCAGATCGCGGCAGTCGAGCACGATCGTGTGATCGTGCACTTGGACGGCATTCAACGCTGTGCTCTGAACCGGTTCCCGGGCTAACGAAACGGTGGCAGCGAGAAGCAAAACGACGACGGCGAAACTTGAACTGGTCATGATGTATTCCTTTGCAAATCTGCGTACTGCGAACGCGGGGAGGTTCCGCCTGGTCCGCATCGATGCTCGATGCGGATTCGTCGAAACCGCGGATGTCAGCGGCTCAACGCGAGTGCGACGACGCCGACAACCGCATTTCGTCCACCGCAACCGATTCGGCATTTGGCACCAGCCGCACAAATCCGGCACCGTGCCGGCAACGTTCCTGAACTTGTCGCATCAGATGCGCTCTTGCGGTCCAGGTGTTCCAGATCTCAGCCGTGTCGATCAGCCGGGCGATCTTTCCCAACGAGGGTGCTTGCATCGTGTGGCAATCGATCACGATGCGATCATTGACGGCATTTGATTTGTCGCCGGCCGGTTCCCCGGCGAACGCGGCGGTAGCGGCGAGAAGCAAAACAACGGGGACGAGGCGTACACTAGACATGGCGGTTCTCCGATGGGGATCGGCGTGCTGCCGACGTGGGGAGATTCCGGTTTAGTCCGCGCCGATGCTTGAGGCTGGCTCGCGGAAATGTGTGAGAAAGTGTTAGGAAATATTTGAGGCGCGTGGCGCAACACGCGTACGGGGTCATCAAGACGTTGATTTCGCAGACTTTGCGAAATTCGGGGTCGGATGCGGGGTAGACATGGCGGACATGAGGGAAATCGGCCCAAGCGCGACGTGGCGGATCTTCGACGCGGTCGAGATCGACACGGCCGGCCGGCGCCTGTTCGTGAACGGCGCCGAGGTGTCATTGGAACCGAAAGCGTTCGATGCGCTGCTGCAGCTCGTCGAGCATGCGGGGCGGGTGTGCACGCGCGAGGAATTGCTTGACGTGGTCTGGGGCCACCGCCACATCACTCCCAGCGTGCTCAGCCGCGTCATCACCCTGCTGCGCCATGCGCTCGGCGAGGACGGCGACGAGCCGCGCTATCTGCATACGGTGCACGGCATCGGCTATCGCTTCGATGCCGAGGTACGCGTCGTATCGCGGCCGCATCTACGGGAAGCGGATCGCAGCACCGAAATCGAAGAATCCTCGCTCGATCTGCGCCAAAGCTTCGGCAATGTGCCTGTCGCCGCGCCAACTCCGTCCGATTCGCACTATGCTGATCGCGCCGTAGCCAATCCGGTGCGGTCACGCAGGCCGGGGTACGCGATGCTCCTGCTTCTGACGCTGTTGGCCGCGCTCGCCTTCGCCGGCTGGAAGCTGTGGCCACGGATACAGTCCGTTGCGCCAGCGGGTACCGCCGCCGCGGGACAGCGCAGCATCGCCGTGCTGCCGCTGGCGATTGCCGGCGGCAGTGAACAGGACCTCTTGTCCGAAGGCCTGGCGGAAAACCTGATTACCACGCTGTCGCAATACGAGGGCCTGAAGGTGATCGGCCGCAGCTCATCGTTCCGCTTCCGCAACGGCAAGGACGACAGCCAGTCCATCGGCGCGAAACTCGGCGTCACTCACCTCATCGAGGGTAGCATGCAGCGCGTCGGCGACGACGTGCGCATCGGCATCCAGTTGATCCGCGCCGTGGACGGCAGCACCGTTTGGACGCAACGCTTCGACCGACCTTACAAGGACTTGTTCGCCCTGCAGGACGAGATCGCGCTGGCCGTCGCCGGCGCCTTGCAGGTCAGGTTGCTGCATGCCATGCCCGGCGCGGTCGAGACCGGTCGCCCGGCCAGCGGCAACCTCGACGCCTACAACGCCTATCTGCGCGGCACCGAAGCCATGACTCGCCAAAACGTCCGCCAAGCCACCGAACGCTTCGCGGAAGCGACGCGAATTGATCCGACCTATGCGCAGGCTTGGTCGTGGCTGGGCTTCAATCGTACCCAGTACACGCGCGGCAGTCTGAGCGGGGAGGCCGCGCGCGCCGCCTACGCGCAGGCGCGTACCGAAATCGATACCGCCCTGCGGCTGCAGCCGAACTTCGGCCAAGCCCACTCCACCTTCGCCAACCTTCTCGCCGCCGCCGATCGCGACTGGAACGGCGCGCTCGCGGAATTCCGCAAGGCCCTGCCGCTGGTGCCGGACAACGATCCTTCGCATGGCGCGGTGAGCCGGCTGCTGGCCACGCTGGGTCGCGTCAGCGAAGCCATCGTCGAGCGCCGCAAATACATCGATGGCGACCCGCTCGCTGGTTTCGCCCGCATCTATCTGTTCCAGCTGCTTGCGAGCCTGGGTCAACTGGACGACGCCGAGGCCAGTTTGCGCAAGGCGGAGGAGCTGGCTACGGAGGATCGCGACTGGCTCGCCAGCGAGCGCTTGCATCTCGCCATCCTGCGCGGTGATGCAGCCGCAGCGCGGGCCGAAGCGGAGTCGAAGGCCCCAAGCCGTTGGCGCGATCGCGATATGGCGTTGGCCCTGCAGATTGGCCATGACCGTGCCGCCGCCGACGCAGCGCTGCAGCATCTGATCGATACCGACGGCCGCAGCAAGGGCGACGCCTATGTCATCGCCCGCATCCATGCGTTGCGCGGAGATGCGGACAAGACCTTCGAATGGCTGCAACGCGATTGGGACCGCGGTGACACTGGCGTGCACTACGCGCTTTTCGATCCCTTGCTGCTGCGCTTCCGCGACGATCCGCGCTTCATCGAATACAGCAGGAAAACCGGATTGCCGCCACCGAGCGCAAGCGACGCTCTCGGCATCGACCGGATACGCGCGGCGAATGCCGTGAAGCGTTGAACCCGGGCCGCGCGGATTTTTCTCCCGGCAGGATCAGCCGGATTTGGACTTGCGCCCGAACAGCCTGCCGGCCGCCGCGAACAACGCGATCGCGCCACCGATGATGACCTTCTTGAACGCGAGCAGCATGGCGAACAGCTTGGCGAACAGTCCGGCCTTGGCCGCGAGCGTGCCGGCGACGAGCGCACCGATGCCGTAGGCGGCGATCTTGTCGGTCGAGGAGTTGAAGTCGGCATAGCGCTGGCCCGAGTCGAATTCGGTCATCGCCAGCACCTTCGGCATTTCCGCCTTGACCGTGTCGAGCTGGCTCATGCCGGCGACCGCGTTGAGACTCAAGTAGCCACCGCGGCCGAGCACGCGGATGTCGTAGTTGAGCGTGTGCTCCTTGCCGTCGCCGAAGGCGAGGTCCTTGGCCCAGTAGAGCTTGTTCGACGCGGCGTCGTAGTGCGGCGGCTCGGCCCAGCCGATCAGGTCGACCGTGGAATAGCCGCGCTGCTTGCGCTCGGCATTCGCCTCGCGCGTCGCCTCCTGCATGTCGTGGAGCATCTTCGTGTAGTCGATCTTGCCGGCTTCGGCGTCGGAGACGTAGCCGTCGTTCGAATAGGTGATGACGACGGCCCACGAGCCCTTTTCCTCGGTCAAAGGCGCCGCGGTCGGCACGAGCATGCCGAGCACATCCGCGTCGGGCGGATTGCCCCAGAGCTGCTCGAGCACGCGCTGCGCGTCGCGCGCATCGAGATAACGGAAACCGTCGTCGAGTTTCAGCGTTGCATTCGCGCGCGCAACCTTGACCGCGCCGGTCTGGAAATGCAGCGAATCGACGAATTGCTGGACCGTCTTCTGCGCCGAAGCCGCATCGTCGGCAACGGCGGATTGACCAGCGAAAAGACAGGCCGCAAGCAGGGCCAGCGTGCGCAACATCATGTTTTTCCCCAAGGCAAGCGTTGCCCTCTTGGCAACGCCGCAAGCATGCCGGGGAGGATTCAGTCGCGCAAGCCGATGCACGCCCAGCGTTGCGGACGTCGGCCCTGCCAAGTGCATGGCAACGCAACGACTGCAGCGCGATCGACATACGGCAGCGACGAACTTCCGTGTCGCTGCCGTTGCGCGCTCACGACCGCGTGCTGGCCAATGCCAGCGAGGCAGGTGCGGTCGAGCCGTCGCGCACGAACGCCACGTATCCTGCACCGCGCAGGCACTCGCGATGCGCGTAGTGCTCGACGACTTCGCGGCCGCGTTCGATCGCGCTCGCATTGTTCGTTTCGAGCACCGCGCCCACGGCGCTGCGCGCAGGCAACTTCTCATGATGGCAGTCAACCACGAGTGTTGCGGCGGCACGCACGGCGATGCCGGACAACGCGGTCTGGTCGGGCTCGGCGCCGGCCGCGAATGCGGACTGCGCAACGGCAAAGCTCAGCGCGGCGACGAGAGTTGTGCGTAGAATGTTCATGGTGTTCTCCGATGGAATCCGGTGCGGGATGCGCCGGTTGGAGACAGCATCGCGAAACGCCTCGTCGCAAGCTTGAGGGCGCGATTGGGAAACCCTTGAGCGCGGCGCGGGAAAGCTTGGGAATGCTTGGGGCGCAGCAAGAATTGTAATAACCGGTTGTTTTTCCCGGATTATTCTTCAATGCCTCTGGGGCGCGACTGACGGGCCGGCGATGCAGGACGAAGTGCGAATGGAACGCTGGATCGGGTTCGATGCGGTCGAGATCGACACGGTCGGGCGCCGCCTGGTCGTGTCCGGCCGCGAGGTGCGGCTGGAACCGAAGGCGTTCGACGTGCTGCTGCTGTTCGCGCGCCACCCGGGCCGCGCATTCACGCGCGACGAGATTCTCGATGCTGTCTGGGGCCATCGCCACGTCACCCCGGGCGTGCTCAACCGCGTCGTCACTCTGCTGCGCCAGGCGCTCGGCGAAAGTGCGGAGCGGCAGCAATACATCCACACGCTGCACGGCGTCGGCTACCGCTTCGATGCGGATGTGCAAGCCGCGCCGCGGAAGCAGGCGGAGGAACAGGACCACGGCGCCGAAGCCGATCCGCCGGTGCTCGATCTGCGCCGGACATTCGGCGGAGTCTCGCCAATGCCGGCGGCGATCGCGAGTGACGGCGAGGTCAACGCGTCCCCCGCGCCTGCGCGAAGCACACGGCGCACTTCATCGCGATACGTTGCCGCCGTGCTGGTCGCACTCGCGCTGGCTGTCGGCCTCGTCGCGTGGCTCATGCACCGCAGCGCCGAGCCGGCGCCATCGACTCGCCCTCCCGCCACACCGACGCTGATCGTGCTGCCGCTGCGCGCGGTCGGTGGCGGCCACGACGAGACCGTGCTGGCCGACGGCCTGTCCGAAGAGCTGATCACGCGGCTCGCTCGCGCCGAGGGCCTGCACGTGATTTCGAGCACGTCTGCTCGGCTGGCACAGGAGCAGCATCTCGACCCGCAGCAGCTCACCCAGCGCGCCGGCACCACGCATGCGCTCGAAGGCAGTCTGCGCGAGGCGGGCGACGCCTTGCGCATCGATCTGCGACTGATCGAGACGCCGTCGGGCCGCACGCTGTGGGCGCAGGACTACGAACGCAAGCTCGCCGACGTGTTCGCGATCCAGCGCGAGATCGCGCAGGCAGTCAGTACCGCGCTCGCGTCGCGTCTGGGCCTGTCCGCGACGCCGGGCGAAGACAGGATCGACCTGGCGCAGTACCGCGAGTTCGTGGAACTGCGCGCCGCACTGGAATCGCCCGAAGTGACGCTCAACGCCGCGCTCAACCGGCCACGCCAGGAAACCGCCCTCACCCGCCTGCGCGAACTGGTCGCGCGCGCACCGGACAAACCGATGGCGCTGGGTTATCTCGCGCGCGTGCTCGCGGGATGGCGCGATCAGCGCACCCTGATGCCGCTTCCCGGCGCGATCGAAGAGGCCGAGCGCGATGCGGCGCATGCGCTCGAGCTCGATCCCGGCAATGCCGATGCGCACGAGGCACGCGGCATCCTCGCCTGTCGGCGCATGGACTGGAACACCTGCCTCGAGGAAGCGAAGCAGGCCGTCGCACGTGCTCCAGCCGACGTCCGCCTGCGCAGCACCTACGCTTACCGGCTCGGTGGGCTCGGCTACGTCGCCGAGGCGCAGCGCGAAGCCGAAGCTGCCGCGCGCGCCGATCCGCTCGTGCCGCCGACGCAGATGATCCTGGCGCGGCTGTACGACACACTGGGCCAGCATGACCAAGCCAGGCGCGTATTCGACGCGGCGTTCAAGCTTGACGCGGCGATGCCGCAGATCGGCATCTACGCCGCCTGGTACAACGCATTCTGGCGCCACGATTACGCCGCGGCCGAAGCGATCGCCGCACGCATTCCCGGGGAACATGGTTATCGCGAGTCGTACCTCGCGGTGTCGCGCACGCGCGGCGACCCGGCGCGCTGGCCCGAAGTGCTGCCACTGATCGATGCATCCGAACGCGAGACCGGTCGCTACAACTTCCTGCGCTGGCAGCAGCCGGGCTTCGACCCGCGCGCGGCATTCGCGCACATCGAAAGCATGCTGCGCGAAGGCTATCCAAGCTATTTCCTCTCGCTCTGGCAGCCCGAGTACGCGCATATGCGGCGCATCCCGGAGTTCCAGGAGTTTCTGCACAGCACGCACATCCTCGACTACTGGCGTGTGCGCGGTTTTCCGCCCCAGTGCCGGCCCGATGGCGACGGCGCGCGCTGCGATTGAGTTGCCCAAGGGGCGGCACGCATGCCGCCCTCCATGCAATTGGATGCCCGTCGCAACAACCCGTGCACGGCGCCGCTTCACCATTGGCACCATCCCTCGCGCCAATGCCGCTCACGCAACGACTGCGTGTTTCCAGCTTCAATTCGGAAAACGCCTTGCGGTTCGACCGACAAGGCGTCTTCCCGCGAATTGTTCTGCCATTGCAATCGTCGGCGAAGCCACTCGTTGCGCCGTGCGTCAAGCGTTCGGCGATACCAGCGGACAGATCAGCACGTTGCCGGTTTCGATCTCGAATGGATTATCGCCATGCGTCAGACCCCCATTGAGCAGTTTGAATTTTCCCTGCGCTTCATACAGATCGACGTCGGCCGCGCTCTTCGCCGGCACAAAATTCGGATCGGTCAACACTGAATCCACGTACTGCAGCACGATGACCTTCCACGGCCCCTTGAATTCGCCGGCCGTCCCGTTCTTGCCCAGACCAGGCGCGCCGGTGACCACGTGATCGTGAAACACGAACGGTGGCGGCAGCCCAGGGTGAAAACAGGGATTGCATTGCGGTGTGTAGCCCGACGCGAACACAGGGGCCCCGCCGCCCGCGGGAATTGGATACGACAGAAGATACAACTCCTGCGAATGCGCATACAGATTCGGCTGAGTATCCATGGCACCGACGATCATGTGCGGCCCGATCATGTAATAGGTCTGGCCGTCCGCATAGGTCGGATCGATTTCGGGCTTGGCCGCGCGCGCGATACCGGCCGTGGCAAACACGCCCAGTACCAGGATCAGCCCCAGTACGGCGCGAATTGCCCGTCCGAAGCCGAAGTTCCGAGCTGAAAGAATGCCGTACTGACGCACGACGGAAGCTCTGGGTTTGGTCTTTAACATGGCGTAATCCTCATGATGTTGGCTGGATTGGCTACAGGCGTGGCAAAACCGTCTGTGGCCGTCATCGCCCGATGACAGTTTCATACATACGGCTTTGGGCGGTGGTGATTACAGGAAAGCCAAACTTGCCGGTTCCCCGGCATAGACGGCAGCGGCGATCGCCGGAATTGCTGCAGAATTCTTCACTGTGGCCGAACGCGTTCAAGGCGATCGAGGAATCCGAGCGTCGCACCGGCCATTTCAACGTGACCAGCTTGCACGGCCCTCGCTACGACCCGGTCGCTGCGTTCGCAGCCATTCGACGATGCTGCAGAGCGGATATCCGAGCTTTTCCTGCTGGTCTGGCAGCCGGAATGCGCCATGCTACGCCGCACGCCGGCTTCCAGGATTACCTCAGTCGCACGAACATCCTCGAGTACCGGCGCGCACGCGGTTTTCCGCCGCAGTGCCGGCCCGATGGCGACGGCGCGCGCTGCGATTGAACCGAGCCGGGAACAGCGGCGCTTCTATGCGCTGTCATCGCAATGATGGTCGCCGCGAATCCGTCACCGCGGCGATGCGGGATCAGCGCTCTATCTCGACCTTGACCGCGGCAACCTGTTGCGGCGCGCCGACCGACGGCACCTGCTCGTCCGGCACCGGCACGAAGCGCACGCCGACGTAACCGTCTGCGCAATAGCTCAGTGCGATCTGGTAGAGATGCTCGCGCGTCACCTGCCCGGCCCAGTAACGGCTGCGTTCGAGCATGTGCGCGATCTGCGCGCGACGCGGCGCCTGATCCTGCGGGCAGCGCAGTTCGAGCTTGCCGCCCGGATCGATCTCGTGCGCTTCGGCGCCGATCGCAGCGCAGGCAAATGCAACAGCGATGAGGAACGACTTGGCGTTCATAGGAATTCTCCTTGCGGTCTTACGGTTGAACCTGGGCCAACGCCGGCGGTACCGAATCTTCGTCGCGGACGAAGGCGACGAAGGCGGCGCCGCGCATGCACGCGCGTTGCGCGATGTGCAGCGCACGCTCGCGCTCGGCCTGGATCAGGGTGATGTTGTTCGAGTCGATCAGATCGGCGACCGCCCGGTGGCTGGGCAAGCGCACATGGGAGCAATCGACGACGACGCGTGCACCGCCGACCGTGACTGGATCGAGTGCGACGTCGGTACGCGGATCGGCTGCGCCGGCGTTCGCGGCGACGAACGCAACTGCAAGGGCCAGTGTGAAAGTGTTCATTGCCGCATCTCCTGAAAGTCGGGCGACGAAACGTCACCGTTCACTCAGGAATGCGGCAAATGCCGTTGGCGATTACTTAAGCGGCATGACGCCTGTCGTAACGGTTCTACGAGCGCAGGCCGACTCCGCGGCTCAGCAGGCTCATGCAGTACGTCGCCAGCACGACGACGAACGCGAGCATGATCAGGTAGGCCCAGGTCAGGTCGATGTCGCTGATCCCGAGCAGGCCGTAGCGGAACGCGTTGACCATGTACAGGATCGGATTGAGATGCGAGATCTCCTTCCACGGTGACGGCAGCTGGGCGACGTTGTAGAACACGCCGCCGAGGTAGGTCAGCGGCGTGAGCACGAAGGTCGGGATGATCGCGATGTCGTCGAACTTGCGCGCGTAGATCGCATTGACGAAGCCGAGCAGGGCGAAGATCACCGCGGCGAGCAGGAACGTGCTCAGCGTCACCAGCGGGTGATACAAGTGGATTTTGGTGAAGAACAGGCTGATCGCGAGCACGATGAGCCCGACCATGAGCCCGCGCAGCACGGCACCCGAAACGTAGCCGGCGAGGATCGCCCAGCTCGGCATCGGCGAGACCAGCATTTCCTCGACGAAGCGCTGGAATTTCGCGCCGAAGAACGAACTGGTGATGTTGCCGTAGGCATTCTGGATCACCGCCATCATGATCAGGCCCGGCGCGATGTATTCGACGTAGGAAATGCCGGCGCCGGCACTGTCGGTGGCGATCGTGCCGATGCGGCTGCCGATCAGGTTGCCGAAGATGATGAAGTACAGCGTCATCGTCACCGCCGGCGGCAGCAGCGTCTGCGCCCAGATGCGCAGGATGCGCACGATTTCGCGGCGCGCGATCGTGCCGAGCGCGATGAGGTTACGTTGCAGGTTCATGCGGCTGCTTCCTTCGCGCCGAGGTTGCCTTCGACCAGACGCACGAACAGCTCTTCGAGGCGGTTGGCCTTGTTGCGCATCGATCTGACCGTGATCCCGCGCGCGGACAGCGCGGCGAACAACGAGTTGAGATCGTGCGCACGCGACATCTCGGCCTCGATCGTGTGGTCGTCGACGCGGGCGAGGCGCACGTCGGCAAGCTGCGGCAGTTCGCCGTTGGCGTCGGCCACGTCGAAGACGAAGGTCTCGACGTCGAGCTTGGCCAGCAGCTTCCGCATCGAAGTGTTCTCGATCACCTGGCCGCGATCGATGATCGTGATGTTGCGGCAGAGCTGCTCGGCTTCCTCTAGATAGTGCGTGGTCAGGATCACCGTCGTGCCGGCGGCATTGATGCCTTCGATGAACTTCCACATCGAGCGGCGGATCTCGATGTCGACGCCCGCGGTCGGCTCGTCGAGGATCAGCAGTCTCGGCCGGTGCATCAGCGCGCGCGCGAGGATCAGCCGCCGCTTCATGCCGCCCGACAGCGTGCGCGTGACCGCGTTCGCCTTGTCCCAGAGCGCGAGTTCCTTGAGGTATTTCTCCGCGCGCTCGCGCGCCACGCCGCGCTCGATGCCGTAGAACCCCGCCTGGTTGATGCAGATGTCGAGCGGCGTCTCGAACAGGTTGAAATTGATCTCCTGCGGCACGAGGCCGATCATCTGCATCGCCCGGCTGCGATCGGTGCGCACCGAGTGGCCGAACACGCGCACGTCGCCCGAACTCGGATTGACGAGCGAGGAAATGATGCCGATCAGGGTCGATTTGCCGGCGCCGTTCGGCCCGAGCAGAGCGTAGAAATCGCCCGCCTGGACGGTGAGGGAGATGCCCTTGAGGGCTTCGACACCGGTGGCGTAGGTCTTGCGCAGATCGGCGACTTCGAGCGCCGGAACGGATGCTGGAGCGTTGCTCATGGCTGCTTTGACGAGGCTAAGCGCGTAGTATAGCGGCCTTTGATTTTTACGATTCCGGTTTTTTCAAGTGGCCGAACACTTTTCCCTGCGTCTTGCCGACAGCCGCATGCTCGCCCCGAGCGTGCGCCATCTCGCCTTCGAACG
>NZ_DASVOK010000460.1:0-4437 GCF_036383415.1 Rudaea sp. | reverse complement strand
CCCGCATTCGGACCGAGCGCGACGAGCATGCCGCCGGCCACGCCGCAGACCAGCGCCGCCAGCGCCATCGCGATCGCGTGCGCACCGAGCAGCGCGCCGACGAAACCGGACAGGCCCGCGCCGAGTGCGCCCAGCAGCATGCGCTGCATGCGCAGGCGATACGGCCCGGGCTGATCGAGAAACATCGTGTTGAGCGCGCCGGTGGCGATGCCGAGGCCGATCGTCGTATGCCCGGTGGCGATGCCGATGCCGAGCGGCAGCACGAAGCCGACGGCGTTGCGCAGCGCGACGCTGAACGGCACGTCGCGCGGCTTTATTTCGATCAGGGTGCGGAACATGGCGGACGAAGAACCTGTCCTCAAAGTGTAGCGAGCGAAGAGCCGATCTTAACTAGAATCGGGCGCGTCGCCGGAGCGCAGGAACCGGAGTGTACAGTCGAGTACATGAGGATTCCGAGCACCGCCGGCGCGCAAATTGTCGAGCGCAGTAGCTTTGAGGGTAGGTTCTAAGGCCGCAGGCGCGTCAGTCCGGCAGCCGGCACGATCTCGTTCCACGGGAACAGCGGGCCCGGGTCCTGGCGTCGGCGCAGCATGATCTTCGGATCGTCGCTCGAGGGCTCGAGGCGCGTATCGAGATCCTCGTGGCCGGCGACGTAGCGCAGGCTCGGAATGTCGTGCTTGAGCTTGCGCAGCAGCAACAGCAGCGACTGGATCTGTTCCTTCGTGTAGGCCACGGTGAACGCCTGGTGGCGGCTGTCGCCCCAGTAGGGATAGCGGCCGAGGTTGAACATCTCGATGCCGATCGAGCGCGTGTTCCAATCCTTGGTGTGGTTGGCCACGCGGTCGTTGGCGACGAAGCGGTATACCGCACCGGCTTCGGTGATGTAGTAGTGGCCGCTGTGGCCGGTGCCCTTCTGCGGATAATGCACGCGCTCGCCGAACTCGCGGGTCATCGCCATGTCCGGCAGCTCGGTGCAGTGGATGACGACGAGATCGATTGCCGACAACTCGCGATGGTTGAGCTTGGCCTCGTAGGGCAGAGGCCAATCGTGGACGATGAGGTCGGGGGGCGGTGCGGATGTCGGCATGCATGCAGTCTCGCATGCGCGGAGGCGGCCTGTCAGCATGCGATAATCCGCGGATGAAACCGTTCCTGATACTGTCGCACGGCCTGGAAAGCGGGCCCGAGGCGACCAAAGTGAGCGCGCTCGCCAAGGCCGCCGAGGCGCTCGGCTTGCGCAGCGTGCGCCCCGACTATCGCGATCTCGATGCGCGCCGCGACGTCGGCGACATCGACGCGCGCATCGCGCGCCTTCAATCGCATGCGCCAGCCGATGCACCGGTCGTGCTTGCCGGGTCGAGCATGGGTGCGTTCACCTCGGCGCTGGCCTCGACAGGGTTGAATTGCATCGGTCTGTTCCTGATCGCGCTGCCGGTGGCGATTCCCGGATACGCGCGTCCGTTCGCCGCGGCGGCCGTGCCGACCACGCTCGTGCACGGCTGGGGTGACGAGGTTTGTCCGGTCGACGCAGCACTCGCGTTTGCGCGCGCGCGCGGCGATGCGATCACGCTGTTGAACGACGATCATCGCCTCGGCAGCCACGTCGATTTCATCGCGGCGCAGTTCCACCTGTTTCTGGAGCAGTTCGCTTGAACGCCGCGGATACCGGCACGCGAAAGTTTTTCGCGACCTGCCCTAAGGGGCTGGAATACCTGCTCGTCGACGAGCTGAAGGTGCTCGGCGCCGCCGAGGTGCACGAGGCGCTGGCCGGCGTGCATTTCAGCGGCGGACTCGATGCGGGCTATCGCGCCTGCCTGTGGTCGCGCCTCGCGAGCCGCGTGCTGATGCCGATTGCCGAGTTCGCTGCCGCAGACGGCGATGCCTTGTACCGCGGCGCACTCGAGGTGGATTGGAGCGCGCATCTCGGTGCCGACGCGACGTTCGCGGTCGACGCAGTCGGCAGCACGCAGGGCGTCACGCATACGCAGTTCGCGGCGCTGCGCGTGAAAGATGCGATCGTCGATCAGTTCCGCGAGCGCGACGGCGAGCGCCCCAGCGTCGATACCGAAGAACCGTCGGTGCGCGTCAATCTCGTGTTGCGCAAAGGCCAGGCGATCCTCAGCATCGACTTGGCCGGCGCACCGCTGCACCAGCGCGGCTACCGGCTCGGCAAAGGCCTGGCGCCGCTCAAGGAGAATCTCGCCGCGGGTATGCTGCTGCGCGCGGGCTGGCCGGCCGTGTATGCAGCCGGCGGCGGCCTGGTCGATCCGATGTGCGGCTCGGGCACGCTGCTGGTCGAAGCCGCGTTGATGGCTGCGGACATCGCGCCGGGGCTGCGTCGCGACTATTTCGGTTTTCTCGGCTGGCGCGGGCACGACGCGGCATTGTGGAAGACGCTTTGCGACGAAGCGCAGGCACGCGCACTCGCCGGCGCGCAGGCGTTGCGTCCGGTGTTCGTCGGCTTCGATCGCGACGCGAACGTGCTGCGCGAGGCCGTGCACAACGCGCAATACGCGCAGATGTCGGGCTTCATCCACCTCGGCAAGCAGTCGCTGGAACATTTGCACCGGCCGCAGGAGTTGTCGGCGCCGGGACTGGTGATCTGCAATCCGCCATATGGCGAACGAATGGGGTCGGACGCGGCCCTCGTCGATCTGTATCGCCTGCTTGGTACGAAGCTGAAATCCGAATTCCCCGGCTGGCGTGCGAGCGTGATCACATCGGATGAAAACCTGGCGCGCGCGATCGGCTTGCGCGCGGAGAAGAAATACCAGCTCTACAACGGCGCGCTCGAATGCGTGTTCCTCAACTTCGAGATCGCCGCCGCCGATGCACCCAAGCCCGAGCCTAAACCGCTCTCGGCCGGTGCACAGATGGTCAAGAACCGCATCGAGAAGAATTACCGGCATCTGCGCAAGATCGCTGCGCGCGAAGGCGTCGAGTGCTGGCGCGTCTACGACGCCGACCTGCCCGAATATGCGGCGGCGATCGATATCTATCGCGAACATCCGCGCAGCGGCGGCGCACCAATCGACTGGCTGCACGTGCAGGAATACGCCGCGCCGGCAAGCGTCGACGAGACCCTCGCGCGCACGCGCCTGCGCGAGCTCGTGCGCGCGGCGAGTGAGGCCTTAGACGTGCCGCGCGAGCGCGTCGCGCTCAAACAGCGTCGGCGCGGCAAGGGCGGCGAGAAGTACGGCAACCTCGACCAGCGCGACGAGTTCATCGAAGTGGGCGAGGGCGGCCTGCGCTTCCTCGTCAACCTGTGGGACTATCTCGACACGGGCCTGTTCCTCGATCATCGCCCGCTGCGCGCGCGCGTGCGCGAGTTGGCCAAGGGCAAGCGCTTCCTCAACCTGTTCTGCTACACCGGCAGCGTCAGTGTCTACGCCGCGGCCGGCAGCGCGGCCGAGACGACCAGCGTCGATCTGTCGCAGACCTATCTGGAATGGGCGACGCGCAATCTTGCGGTCAACGGCTTCGGCAATACGCGGCACAAGCTCGTGCGCGCCGATGCGGCCGGGTATCTCGCGCAGCATTCGGCAATGTACGACCTGATCTTCGTCGATCCGCCGACGTTCTCGAATTCCAAAAGTGCTGCCGACTTCGACGTGCAGCGCGATCACGTGGGCCTGCTGCAGCTCTGCGGCGAACGCTTGTTGCCGGGCGGCGTGATCCTGTTTTCGAACAACTACCGCCGCTTCAAGCTCGACGAAGCCGCGCGTTCCGGCTTCGAGATTCGCGACATCAGTGTGGCCACGATTCCGTTCGATTTCGAGCGCAATCCGCGCATCCACCAGGCCTGGGAATTGAAGAAGAAATAAACCCGTTCAGCTTCGCGCGACAGCTTCCGGGACGAGGCTGAACGGAGCGGGCCAAGGCCCGCACTTTTCACAATCGATTCAGCCGAAAAACCGCAGCATGCACCTGCGATCAAACCGATCGCTTTTTTGCAATCCTCGGAGCAACTATGAACATCAGCAAGCGTGGTTTTCGTGCGATGGCTTTCGGCCTTGTCGCCGTGGCCGGGCTCGCATTCGCGTCGGTCGCGTCCGCGCGCGACCACTTCAGCCTCGGCATCAGCGTGCCGGGCTTGAGCATCGGTGTCGGCAACCATCACACCTACGTCGGTGTCGGCGGCGGCTATTATGGCGGCGGTTACGGTTATTACGAGCCGGCCTACTATGCCCCGACTTATTACGCGCCGGCGCCGGTGTACTACGACAGTTATCCGGCCTACTACGGTCCTTCGGTCGTGTACAGCTCGGGTTACTACTATCGCGGTCGTGGCTATGACCGTGGTTACCGGCACGGTTACTACGAAGGTCGCGGCTATTACGACCGTCGCGGTGGCGGCTACGATCACCACGGCGGCGGTTACTACCACCGCTGAGCGCTTACCCGGCGCCTCCTCCCCCAGTTGAGCGCCGGTACAAT
>NZ_DASVOK010000459.1:0-6218 GCF_036383415.1 Rudaea sp. | reverse complement strand
CGAGGCTATCCTCGGCACAACCGTGTAAGGATTTGCCGGCGCGCGCGTCCAATCGGCAATACAACAACCGGGGAACGCCGTGCAAAACCTGATCCCGCTGTGGGAATCGCTCGCCGCGCGCCTGCGCGGCATCGGCCAGATCGTGCCGCCGCTGGTCCTGCGCCTGATCATGGCGTTCGAGTTTTGGCAGTCCGGACTGGAGAAATATGCTGGCGACAACTGGTTCGCCGATATCCAGGACAAGTTCCCGTTTCCGTTCTCGGCGATTCCGGCGAACTTGAGCTGGTTTCTCGCCACCTGGCTCGAAATCGGCGGTGCGCTGCTGCTGCTCATCGGCCTGTTCACCCGCTTCGCTGCCTACTCGCTGTTCGTGCTGACCTTCGTCGCCACCGCGGCCGTGCACTGGCCCGACATGATCACGATGTGGAGCGACCTGGCCAAGGGCTACGCGATCACCGACATGGGCCACGGCAACTTCAAGCTGCCGCTGCTGTTCGTGGTCATGCTGCTGCCGATCATCTTCCAGGGGCCGGGCAAGATCAGCCTGGACTATCTGCTCTGCCGCGGGCTCAAGGCCGACCCGATGCCCGCACCGATCGCCGACGCCTGGGCCTGGGGCTTCGCCGCACTCGCGCTCGGCATTCCGTTCGCGATGCTGATTCCGACCGTCGGCGCCGTCCTGATCCTGCTCGCGCTGGCGCTGTTCGCGTTTGCGCGCTTCGCCCGCGCATGAACACGCCGGCACCAGCACGCGACCCGGCTGCGCCTTCGCGCGTGCTTTCCGCCGTACGCCGCAACGCGGTCGCGCTGATCAGCCTGTCGGTGGCGCTGTTCTCGACGAGCTACAACACCTGGCGCAACCAGACCACCGAGGCGCATCGCAATGTGCGCGAAGCTTCGTTCAAGCTGCTTGAGGAATGCGGCGAACTGCAACAGCTCGCCCAACATCGCTACTACGGCGGCGACCATTCACAGATGAACTGGATCGCCGGCTGGGGCCACGCGACGCTGATCCACGACATGGCGCCGCTGGTGTCGAAAGACGTGCAGGTGCGCGCCGATGCCTTGTTCGTTTCCTGGAAGGAAAACGCTGGCGAACTAGAGAGCGGTCAGGGCGACTCGGCACAGCACATCGAAGCGGCGATCGATGCGCTGACCGGCGAGGTGCGCAGCGAGTTGCTCACGCTGCACTAGGATCTCTGCACACTCTAGGTGATTGTTTCCGTCAAGATTGTGGGAAGGGGGTCGCACGGCTATCCTCGCCGTATGTCCACCCCCGCCGCCAGCAACGCACACTCGACGAAATATGCCGAACGTTTCCGCGGCTTCCTGCCGGTCGTCGTCGACGTCGAGACCGGCGGCTTCGACAACGAACGCGATGCGCTGCTCGAGATCGCTGCCAGCGTCGTGCGCATGGACGAAAACGGCAATGTCCATCCCGACAAGGTCGTATCGACGCATGTCGTGCCGTTTCCGGGCGCGAACATCGATCCGCGTGCGCTCGAAATCACCGGCATCGACCCGACCCATCCGTTCCGCGCGGCGGTCGAGGAGCGCGAGGCGCTCGACCTGATCTTCCGCCCGATCCGTCGCGCGCTGCGCGAGTACGAGTGCTCGCGCGCCGTGCTCGTCGGCCACAACGCCTCGTTCGATCTTGGCTTCCTCAACGCCGCGATCCGCCGCGTCGGCTACAAGCGCAGCCCGTTCCACCTGTTCAGCTGCTTCGACACGGCCACGCTCGGCGGCCTCGCCTACGGCCAGACCGTGCTCAGCCGCGCCGTACAGGCCGCCGGCTTCGAGTGGAACGAGGCGGAAGCGCACTCCGCCGTCTACGACGCGGAACGCACCGCGCTGCTGTTCTGCGAGATCGTCAACCGCTGGAAAACGATGAGCGACGCCTGTCGTGCGTCATAGGCGTTGCTAACATTAGGCGGAGCATATTTGCGTCTTTGCCCGGAGTTGTATCCATGCCCCTTTCGCGCGAACCCCGCCTGCATCCGGTCGCGATCACCGAATTGCGCCCGACCCAGATCACCGTCGGCATGCGCGAGGTCGAAGCCAAGCGCCGAAGCTGGAAAGACCATCCCGACTACAAGAAGGGCGATTTCCTCGGCAAGCACATGATCCCGGTCATCTGGGGACACGACGGCCGCTACTACGTGATCGACCATCATCACCTGACCCTGGCCCTGCACAAGGAAGGCGTCAAGCACATCGCCGTCACCGTCATCTCCGACCTGCGCGGACTGGATGAAGAATCGTTCTGGTTCAACCTCGACAATCGCGGCTGGATGCATCCGTTCGATGCGAAGGGGCAGCGCCGCGGCTACAAGGACGTGCCGAAGAAGATCACCCAGCTCGTCGACGACCCGTTCCGCAGCCTTGCCGGCGAACTGCGCCGCACGGGCGGCTTCGCCAAGGACACGACGCCGTTCAGCGAATTCCTCTGGGCCGATTTCCTGCGCCGCAGGATCAAGCCGAAGCAGGTCCAGACCAATTTCGACAAGGCCTTGGAAAAAGCCCTGAAGCTTGCCAAGAGCGAAGACGCCAACTACCTGCCAGGCTGGTGCGGAGCGATCGCCTGATCGACAAGCTGAACGGACCCCGCACGCCGGCGCAGCTCCTGTCCGCGCGGCGCCACTAGCCGCGTTGTGGAGGTTGCGGCATCCAATTTCGGGAGAATTCCATGAACGTTGCTGGCTCCATCCATCACACCCCGCGCATGCGCATCTGGCTCGCCCGCTCGCTCGTCGCCGTTGCGGCCGCGACGGCGTTGAACGTGGTGACCATGCCCGCCGCGCACGCCGCCGTGTTCGTCTCGGTCAACTTCGCCCCACCCGTGCTGCCGGTCTACGTGCAGCCGGCCATCCCGGGACCGGGCTATATCTGGACACCGGGCTACTGGGCCTACGATCCGGTCAGCGGCTACTACTGGGTGCCAGGCACCTGGGTGCTGCCGCCGTACACGGGCGCGCTGTGGACGCCGGGCTACTGGGGCTGGGCCGATGGCGCCTACCTGTTCCATCCCGGCTACTGGGGCCTGCACGTCGGCTATTACGGCGGCATCAACTACGGCTTCGGCTACGTCGGCGTCGGCTACTTCGGCGGTTACTGGGGTCCGCGCGGGTTCTACTACAACCGCGAGGTCAACCACATCACCAACGTCAATATCACCAACGTCTATAACAAGACGGTCGTGGTCAACAACAACGTGACGCGCTTCAGTTACAACGGCCCCGGCGGCATCACCGCGCGACCGACCGCCGAGGAAACGCGCTTCGCCAACGAGCGCCACACGCCGGCCATCGCCGCGCAGATGCAGCACCAGACGCTGGCGAGCCGCAACGAGGCGATGCGTGCATCGGTGAACCACGGCAACCCGACGATCGCGGCGACAGCACGACCGGGCATGTTCACCGCGCGCCAGGTCAATCAGACAACGATGCCGAACAATCGTCCCGCAATGCGTTCGGCAAACTACGCGCCGCGTCAAGGCACGGCATCGCAGGCGAATTTCGCGGCGCACAATCCGGCGATGCATACGACCGGCAATCCGCCGGCGAACTACGCAGCACGAAGCTATGCGCCTCATGCCTCGGCGCCGCAGATGAACGCTCGCCCGGCGCCCATGCCGCACGCCAACGCCGCGCCACACGCGAATGCCGAGCGGGCCGCGCCGCACGGACCAGCACATGAAGGCAAGAACGAACATCGCTGAGCGCGTGAAACAAGTCGAAACGAGGCCGTCCTTGCGACGGCCTCGCTTTTTCCGCTTTGGCGGATTCCACCGTCCAATCGCTTGAGTTCGTGAAGCGACGGTCCCATCATCGGGGCGACAACCTGAGTTTCCTTCAACGAAGACCATGCCGATCTACGAATACGCCGCCGTCGACCAGGGCTGCGCCCACTGCGAGGCGCACTTCGACCTGCGCCAGAAGCTCGCTGATGCGGAACTGACCGCCTGCCCGCAATGCGGCGCACCGGTCAAGCGCGTGCTGAGCGCGCCGAACGTGGCGATCGGCAGCGCGCATGTGCTCAAGGAAAGCAACGTCGAGAAGAAGGGTTTCACCCAGTATCGCCGCGCCGGCAAGGGCGTGTACGAGAAAACGGTCGGCAACGGGCCGAAGTACATCAGCGGGGATTAACGCAAGGCCCGTATCATTGCCGCATCGCCGATCCGGAAAACATGATGCGCGCTTTTTCGACATTGCTGCTCATTGCAGCATTGATTCCGTTCACACCTCCCGCCGCAGCGGCACCGGGCAGTCCCTCGGCAAAGACGGACGCCAAGATCGATGCGCATCAAGACAGCGCGCCGCGGCACTACGGCGAGCGCGGGTTTTACACGCACAACGGCAGCACGCAGAACCAGAGCGTGCTTTACGTTGCCGACTCGCTCGATGCCGCGCCGCGCGCATTGCTCGATCCGAACATGTTGTCGAAGAGCGGCTCCTTCGCACTCAAGCAGTGGACGGTGAGCGATGACGGAAAATACGTGGCCTACGGATTGTCTTCCGCCGGCTCCGACTGGGAAGAATGGCATGTGCTCGACGTAGACACTGCCAAGCCCACCGACGACGTGCTCAAGCGGGTGAAATCCTCGACCACGAGCTGGCGACGTGACGGCACGGGTTTCTTCTACAGCCGCTACGACGAGCATGGCAAGGACGCCGCCGACAAAATCCAGAGGCTGTACTTCCATCGCCTCGGCGACGACCAGGACGACGACCTGCTGATCTACGAGAACAAGGATCAACCGGGCTGGACCTTCGCTGCCGAAGTCAGCGACGACGGCCGCTGGCTCATCGTCCGCGTCGCGCGCGGCGATGGGCCAGACAACCTGGTGTTGTATCGCGACCTCGCCAAGCCCTACCGGCAGAAGGGTGAAAAAAAGAAGACGTCGAAAGCCGCGGTACCCGGCCCGAACGTGCGCAACATGCAGGGCAAGAAGATCAAGACCGAATCGGTGGTCACGCCGATCGAAACCCTGATCGGCGACTGGAGCGCAGCCTGGGAATTCCTCGGCAGCACGAAGAACACGCTGTACTTCCTCACCGACGCGGATGCGCCGCGCCGTCGTATTGTCGCGATCGACATCGACAATCCTGCCAAGGCGAACTGGAAGGAAATCGTGCCGCAGGCAAAGGACATGCTGCAAAGCGCGCGCATCGTCAACCGCAGCTTGGTCGCGGCTTACGCGCAGGATGCGCACAGCATCGTGCGCACGTTCGACCTCAAGGGCAAATCACTCGGCGACATCACCCTGCCCGGCACCGGCACGGTGTCGGACTTCAGCGGGCGTCCGCGCGACCAGGTGGTTTTTTATACTTTTTCAAGCCCTTCCGCGCCACCTGCGGTGTATCGCTACGACCTGAGCCTGCAAAGCGGCGGTGTCTGGCGTGCGCCCGAAACGCGGCCAGTTCGGCAAGATAGGTAAGCGCAGCCCACAAGGATCGGAAACAAACCGTCCCTGCCGCGATTCTCACCTGCTCGCGATCCGGTCGCGCCAGCGTAGGATCGGCGACTCGAAGAAGTGATAGAGCAGCGCCGAACAGGCGATCGATAGGACAACGAACACGACGGCGCCGAACAGGCACTCCGCCGGCGTCGACGCCTTCCACGGCAACAAGGACAGGCTGCGCATCACCGCCAACTGGCACAAGTAGAGCGAATACGACCACAGCGCGATGCGGCTTGTTGCAGCCTGCACGAATTGCGGCGCACCAGTCGCTCGCCACTCGGCGGCGAGCGGCAGCATCGCCGCGAGACTCGCAGGTATCAGGTTGAACAAAAAGGTTCGCGCGAAAAAATCATGGTCGCGCGGCAGCAGGAAGAACGCGAGTGCCATGCCGACCATGCCACAGGCCCCTGCGACGGCCCAGCGCCGACGGCTTTGCATCGACAGGTCGCGCACGTTGCAGAACCACGCGGCAATGACGCCATAGATGAACGCGTCGAGACGAAGCGCGGCGATCTTGCGCACGCCCGAATCCCACAGCGGGTCGAACCGCAACACATAGCCGATGCGGATCGCGCTGATGAGCGCGATCGCCGCAAGCAGCCAGACCACCACGCTGCCGCGCCCTTTCACCAGGCGGACAACGACCAGCGTCGCCAGCGGCGCGATCAGGTAGAACAGTTCCTCGACCGACAGGCTCCACGCTTCCGAAAACAGCGGCGGATGCGGCCAGGCGAAGTTCTGCAGGAAAACGAGAAAC
>NZ_DASVOK010000458.1:0-2275 GCF_036383415.1 Rudaea sp. | reverse complement strand
GTATCGGCGGGCGGCGCGAGCGGAGGCAGCGCGCGCAGTGCTTCGGCCAGCGAAGTGGGCGCGGGTGCGTTCAATTCACCAGCGCCGTCGGGTTGAGTTCGATCGGACATGACATCGTGTCCTTTGACAATACGGTGGAATCGCGGGGTTCGAGCAGCTCGCGCAGGCGCGCGGTACCGCGCGCGACCTGCGATTTGGAGAAGCTGGTCGTCTTGCCGAGCTGCTCGGCGATTTCGTGGTGTGCGTAGCCCTCGACGTGGTAGAGCCAGAGCACGCTGCGCGTCAGCGCGGACAATCCGGCGAGTGCGCGCTCGAGCGCGGCCGAATCCGCGCGCACCCACGGCGGCGCCGAGTCGTCGACGAGCTCGGGCACCTCGGCGCGGTCGTCCAGGTGCCTGTCGCGGCGCAGGCGCATCAAGGCCTCGTTCGTGGCGATCTGGCGCAGCCAGGCCCAGAACGGCGCATCGCTGCGGTACTGGCCGATGCGCTGGAACACCTTGAGCATCGCGTCCTGCAGGATCTCGCGCGCGGCCTCGGCATCGCCGAGCATGCGCCAGGCGAGGTTGAACACCGGCCGCTCGAAGCGTCGGTAAAGCTGTTCGAACGCCGCGACGTCGCCACCGCGGGCGCGGTCGACGAGGCTTTGGGGTACGTCGAGTTCGAAAAGTGAGCCGGTCACGACGCTATAGATGCGTCATGACGGCAAAGGGTCGCAAGTGCCGAAGGAGGGGCTGCCTGGAAGACGGACAGCCCCGGATCGCGGAGTTCTCAGCCGTGGAACGGCACCAGGCGCATCCACCAATGGCCGTAGTCGGGGTAGCGGCCGGCGAAGTAGGGATGATCGGGGTAGTTGAGCTTGAGCACGCGCTCGGTGTCGCTGGCGAGCTTTTCCTGGCCGAGCGCCTTGTAGGACAGCGTGGTGATCGCGAGCGCATCGCCCGCGGCCGGGGTGCGCGCGAAGCGCTCGAACACGTCCTTGCTGCGGTTGATCGCGGCGACGTAGGCGCCGCGCTTGTAGTAGAACTGGGCGACGTGGACCTGCGCGCGCGACAGGTTGTCGCGCAGGTAGATCATGCGCTGGCGTGCGTCGGGCGTGTAGCGGCTGTCGGGGAACTTGGTGACGAGTTCGTTGAAGTCCTCGAACGATTGCAGCGTGCTCGCCATCTCGCGCTTGGTCGGGTCCTGGTTCGCCCAGTTGGCGAGGAAGCCGCGATCGCGATCGAAGTTGATGATGCCACGCAGGTAGTAGGCGTAGGCGATGTGTTTCTGCGTCGGATAGGTCTTGATGAAGCGGTTGATCGTCGACAGCGCCTCGTCTTCCTTGCCGTCCTTGTACTGGGCAAAGGCGAGTTCCATCTGCGACTGCTCGGTATACGGGCCGAACGGGAAGCGCGCGATCAGGCGCGTGTAGTAACGGATCGCCTTGGTCTCGTTGCCGGCCATCAGCGCTTCCTTGGCCGAGTCGTACATCTGCTCAACCGGCAGCACCTCGGTCTCGTCCTGCTTCTTCTCGCGATGGCAGCCCACGGCGAAGACGGCGAGCAACAGCAACAGCAGGATTTTGGCGGACAGCGGAAGGCGCATCGGGAAATTTCGCATGGGCAGGGGGCCGTGAGGCGGCAAGAGCGGCGATAATAGCCCAAAGCCGCGGTCCTCCGGAACTTCAGCGCCCCCACAGCCAGATTCGATTCAGCATGGAAAACTCCAATCCCGTCCAGACCTTGCCCATTCCCGAAAGCGCCGCAGGCCTGCGCTTCGATCAAGCCGTGGCGCAAATGTTCCCGGACTATTCGCGCTCGCGCCTGAGCGAATGGATCAAGGCCGGCGACGTGCTGCTCGACGGTGCGCAGGCGGCGCCGCGGCAGATCGTACACGGCGGCGAGCTCGTCGCGCTGCATGCGCGGCCCGGCCAGGAAGTGCCGATGAAACCGGAGGAAATCGCGCTCGACATCCGCTACGAGGACGCCGACCTGCTCGTTATCAACAAGCCGGCCGGCCTCGTCGTGCATCCGGGCGCGGGCCAGCCCGCGGGCACGCTGCAGAACGCACTGCTGCATTTCGACGCGAAGCTGGTCGAGATTCCGCGTGCGGGCATCGTCCACCGGCTCGACAAGGACACCTCGGGCGTGATGGTCGTCGCACGTTCGCTGCGCGCGCATACGAAGCTGGTCGAGGCGCTGCAGGAGCGCGACGTGCACCGCCAGTATGTCGCCGTCGTGCTCGGCCCGATGATCGCGGGTGGCAGCGTCGATGCGCCGATCGGCCGCCATCCGCG
>NZ_DASVOK010000457.1:0-15376 GCF_036383415.1 Rudaea sp. | reverse complement strand
TGCGCCCGGCGAAATCGTCGAAGGCGTGTTCGGTGACATGGATGATATGCCTGGCGACGAACGGCGCGCCTTCGCGCGCGCCGTCCTCGGGATGCTTCAGCGCGCACTCCCATTCCACGACCGCCCAGCCCGGATAATCGTACTGCGCGAGCTTGGAGAAGATGCCAGTGAAATCGATCTGGCCGTCGCCGAGCGAGCGGAAGCGCCCCGGTCGATCCACCCAGTCCTGGTAGCCACCGTAGACGCCGGATTTTCCGGATGGGCGGAACTCGGCGTCCTTGACGTGAAAGATGCGAATGAACTCGTGATAGAAGTCGATGTACTGCAGGTAATCGAGCTGCTGCAAGACGAAGTGGCTCGGATCGTAGAGCATGCGGCAACGGCGATGATGGCCGGTCGCAGCGAGGAAACGCTCGAAGGTCACGCCATCGTGCAGGTCTTCACCCGGATGGATTTCGTAGCAGACATCGACGCCGGCGTCATCGAATGCATCGAGGATCGGCAGCCAGCGCCGCGCGAGTTCGGCGAAGCCGTCCGCGACGAGCCCGGCCGGTCGCGGCGGCCAGGGATAGAACGTGTGCCAGAGCAGCGCGCCCGAGAAGGTCGCGTGCGCGACCAGGCCGAGATTGCGGCTGGCCTGCGCCGCGAGCCGCAATTGCTCGATCGCCCACTCGGTGCGTTTTTGCGGATTGCCACGCACCGTTTCCGGCGCGAAGCCATCGAACAGGAGATCGTAGGCCGGGTTCACGGCGACGAGCTGGCCCTGCAGATGCGTGGACAATTCGGTGATCTGCACGCCGCAGGCTTCGACACGACCCTTGAGTTCGTCGCAATAGGTCTTGCTCTCGGCGGCGCGGTGCAGGTCGATGCAGCGCGCGTCCCAGCTCGGAATCTGCACGCCCTTGTAGCCGAGCGATGCCATCCACTTGCAGATGCCTTCGAGCGTGTCGAACGGCGGCTTGTCGCCCATGAACTGGGCGAGAAAGATCGCGGGGCCCTTGATCGTCTTCATGCGAACTCCGTCCACTTCTGTTGCGACTGCGCCGAGCGGATCACTGCGTCGATGAACGTCATGCCGCGCACGCCGTCGGCGATGCCGGGGAAATCATATTCGCGTGGATCGACCTTCGCGCCGTCGGCGTGGGCGCGCACGCCACGATAGAACGCGGTGTAGATGTTCGCGAATGCTTCGATATAGCCTTCGGGATGCCCCGGCGGCGTGCGCGTGTTGCGCGCCGCGACTGCACCGAGATAGGGAGAGCCCGTGCGCAGGATCTGCACCGGCGCGTCGCGCAGGCGCAGCACGAGCGAATTCGGCTCGGCATGCCGCCACTCGATCGATCCGGTTTCGCCATGGACGCGCAGCGAGAGATTGTTCTCCTCGCCGGCGGCGATCTGCGTCGCGACGAGCACGCCGCTCGCGCCGCCGTCGAAGCGCAGCAGCATCGAGGCGTCGTCGTCAAGACGGCGGCCCGGAATGAACGTGTTCAACATCGCGTCGATCCGGGTGATGCGCAGGCCGCTGACGTATTCGGCCAGATGCGCCGCATGCGTGCCGATGTCGCCGATCGCGCCACCCGCGCCCGACTTCGTGGGATCGGTGCGCCAGCTCGCCTGTTTCTGCCCGCTGCCTTCGATGTCCGTCGCCAGCCAGCCCTGCGGATATTCGACATGGATCTTGCGCACCGCGCCGATGCGTCCAGCTTGGATGAGCGCACGCGCTTCCTTGATCAGCGGATAGCCGCTGTAGGTGTAGGTGACGGCGAGAACGCCGCCGCTGCGCTCGACCGCGGCCTGCAGCTCATGTGCCTCAGCCAGCGAAAAACACAGCGGTTTGTCGACGACGACGTGGAAGCCATGCTCGAGCGCGAGCTGCGCCGGTTCGTAGTGCAGGTGATTCGGCGTGACGATGGCGACGAAGTCCATGCGCTGCTCGGCCGGCAGCGCTTGCTCCGCGGCGAACATCTGCGCGTAGCTCGCATAGGCGCGCGCCGGATCGACGTGGTAGGCCGAGCCCGCTTCGCGCGAACGCCGCGCATCGCTGCTGAGCGCGCCGCAGACCAGTTCGGCCTCGCCATCCAATTCCGCGGCGATGCGATGGATGCGGCCGATGAACGAACCCGGGCCGCCGCCGACCAATCCCATGCGTAGCTTGCGCACTCTATGCCCTCGTCAAATTGGAAAATTCACTCGCCGTGCGATCACGCCAGCCCGACCTTCTTCAGCACCTCGAGAGGAGGCCCATCGAAACTCGCCAGCGGCACGTTGCCGACGAATTGCAGATCCTTGCGTCCTTCCGGCGTCGTATAGAAACCGCTCGCGGTGAGGTCGCGATAGCGCGCGAAGAATCTGGCCGCTTCGACGAAATGCGGCCTGGCCTTCGGCAGATAGCAGATGTCGTCGCAGATCGCATGCAGCTGTTGCGCATCGAGCTCGTGCGCGGGTTTGAAAAAGCGACGGCCGGATTCGCGATCGAGCCAGTGCAATCCCTTGAGCACGATCGCGCGATCCTTCTGCTGGGCTGGATACGGCGCGCTGATCCATTCGTCGAGGAAATCGACTACGCCGACTGCGGATGCGCTCGGCGAGGTGGCGTCCGCGGGAATGATCGCGTCGCACAGCACGGTCGCGGTGCGGCGCTGGGCGGCGTTGAACGTCAGCGGCCACAGCTCGCCGGGATGATAGACATTGAGCAGCTTCGGATCCTGCCCGTATGGTTTCGCTTGTGCTTTCGGCGCGGTAGCAGCGTGCAGCGGGTCGCGCGCGAGCGGCAGCGCGGCAGCAGCGAGCATCCACTTGATTGTCGTGCGACGGTCCATCACAGCTCCTTGCGCTGCATGCGCTCAAGGATGTGGTCCGCCACCCGCCATGCATTGGCCATGATGGTGAGTGTCGGATTCTTGTCGGCGTTCGACGGGAACGGCGCGCCGTCGGCAAGGAACAGGTTCTTCACGTCCCAGGTCTGGCACCACTTGTTGACGACGGAAGTGCGTGCGTCGTCGCCCATGATCGCACCGCCGACTTCGTGGATGATGCTGCCGCCCGGCTCGATTGCCTTGGCGCCGTCGGTCTTCACTTCGCCGCGCACGCGTCCGCCCATCGCGGTGATGATGTCGGCAAAGGTCCTCTGCATGTGTGCGGCCTGGCGCGTCTCGTGCTCGGACCACTGCCAATGGAAGCGCAGCACCGGGATGCCCCACTTGTCCTTCACCTTCGGATCGATTTCGCAGAACGACTTCTCGTTCGGAATCATCTCGCCGCGGCCGGCGAAGTGGACGAACGAGCCGTAGTAGCGGCGCGCATCCTCCTTGAACTTTGCGCCGTAGCTGCCGCCGGTGAGCCACTCCAGCTTCGCCGCGGTGCCGGCGCCCGGCATGCGCCGGCCGCCGCCGAATTCGATGTGGTAGCCGCGCGCGAAGCCGAGCTTGCCGGCCTCCTTGTACTGCCACCAGGGAACATACATGTGCAGGCCGGACACGCCTTCCTCGTTGTGCGGCGGCAGGTTTTCGAGCAGCGGAATCTGGCCGCCGAGATCGCTGCCGACCGTGTCCATCAGATACTTGCCGACCTTGCCGCTGGAATTGCCGAGGCCGTGCGGGAACTGCGCCGACTTCGAATTGAGCAGGATACGCACCGTCTCGCAGGCGCTCGCCGCGAGCACGACCGCGCGCGCGCTGATGGAGACATTGCGGTGCGAGGTCCGGTCGATGAAATGCACGCCCGAGGCGCGGCCGTCCTTGCCGAGCGTGACCTCGTTGACCATCGCATCGGTGACGATGTCGAGCTTGCCGGTCGCGAGCGCCGGCGGCAGATGCACGGTCGTCGACTGGTAGTTGGCGCGGATCGAGCAGCCATTGCCGCACGGCGTGGTCCAGAAGCAGGCGCCGCGCTGCTTCATGTCGGCGGTGATGATCTGCTGCGCAGCGGGATTGCCCGGATGCAGCTTCGCCGGCGAATTCTTCCAGTCGAGCTGGCGCGTCAGCACGGCGCGATGGCCGGCAATCACCGGAATGCCGAGCGTGCCGGCGTACTTGTGCACGAGCAGGTCGCTGACCAGCGGCTTCGGCGGCGGCAGCAGGCAGCCCTCCGGTGAATCGGGCGTGTTCTCAAGACCGTCGTTCGCGCCGTAGACGCCGACGAGCATCTCGACCTTGTCGTAGTAGGGCGCCATGTCCGCGTAGCCGATCGGCCAGTCGAAGCCGAGGCCATCGCGCGACTGCGGCTTGAAGTCGTAGGGCCCGTTGCGCAGCGAGATGCGGCCCCAGTGGTTGGTGCGGCCGCCGAGCATGCGTGCGCGCCACCAGTCGAAGCGTTGTGCCTCGTTCGTGCTCGCCTGCGTGTACGGCTCGCCGGGAACCTGCCAGCCGCCGTCGACCGTGGCGTCGTAGAAGCCGAATGGCTTGTCCGGTGTGCTTGCGCCGCGCAACGGCGCCATCTCCGGCGTCTGGAACATCGCCGTCTCGGTGATCGGGTCGTAGTTGCGGCCCGCTTCGAGCATGAGCACGCGCGCGCCGCCCATGGTCAGCGTGTAGGCCATCTGTCCGCCGCCGGCGCCCGAGCCGACGACGATCACGTCATAGTCGGTCTTTGCCGCAGCCTCTGCATTGATGAAGGGCACTCAGTGGCTCCAATGGGGCCCGGCACGGCAGGTGCGTCTGCGGATGCACTGCGCGAAGCCGGATCGTGCCCATGTTTATAGCCGAAAAGCGCCCGTGCCTGCACGACGCAGTGCGCCGCGCGGATGCAGCGTGCGCGGCAACAAGCGCCGGTTTTCAGAGCACGGCGACGATCGCGCGCGCGACGTCGTCGAGACGGTCATCGGGCAGGCCGGCGACATTGATGCGGCTGTCGTCGACCATGTAGATCGCGTGTTCGGCGCGCAGGCGATGCACCTGTTCGACGGAGAGGCCCAGGCGCGAGAACATGCCGCGGTGGCGGGCGACGAAATCGAAACGGTTCGAACCCGAATGCTTGCGCAGCGCGGCGGCGAGGCCTTCGCGCAGCGCGACCATGCGCTCGCGGATCGCATCCACTTCGGCAACCCAGGCCGCGCGCCGCGCCGGGTCGGCGAGGATGATGCGCACCGCGGCGGCGCCGTGGTCGGGCGGCATCGAGTAGTTGGCACGCGCGACCGAGCAGAGCTGGGCATAGGCGACATCGGCTTCGGCCTCGGACGGCGCGAGCAGAATCGCGCAACCGACACGGTCGCGGTACACCGAGAAGTTCTTCGAGCAGCTCGCGGCGATGACCATCGATGGCACGAGCGTGGCGAGCAGGCGCACGCCGGCGGCGTCGGCATCGAGGCCCTCGCCGAATCCCTGATAGGCGATGTCGACGAATGGAAACAGCTGCTTGTCGAGGATGAGCTTGCCGACTTCGCGCCACTGATCGAGCGTGAGGTTCGCACCGGTCGGGTTGTGGCAGCAGCCGTGCAGCAGGACGACATCGTTCGGCTTGGCCTGAGCGAGCGCGGCAAGCATCGCCTCGAAGCGCACCGTGCCCGTGGCCGCGTCGAAATACGGATACGAAACATGCTTGAGCCCAGAGGCCTCGATCATCGGAATATGGTTGGGCCAGGTCGGGTCAGACACCCATACCGTCGCACCCGGCTGCGCGCGGCGCAGCAACTCGAACAGGATGCGCAGCGCGCCGGAGCCGCCGGGCGCCTGGATCGCGCGCACGCGCGCGGCGGGCGCTGCATCGTCGAGGACGAGTGTCGTCATCAATGAATCGAACGCCGTGTCGCCGGCGAGGCCGAGATAGGTTTTCGTCGTCTGCTCGGCGAACAGCACCTGCTCGGCGTCGCGCACCGACGGCATGATCGGCGTGCGGCCTTCGCGATCCTTGTAGACGCCGACGCCGAGATCGACCTTGTGCGGGCGCGGGTCGTCGCGCAGCAGCGCGATCAGGGCGAGGATCTTGTCAGGTGCAGGCGAAGTCAGGGTCTCGAACATGGGGGCGGTCGCAATCGATTCGGAAAATGGGATGGATGGGTCGATGCTCAGGCGACGGCTGCTTCGGCCGCCTCGGTCTGCGTGGCGAACATCTGCTTGATCTGCTTCGCCGCCTCGCGGCCGTCGAGCACGGCGCGCACGACGAGGTCGGCGCCGCGCCACATGTCGCCGCCGGCGAACACTTTTGGGTTCGTTGTCTGCAGCGGCAGGCGGCCGGCGCCGCCGAGGACGATCTTGCCGTTCGCCGCGAACTCGATGCCATTCGATGTAGCCCACTGTGGCGGCTCGGGCAGGAAGCCGAAGGCGAGGATGACGACGTCAGCGGGCAGTATTTCCTCGCTGCCCGCGACAACTTCCGAACGCGGGCGGCCGCTGCCGTCGTCGACGAGACGCGTTTCGGCGACGCGCACGCCGATGACGCCTTTGGCGTTGCCGAGGATTTCGAGCGGCTGACGCTGGAACAGGAAGTCGACGCCCTCGTCACGGCTGTATTTCACCTCGCGGCGCGAGCCGGGCATGTTCGCTTCGTCGCGACGATAGACAAGGGTGACGCTTTCGGCATCGTGGCGCACGCTGGTGCGCACGCAGTCCATCGAGGTATCGCCGCCGCCGAGCACGACAACGCGCTTGCCGAGCAGTTCCGGCATCACGTCGGCCGCGGTCGCCGTGCCGAGCAGGCGGCGCATGTTCGCGATCAGGAACGGCAGCGCCGCGTGTACGCCGGGCAGGGTCTGCCCGGGCAGCTGGCCGTCGACGAACTTGTACGCGCCGGTGCCGAGGAAGGCGGCGTCGTATTCTTTTGCCAATGTGGAAAAATCCACGTCACGACCGATCTCGGTGTTGAGGCGGAACTTCACGCCCATACCCTCGAGCACGCCGCGGCGCGTGTCGACGATTTTCTTGTCGAGCTTGAACGGCGGAATGCCGAACGTGAGCAGGCCGCCGATTTCCTCGTCACGATCGAACACCTCGACCGCGTGACCCGCGCGCGCGAGCACGTCGGCTGCGGCGAGTCCGGCCGGGCCGGCGCCGACGATCGCGACGCGCTTGCCCGACGGCTCGACGTCGTCGAGCTTCGGTCGCCAGCCGCGCTTGAACGCCTCGTCGGTGATCGACCGCTCGATCGCGCCGATCGTCACCGCGCCGAAGCCGGTCTCGAGCGTGCAGGCCTGCTCGCAGAGGCGGTCCTGCGGGCAGATGCGGCCGCAGATCTCGGGCAGCGGGTTGGTCTCGTGCATCAGCGCCGCGGCGTCTTCGACGCGGCCTTCGCGCGCGAGTTCGAGCCAGCGCGGGATGTGGTTGTTGAGCGGGCAGCCCCAGGAACAGTACGGATTGCCGCAGTCGATGCAGCGCGAGGCCTGCTCGGTGACCTGCTCGCCGGTAAACGCGGTGTGGATCTCGCCGTAGCCGAGCACGCGCACGGGCACGTTGAGCTCGCGCGGCAGCTCGCGGGGAAAGCGCAAAAATGGAAAATTATCTTTTTTCACGTTGATCGATTCTGTCTGTCAGGCGGCGCGGCGCAGTTCGTCGGCGAGCGAGTCGAGGCTGGCGGCCTTCGGTTTGACCAGCCAGAACTTGTGTACGAGTTCGCGGAACTCGTCGACGATGCGACGGCCCCAGGCGCTGCCGGTCGCATCGACGTAGCCGAGCAGCAGGCTGCGCAGGTGTTGCCAGTAGTTTTCCATGCCCTCGTGCGAGATGCGCGTGATGTCGACGAGCTCGTGGTTATAGCGGTCGACGAAGTCGCGCGCCTCGTCGAGGACGAAGGCGTAGCCGCCGGTCATGCCGGCACCAAAGTTGACCCCGCAGCGGCCGAGCACGACGACAGTGCCGCCGGTCATGTATTCGCAGCAGTGGTCGCCGACGCCTTCGACGACGGCAAGCGCGCCCGAGTTGCGCACGGCGAAGCGCTCGCCCGCGCGGCCTGCGGCGTAGAACTCGCCGCCGGTCGCACCGTACAGGCAGGTGTTGCCGACGATCGAGGATTCGTGGCTCGGGAAGCCCGCGTCGCGAGGCGGACGCACGACGATGCGGCCGCCGGCCATGCCTTTGCCGACGCCGTCGTTGGCCTCGCCGTCGAGGACGATATGCACGCCGCCAGCGTTCCATGCGCCGAGGCTCTGGCCTGCGGCACCGGACAGGCGCAGCGTGATCGGATTTGCCGCCATGCTCTGATCGCCGTGCTTGCGCGCGACCTCGCCCGACAGGCGAGCGCCGATCGAGCGGTCGGTGTTGACGACGGCGTAATGAAATTCACCGCCGGTGGCGTTCTCGATCGCGACCTTCGTCTCGGCGGCGATGCGCCTGGCCAGATCGCTCTGCGGAATCGGTGCCGCGGCGCATCCCGGCACGTTGCCGTCCAGTCCGCTGCCGAGCAGCGGCGCGAGATCGACCTTGTTCTGCTTGACCGTCGCGCCCTCACGCTGCGTGAGCAGATCGGTGCGGCCGATGATCTCGTCGAGCTTGCGCACGCCGAGGCGCGCCATGTGCTGACGCACGTCCTCGGCGACGAAGCGGAAGAAGTTCTCGACCTGCTCGGGCGGGCCGTCGTAATGCTTCTTGCGCAACTCATCGTTCTGTGTCGCGACGCCAGTCGCGCAGGAATTCAGATGGCAGATGCGCAGGTACTTGCAGCCGAGCGCGACCATCGGTGCTGTGCCGAAGCCGAACGATTGTGCGCCGAGCATCGCCGCCTTGATCACGTCGAGGCCGGTCTTTAGGCCGCCGTCGGTCTGAACAATTACGCGGGAGCGCAAGCCATTGCGCACCAATGTCTGCTGCGTTTCCGACAAGCCAAGTTCCCACGGCGAACCCGCATAGCGGATCGAGGTGAGCGGACTCGCGCCCGTGCCGCCGTCGTGCCCCGAGATCGTGATCAGATCGGCGTTCGCTTTCGCGACACCGGCAGCAATCGTGCCGACGCCGGCGTTCGCGACAAGCTTCACCGAGACCAGCGCCGACGGATTCACTTCCTTCAAGTCGTAGATCAACTGCGCGAGATCTTCGATCGAATAGATGTCGTGATGCGGCGGCGGCGAAATCAGGCCGATGCCGGGACGCGCATAGCGCAGGCGCGCGATCAGGGCGTTGACCTTGTGCCCTGGCAACTGGCCGCCTTCGCCGGGCTTGGCACCCTGTGCGACCTTGATCTGCAGCACCTCGGCATTGACCAGATACGCCGGCGTGACGCCGAAGCGGCCCGAGGCAACCTGCTTGATCTTTGACATCTTCTCGGTGCCGTAGCGCACCGGGTCTTCGCCGCCTTCGCCGGAGTTGCTGCGCGCGCCTAACCTATTCATGGCAATCGCCAGCGACTCGTGCGCCTCGGGTGAGAGCGCGCCGAGCGACATGCCGGCCGAGTCGAAGCGCTTGAGGATCGCTTCGACCGGTTCGACTTCCTCGATCGGCACGGGCGCCCCGACCGCGTGCACGGCGAGCAGATCGCGCAGCGCCGCGGGTACGCGCTTGTCGACGGCATCGGCGTAGCGGCGATAAAGCTTTGTGTCATTCGTGCGCACCGCAAGTTGGAGTGCACCGACGACTTCGGGGTTGTACATGTGGAACTCGCCGCCCGGCAGCGCCTTCATCAGTCCGCCCGGCGGCAGCGCGTAATTCGGATCGCGCGCGGCGATCGCCTGCGCCTTGTACTCGTTCTGGATGTCGGCAAACCCCGCGCCGCCGATGCGCGAAGGCGTGCCCGGGAAACACAGCTCGACGACGTCGGCATCGAGGCCGACGATCTCGAACAACTGCGCGCCGCGATAACCCGCGATTGTCGCGATGCCCATCTTCGAAATGATCTTGAGCAGACCTTTCTGGATGCCGCGGCGATAGCTGCGGCCGATCTCGCTCGGCGGCTCGCCCTGGCGGCCCTTGAGCTGGCCGTGCTTGTTCATGTCGAACAGGGTCTGGTACGACAGGTACGGATACACCGCGGTCGCGCCGAAACCGATCAGGCAGGCGAAGTGATGTGCATCGCGTGCGTTGCCGGTTTCGACGAGGATGTTGCAGTCGCAACGCAACTGCTTCTGGGTCAGGCGCGCGTGCACGGCGCCGGTCGCGAGCAGGGCGTGGATCGGCAGCAGGCCCGGCACTGGATAGCGATCGGAGAGCAGGATCAACATCGTGCCGCCGCGCACGGCATCTTCGGCGCGGTCGCAGAGGTCTTCGATCGCGGCCTTGAGCCCGATCTTCTCGTCGTAATAGAGATCGAGCTTGATGTTAGCGGGCGCGATGTGCGGCAGCGCGAGGATCTGGCGCAGCTTGCGCTGCGACAGGATCGGCGAGTTGAGCAGCACCTGCTGCGCGTTGTCCGGCGACAGATCGAAGACGTTGCGTTCGAGGCCGATCTGCGTGGTCAGCGACATCACGAGCCGCTCGCGCAGCGGATCAATCGGCGGGTTCGTCACCTGCGCGAACGACTGGCGGAAGTATTCGTACAGCGGCCGCGACTGCTGCGAGAGCACGGCGATCGGCGTGTCGTCGCCCATCGAGCCCGTCGCCTCGGCTTCGTCCTCTGCCAGGGTTTTCAGGATGACGTCGCGTTCCTCGCGCGTCAGCGCGAACTGCTTCTGGTAGCGTGCGAGCACTTCGGGCGAAAACGGCTCAGCGGCGAGCGCAGGATCGATCAGGTGCGATTCGAGATAGTTGAGCTGCTCGCGCAGCCACTTCTTGTACGGTGCGCGCGAACGGTTGATCGCATCGATCGCCGCGCTGTCGAGCAGCTTGTGCTCGACCAGGTCGACCGCGATCATCTCGCCCGGCCCGAGCCGGCCCTTGGCGACGATGCGCGAATCCGGCACGTCCCACAATCCGGCTTCCGAAGCGACGATAAGATGATTGTCGTCCGAACGCGCCCAGCGCGCCGGGCGCAGGCCGTTGCGGTCGAGCGCGCAAGCGGCATGTCTTCCGTCGCACAGCACGATGCCGGCGGGGCCGTCCCAGGGCTCGGAATGCAGCGCGTAGTATTCGTAGAACGCTTCGAGATCCTCGTCGAGATCCTCGCGCGAGGACCACGCCGGCGGAATCAGCACGCGCATCGCAAGCAGCACGTCGAGGCCGCCCTCGACGAGCACTTCGAGCATGTTGTCGAGGCTCTGCGAATCCGAGCCCTGGGTCGTGACCAGCTCGCCGAGATCGGAGAAATCCACAAGTGGAGATTTATACTTTCCGGCGCGCGCGGTCGCCCAGTTGCGGTTGGCCTTGATCGTGTTGATCTCGCCGTTGTGCGCGAGCAGGCGGAACGGTTGCGCCAGGCGCCAGTGCGGCATCGTGTTGGTCGAGTAGCGCTGGTGGAACACCGCGGCGCTGGCTTCGAGGCGCGGATGCGAGAAGTCCGGAAATGCCGCGCGCAACTGGCCCGGCGCGACCATTGCCTTGGCCGCAAAAGTACTTGCCGACAGGGTGACGACGTAGAAATGGATGTCGTCGGCGAAGGTTTTTTCGGCCAGGCGCCGCGCGCGGAACAGGGCGCGGTCGAACGCACCCTCGTCCATGCCGGCCGCCGCGTTGACGAAGATCTGTTCGATGCGCGGGCGGTGCGCTTCGCCGATCGGCCCGCAGGCGCGCGAATCGACCGGCACTTCGCGCCAGCCGGCAACGACGAGACCGGCTGCTTCGAGCTGCTTCGCCAGTTCGGCCTTCTGCGCTTGCGCGCGCACCGCGTCCTTGCGATCGAGGTAGACGTGGCCCGAGGCGAAGCGCTCGCCGACGGCAATGCCGGCGTCGCTCGCGAGCGCGCGCAGCCAGCCGAACGGGCGATAGAGCAGGATGCCGCAGCCGTCGCCGGTGATGCCGTCGGCTCCGATGCCGCCGCGATGCGACATCTTCGCCAGGGTCGAGAAGGCCTGGTCGACCAACCACGCGCCCGCTTTGCCGTCGATGTTCGCGATCAGCCCAAAACCGCAGCTGTCGTGTTCGAACGACGGGTCATACAGCGTATTAGCGCGTTGTTGCAACATGGCTTACTCGACTCTGCTTGATGCGGCGAAAGCGTCCGGTCCGCCGGCATCTGGCGACGACAAAGCCGGCGCGTCCCTGGCGCCCGCCTTGGTTATGTGGATATTCCACGCACGCGACTACAACACAAATGTTGCGTCGCGTCAAAGCCTGCGGCAATTGGCCACCTAAACGTCTATACGGGCAACCGCCGAGATTCGCGAAAATTGAAAAGTGCGGCCATGGATCGCCGCTTTTTGATCTTCGCGATCAGGAGATCGCATTCATAGCGCGTCCGCGCCGGTTTCGCCCGTGCGAATGCGGATCACCTGCTCCAGATCGTGGACGAAGATCTTGCCGTCGCCGATCTTGCCGCTGTTGGCGGAGGCGAGGATCGTTTCGACCACGCGCTCGACGAGGTTGTCGGCGACCGCGATATCGATCTTGATCTTGGGCAGGAAATCGACGACGTATTCGGCGCCGCGATACAGTTCGGTATGGCCTTTTTGCCGGCCGAAACCCTTGACCTCGGTCACCGTGATGCCCTGCACGCCCACTTCGGCGAGCGCCTGGCGCACATCGTCGAGCTTGAACGGTTTGATGATGGCAGTGACGAGTTTCATGGCTTGGCGAAAGGACTTCGTGTAAGCCGACTATACCGAAAAAGCCCGATCCGCGCTGCCGGATGGAAATGGCGCGATTGCGGCCGGTTTTCCGTCTGTCTTGTAGGAAAATTCCTACAGAGGAATCAGTAAACTGCCACTGTCCGTCGCGAACGGATTGGTTACGCTTTGTCCCGTCCGTTGCACACCACCGTTTGCTTGAGAGGTAACGCCGTGATTGCCGTCTCCCCGCTCGACGACCTGGCTCGGCGCCTGGTCGACCTCGTTCCTCCCGAAGCACGCGAGCGCCTCGGTGCCCCCGCGCGCGAGGCCATGGACGATCTGTCCGCCAACTTCAAGGACACCCTGCGTTCGGGCCTGCGCCGGCTCGATCTCGTCACCCGCGAGGAGTTCGACGTGCAGCGCTGCGTGCTGCTGCGCACCCGCGAGATGGTCGAGGCGCTGGAACACCGCGTAGCCGAACTCGAAACCTTGCTCGGCGGCAAGGCCGCACCGCATTAAGCAGGACCAGGGCGCATTGGCACGACGCCGATGAAGCCTCCCTTTTCCGCGGACGGTCGTGAACCGAGCCCGGCGCCTCGCGCCGGTGGTTGCGGCGATCACGGCTCGTCGTCCGGTAAGCATGAATTGCGACCCTCCCTGCATGGACGGCAGGTAGACCCGGCACGGCCGTCCGCGGAATCTCCACAGCTGCGATCGCATACGATCGCAGCAAGCAAAACCCGGCCGCGCCTAGCCGGACTTTTCGACAGGAAGCCACCTCAAGGGGACACTGCCCGGACCCGCAGTCGGACAGGGACGTCTGTTGTTTTTCGGTCACGCGGTCGCGCTTTTTCTGGCCTGACGATTGCGCATTGATGAGCCTCGCCACCGTCCATAGCCGTGCCCAGGACGGTGTTGCCGCGCCGGCAGTCACCGTCGAGGTGCATCTTTCCGGCGGCCTGCCCGGCACGAGCATCGTCGGTTTACCCGAAACCGCGGTGAAGGAGGCACGCGACCGCGTCCGCGTCGCGATCCAAAATGCGCAACTGGAATATCCCGCGCGCCGCGTCACCGTCAGCCTGGCACCGGCCGATCTGCCCAAAGACGGCGGCCGTTTCGACCTGCCGATCGCGCTCGGCATCCTCGCCGCGGCCGGACACGTGCCGAAGGAAGTGCTGGCGCGCTATGAATTCCTCGGTGAACTGGCCTTGTCCGGCGAACTGCGTGCGGTCACCGGCGTGTTGCCGGCGGCGTTGAAGACCGTGCAGGCCGATCGCGCGCTGATCGTGCCGCGCAGCAATGTCGCCGAAGCCGCGCTCGTCTCTGCGGCCGAGGTTCGCGGTGCGGATTCGCTGCTCGAAGTGCTCGCCTTCCTGCGCGGCGCGGGCGACCTGCCCGAAGGCGCCGTCGCATCGCAGGCGAACGCGGAAACGAACGAGTCCGAGCAGCCCGATCTCGCCGAGGTGCGCGGTCAGGCGCACGCGCGCAGGGCGCTGGAAATTGCCGCGGCCGGCGCGCACCACCTGTTGTTCGTCGGCCCGCCCGGCACCGGCAAGACCATGCTCGCGAGTCGCCTGCCGGGCATCCTGCCGCCGCTGAGCGAGGCCGAAGCACTGGAGTCGGCGGCCGTGCGCTCGGTCGCCGGGCAGGGCGTCGATTTGCGCAGCTGGAAAACGCGTCCGTTCCGCCAGCCGCATCACACGGCATCCGCGGTGGCGCTGGTCGGCGGTGGCTCGGTGCCGCGTCCGGGCGAGATTTCGCTGGCGCATCACGGCGTGCTTTTTCTCGACGAACTGCCGGAGTTCGATCGCCACGTGCTCGAGGTGTTGCGCGAGCCGCTCGAATCGGGTCGCGTCGCCATCTCGCGCGCCGCGCGCCGCGCCGAGTTTCCCGCCGCGTTCCAGCTGGTCGCGGCGATGAATCCGTGTCCCTGCGGCTATGCCGGCGATGCGTCGGGCCGCTGCGCCTGCACGCCCGAGGCGATCCGCCGCTACCGGGCGAAAATTTCCGGGCCGCTGCTCGATCGCATCGACCTGCAGGTCGAGGTGCCGCGCGTGGCGCTGGCCGAGCTCGGCGAGACGGCACCATCGGGAGAGTCCAGCGCCGTCGTGCGCGAACGCGTGATCGCCGCGCGTTCGCGGCAGATGCAACGCGCCGGCAAACCGAACGCGCTGCTCGGATCGCGTGAACTGCGTCGCGATAGCGCACTCTCGACACGCGACCGCGCCTTGCTCGAACGTGCGCTCGACAAGCTCGGTCTGTCCGCGCGCGCTTATCACCGCATCCTGCGTGTTGCGCGCACGATCGCCGATCTCGACGGCGGCGATGCGATCGCGACGCCACACCTGATGGAAGCGATCCAGTACCGGCGACTGGCGGTACGCGAGTAACGCTTTGGCATCCGTGCGCTAACATGATGCGCATGACGACAAACGATACGAATTCCACAGCCGGCGGCCTGCGCGGCCTGCTCGATGTGCTGTGGCGCATCCATGCGCGCAACGAAAACGCGGTGCTCGGCATCGTCACCGCGACCGAAGGATCGACCTACCAGAAACCCGGCGCGCTCGTGCTACTCGACGGCAAGGGCCTGCGTCACGGCGTGATCAGCGGTGGCTGCCTCGAGCCCGCGCTTGAGGATGCGGCCCGCGAGGTACACGAATCCGGGCGCGCGGCGACGGTTGAGTTCGACACGCGCAGCGACGAGGACCTGTTGTTCGGCAGCGGCATCGGTTGCCGCGGCCGCGTGGCCTTGCTGCTGCTGCCGTTGCCTCCACAGGCCCCGCTTGCGCGCGCCTTGTTCGCCGCGCTCGACCGCGGTGCCGATCTGCGGTTGTCGTTCGCGCTGGACGAATCCGATTTCGGCGCGGGCCACGCGAG
>NZ_DASVOK010000456.1:0-1937 GCF_036383415.1 Rudaea sp. | reverse complement strand
CTCATGCGCGTTCCCCGGAGAAATCATTCACCGGCTGTTTGCGATCCGCGGCCGGAGTTGCGCGGACCGCCAATCTATCGCGATGTTGCAGGTCGGGCAAAGCCGCGTTTGCCCCTCTAGGTCTTTAGTTTGAGCATGATCCCGGCGCAAACGCTTCGCGTTTGTCGCGGGAAAACCGCTTCGCACTTTGCGCTAGCGCCGCCGTACCGGTCCGGATCAAGCCCTAGTATCCCGCGGCCTCCGAGCCGCGCGTGCGTGGATCGGGTGCGCCGAGCAGACCGCTGGTCGTGACGACGATCGAGTTCGCGGAGGAGTAGCCGAGCGGCTCGACCGGCTTGTGGCCCTTGGCGCGGAGCTCAGCGAGCACCTCGTCAGGAAAGCCTTTCTCGATCCGGACCTCGTCGGGCAGCCATTGGTGATGGATGCGGGGTGCGGCGACCGCGGCTGCGATGTCCATCTTGTAGTCGATGACGTCGACGATGATCTGCGTCACCGCGGAGATGATGCGGCTGCCGCCCGGCGATCCCGTCACCAGCACCGGCTTGCCGTCCTTCAGCACGATGGTCGGCGACATCGACGACAGCGGCCGCTTGCCGGGTCCCGGCAGATTGGCTTCGAAGCCGACCAGGCCGAACGCATTGGAGGCGCCGGGCGCCGCGGTGAAATCGTCGAGCTCGTTGTTGAGCAGCACGCCGATGCCGTCGGCGACCAAGCCGACGCCGTACGGGAAGTTCAGCGTGTAGGTGTTGCTGACGGCGTTGCCGCCGGCGTCGACGACAGAATAATGCGTGGTGTTGTCGCCCTCATGCGGCTGCTTGGCGTTGCGCACATCGGTCCACGGCGTGGCGCGGGCGAGGTCGATGGTGGCGCGCTGCCTCGCGGCATAATCCTTGTCGATCAGCAGCTGCGTCGGCGCGTCGACGAAGGCGGGATCGCCGAGATAGCGGGCGCGATCGGCATAGGCCCGCTTCATCGCTTCGATCATGACATGCAGCGAGGCGGCCGAGCCCTGCTTCATGTCCGACATCGGAAAGCCCTCGAGGATATTGAGGATCTCCAGCAGCACGACACCGCCGGAAGACGGCTGCGGCATCGAGACGATGTCGTAGCCGCGATAGGTGCCGCGGATCGGGGTGCGGATCACCGGCTGGTAGGTCTTCAGATCTTCGAGCGTAAAGATACCGCCGGCATTCTTGATCCCGCTGACGAGCTTCTCGGCGACCGCGCCTTCGTAGAAGCCGCGCGGCCCCTGTTCGGCAATCGCCGTCAGCACGCCGGCAAGATCGCCCTGGATCAGGCGGTCGCCTTCGTGCAGCGGCGTGCCGTCGGCATGCGAGAACGTCTTGGCGGAGTTCGGCCATCGCGACATGCGGCGATACATGTCCGACAGCGTGTCCGCTGTATCGTCGGTGACGATGAAGCCGTCGCGGGCGAGATCGATCGCGGGCTTGATGATCTGCGCCAGCGTGAACTTGCCGGAGCCGTATTTCTCCAGCGCCAGCGCAAAGCCCGCGACCGTGCCGGACACGCCGATCGCGAGCGCGGAATTGCGCGACTTGTCCGGATCGGGCTTGCCGTCGGCGTTCAGGAACATGTCGCGCGTCGCGGCCTGCGGCGCGGTTTCGCGATAGTCGATTGCGACGTCTTCATTGTGGCCGGCGAGATGGATCACCATGAAACCGCCGCCGCCGATATTGCCGGCGCGCGGATAGGTCACCGCCATCGCAAAGCCGGTGGCGACCGCGGCGTCAACGGCGTTGCCGCCTTGTCGCAGGATCTCGGTGCCGACCCGCGCCGCCAGCTTCTCCTGCGCCACCACCATGCCGTGTTCGGCGTGAATGCTTTGAATCGTGTTGGTGGCCGAGGGCTCGTAAGCGCGCCGCTGCACCTGGCCGAGGGCGGGGGTTGCGATGCCGATGACCAGGAGAGCGGCAAAC
>NZ_DASVOK010000455.1:0-17324 GCF_036383415.1 Rudaea sp. | reverse complement strand
GGCGAAGTGCGCATCCGCATGCGGCTCGCGCCGATCCACAACCACGACCTGTGGACGATCCGCGGCCAGTACGGCTACAAGCCGAGCCTGCCGGCGATCGGCGGCAGCGAGGGATTCGGTGTCATCGATGCGCTCGGCGCGGGCGTCGAAAAACTCGCATTGGGCCAGCGCGTGTCCGCGGCCTCGGGCCACGGGACCTGGGCCGAGTGTTTCATCGCGCCGGCGCGCATGGTGATTCCGATTCCCGATGCGATCCCCGACGAAGTCGCCGCGCAGCTGATCGCGATGCCGCTGAGCGCGCTGATGCTGCTCGAATTCCTGCAGGTGCAGCGCGGCCAGTGGATCGTGCAGAACGCCGCCAACGGCGCGGTCGGCAAGACGCTCGCGATGCTCGCGGCCGCGCGTGGGGTGCGCGTGCTCAGCCTCGTGCGCCGCGATCATGGCGTAAGCGAAATGGCTGCGCTCGGCGTGGCCGACGTGATCTCCACCGCGACATCGGGATGGATGGACGCGGCGAAGAAACTCCTCGGCGCCGCGCTCGCGAACGCGGCCGTCGATTCGGTCGGCGGCAAGGCCAGCGCCGAGCTGATGGTGCTGCTCGGCGAGAACGGCGTGCTCGTGTCGTTCGGCGCGATGAGCGGCGAGGCGATGCAGATTCCCTCGGGCGACGTGATCTTCAAGCACGCCGTCGTCAAGGGCTTCTGGGGCAGCAAGGTCAGCCGCGAGATGGCGCCTGAGGACAAGCGCCGCCTGGTCGGCGAACTGATCCAGCGCGCCGCGAGCGGCGAACTGCATCTGCCGGTCGACGCGGTCTATGATCTCGCCGACGCGGCCAAGGCGGCCGCAGCGAGCCTGCAGCTGGGACGCAACGGCAAGGTGCTGCTGCGGGCTTGAAAATCCGGCGTTCGCGCGGCCCGCACGAACGCCGCATGGATATCAGCCTCGCCGCGCCGCCTCGATCGCAGCGACATCGATCTTCCCCATCTGCATCATCGCCTCGAAGGCGCGCTTGGCCGCCGCGCGATCCGTACCGGTGAAGGCTTCGGTGAGCACTCGCGGCGTGATCTGCCACGATATGCCCCACTTGTCCTTGCACCAGCCACAGACGCTTTCCTTGCCGCCGGTGCCGACGATCGCGTTCCACAGGCGATCGGTTTCGGCTTGGTCCTCGGTCGCGATCTGGAACGAGAACGCCTCGCTGTGCTTCATTTCGGGGCCGCCATTGAGGCCGATACAGGGAATGCCGACGACGGTGAAGTCGACCGTCAGCACATCGCCCTGCTTGCCGGCGGGATAGTCGCCCGGTGCGCGATGGATCGCACCGACCGCGCTGTCCGGAAACGTCTTCGCGTAGAACTGCGCGGCTTCGAGGGCAGCGCCGTCGTACCAGATGCAAATAGTGTTCTTGGGGATCATTTCATTCTCCAACTGATGATGGTGTGTGCATTCGGCCGGCGCGAGCCAGCCTATCGGCCCTGCGTCGAAACGACGAGCGGCGTTTGCGCAAATCGACATCTGCGGAATTTTTTCGACGATCGAGGCGTGGTGCGCGAATGACCGCCTTCACGCGGGCGAGGAAAAATGGACAAGGCACCGTCATGCCAGCGCGGAAGTAGCAGATAATCGACACCCATGCGCACGCTCCCGATCTATGCCTTCGATGAGTTCACGCTCGATCCGGCGGTGCGCGAGTTGCGCCATCGCGGGGCGACGGTATCGCTGCCGCCCAAGGTATTCGATTGCCTGGTCTACCTGATCGAGCAGCGCGAGCGTGCGGTCGGACGCGACGAGCTGATCGCCGCGGTCTGGGGCCGCGTGGACGTGAGCGATGCCGTGCTGGCGCAGACGCTGTTGCGTGCGCGCCGCGCGGTCGGCGACACCGGCGGTGAGCAGACTGCGATCCGCACCGTGCCGCGCTTTGGTTATCGCTGGGTGGCGCCGCTGACGGTGACGATGCCGACGACGACGGAAGACAGCGCGGCCGCAACTCCGACAGCGGTGGCGAGCGAAGACGCGGCAGATCTGCCTGCAGTCGCTTCGGTCCTGGCTGCCAACGACGCAGCGCCGGCGATGACTTCGGCGAGCCCGGCGCCGCGGCGGCGATGGCCGCTCGTCGCGGGCGCGCTCGCAATCGTGGCGGCCTTGTTGTTGTGGTGGACGATGACGCGGCCCGGCCACGCCCCGCCCGCGGCGCAGGCTTCAGCGCAATCGGTGCTGGCGATCGTGCTGCCGATGACGATGACCGCGGACAGCGCCGAGCATGCCTGGGTCCGACTCGGCGTGATGGACTACATCGCCAGCCGCATGCGCGCCGACGGCGGATTGAACGTGCTGCCAAGCAGCCAGGTGTTGCCGTTGGCGGGAGAGCGTTCCGGCGATGGCGATGCCGACGCGCTCGCGCGGCGATTGCTCGCCACCACCGGCGCGCACTGGGTCATCCAGCCGAGCGCGGTTCCCGGGCACAACGACTGGAGCGTGCGCCTGCACCTGCTGCAGATCGGCGCGCAGCCGGGCACCGACGTCGAAGCGCGCGGCGATACCGTGTTGACCGCCGCCGCAGCGGCCACCGACACGCTGTTGCGGCGGCTGGGTCACCTGCGCAGCACGAGCGCGTCCGCGCCGACCGCGCTCGCCGAGCGCCTGCAACAGATCGATGCCGAATTGCTGGCCGGCCAGCTGGCCAACGCACGCGGCCTGATCCAGGGCGTAGGCGAAGACCTGCGCAATGAGCCACCACTGCGACTGCGCGAAGGCCAGCTTGAGTTCCGCGCCGGCAACCTGGACGTGGCCACGCGCGTGTTCGACAATCTGATCGCGCGCGGCAGCGCGGTGCCCGACGACATTCGCGCGCAGGCCCTGGCGGGGCTCGGCGCGGCGGCGATCCGTTCCGGCGATTTCGCCAACGCCGAACGGCGCTATTCGGATGCGCTGGCGCTGCTCGAAGGCAACGGCAAGCTGGATCCGGTTTTGCTCGGCAATGCCTATAACGGCCGGGGCGTCGCGCGCGTGGAACTCGGGCGCGACGCCGAAGCGATCGCCGACATCGGCCGCGCGCGCCTGGCCATGCAGCGCGCCGGCAACGAATTGGAGGTCGCGGCGGTCGACGTCAATCTCGGCATGCTCGAAAGCCGGCGCCACAACGACGCCCAGGCATTGCAGCAGTTCGACCGCGCCGTCGCCACGTTCGCGCGCTTCGACGTGCGCGACAATCTCGCCGCCGCGCTGCAGGCCAAGGCAGCCTCGCAGATGCGCCTCGCGCAACCGGCGGCCGCACTGGCCAGCGTGCAGCGCGCGGCCGAGCACTTCGATGCGATCGAAAATCCGATCCTGGCCGAGCGCGTTGCGCTGGTGCATGCCGAGGTATCGATGGCCAACGGCCGCCTCGGCGAAACCGAAGCGTGGATCGCGCGTCTGCAGGCCGGTCCGCGCAAGCCGCCGCAGGTGCTGGATACGTTGCGCTTGCGCCTGCACCTGGTGCGTGGCGATACGCGTGGCGCGGCGGAATTGGCGCGGACGCTGGCGGCCGCGTCCGGCAATATCGACGGAGAAAGGATCCTGCTCGGCGTGCAGGCTGCGCTGCGCGCCGACGATGTCGCGGCCGCCCAGGCCTGGCTGGCACGCGCCGGAGCCGAGGCGCAGACGGACATGTCGTGGCTGCTGGCCAAGGCCCTGCTGGCGATGCGCGACTCTCCGACCGCAAGCGAATCCGCGTTCGTCGCGGCCGATGCTGCCGCCGCCAAGGATTCGCCCGATGCGCGCGTGACCGCGGGCTGCGCGCACGCCGCCGCGCTCATCGCACAGGGTGCCGCCGAGCGCGCCGCTCCGCTGCTCGGGGAAATCGGCACGCTCGCCGACAACGACTATCGCATTGCCCGCACCACCCTGGCCCTGTATCGCGCGCTTGAAGATCGCAACGCGGCCGCCGACAGCGAGGCCGCGGTCAAACGCCTGGCCGGCGAGCGCGATCCGCGACTGCCGCTGGTGTACTGATCGGTATCAAGAAAAAGAAAAGGCCCCGACCAGGTCGGGGCCTTGTCCGCATCGGATTGACTAGCGCAGTTACTTGGTCGCGCCCTGATCCTTCTTGCCGAGCACACCGTCGCGGCCGATGTTCTGCGCAACCACGCTGGTATCGGTCGCGGAGAAATAATCGGTCCAGGCGAACGTGGCGTAACCGTCGCGGCTGACAGCGCCATTCATATACAAGGTGCCGCTGTTCGAGGATTTGATGCCAACGATGCCGCGGCTCCAGCCATAGTTGCCGTCGCTGGTGATGTACGCGGCTTGCACCGGCATCGGCGCCGGATAAGCATCCAGTGACCATGCGGCAACAAAGCCGTTGGGCATCGGCACCATCACCAGGTTGTCTTTCGCGATCGGGTCCACCGGCAGCAACGCGTTGCCGGTGTCGCCCCACAGGCGGTTGCCCTGGCCATCCACGCGCTGGGCGTAGATGCCGACCTGCACGTTGGCCGTGCCCGGGGTGCGCTCACGCCAGACCACAAAGGCATTGTCGGCGCCGGCGTCGTAGCTCACCACACAATTGCCGCGGTTGTTGACCGTGTCGGTTGACGGCTTGACCCCGTTGTGAACGAAACGTTCGCTGCCGTCGGCGTTGATGTGCTGCACGCGCGTCTGCCGGCTGGAAACGCCGAAGGTGTAGTCCCAGCAATAGACCGCACCGCCGTTGCCGTCGGTGACGAACTTCGAGAAGGAGCCGTTCGGAATCGCTCCGCCGGCGTTGTCATCCCAAAGGATGTGCGGGGTACTGCCCCACATCGGCTGGCCGTTGGCGTCGTACTTCTGCGTCCAGTATTGGTTGATGAAGCGGCCGAGTTGGGCGTTCCAGCTGGCGATGACGCCGCCGTCCTCGGCGACGTGCAGATCGGAGAGGATGAAATTGGTGCCGTTCAACTGCGGAACCTGGATATCCTGGTCGCCCCACAGTAACGCGCCGTTGGCATCGAGCTTCTGCAACACCACTCGGCCGAGGCCGGCAGAGCTGTAGTTCACAGTCCACCCCAGCGCAGCACCGCCGTCGCCCGTGCTGACGATGCGCGGAGACAAGGCGCCGTTGCTGCCGCCATCCGGCAGCCGGATCAGACCCGATGCATCGCCCCACAACAGCCTGCCATCGGGCGATACCTTGGTCGCGTAAACGTGGGTCAGGTTGTCGACCAGGCTGAGATCGTGAAAGGCCAATAGGGCGTTGCCGGTCGGGTCGACGTCGATGCCGTAGTCGGTGTTGTAGCTCGCGTTGCGGTTGGCGATCACGATGCCGTTGGGGCCCCATTGCGGGCGGCCCTTGACGTCGAGTCGCTGCAGGCGCATGGCGTAGCCGGCGTAGTTGGCATTGGAGTTGTCGAGCCAGGCGATATAGAAACCGCCATCGGCCGTCGGGGCCATCTTCGGCTGGACTTGCAGGTTCGCGCCGTTGCCGATGACCTCGTTGACGTCGGCGTACTTGGACCACTGCGCATAGGCGCTCAGCGGCGCAAGCAGCACGGCGGCCAGACCCAGGGCGAAGCGGAAGTTGCGGATTTTCATTTCGTATCTCCGGATCAGTAGTAGAGCGAGGCCTTGGACGAGCACAGGGTCGTGCTGCCCGCGTTGCAAACCTGGTAGATGAGCGTGCCGGTGCCCTTGAGCTTGGGCGTATCGGTGGTGTTCAGCGCGTTGGGAACGGCCGACATGATCTTGACGCCACCACGGTAGACATCGACGGTGCTGTCGCCGCGCGTCCACAGCAGGCTCACCTGGAACTTGTTCTTGACCGTGTCGCCGACGACCATCAACTGGCTCGGCGGGATGCCGGGTTGCAGCGCACCACCGCTGACCAGGTTGTCCACCGCGGCCTTGGCCTGGACCAGGCCCCAGCCGGTATTGAAATCGCGGCCGGGCGCGTCGACGTCGAGGGCGCTTTCCGCGAGCGCTTCGCGCACCTGCTGATTGCTCTTTTGCGGTGCGGCGCTCCAGGTCAATGCGGCCACACCGACGACATGCGGGGTCGCCATCGAGGTGCCGCTCATGTAGCCGTAGGCGCTGGCCGGCGACTCGAAGATCGTGCTGACGCGCACGTCCTGACCAAGCTGTGCCGAGAGCATGGCCGCTCCATCGGTGTCGGTCACGCTGACCACCGGAATCGTGGAGACGTAGGGGCTCATCGTGCCGCTGAAGCCGCCCGGGGTGTTGTTGTAGACGATCACGCCGAGGCCGCCGGCGGCAGTGACGTTGGTGGCCATCGTGGCGAAGGTGGTGGTGCCGCGCTTGCACGCCACGACGTTGCCGGTCCAGTTTGCGCTGGTCGTCGCGCAGGTACCGCCGTCCACGAGCAGGCCGTGCGCGACGGTCTGCACTGTGCCGGTCATGGCCGTGGCCGGGTAGCTGGTGTCACCGGCGCTGATCGCGGCGCTGCGAAAAGGCAGGGTGCTGAGGATGTCGTTGCCCGGGGCGGCGAGTTCCACCTGGCTGTTGTACTGCGAGTAGACCGCGCGCTTGTTGTTGCTGTCCAACGCCGCCACCGAGATGACGCTGTCGTAAGAAGCCGGGTAGCTGTAGGTGCCGTTGCCGTCGTTGCCCGCGGCGGCGATGCTGAGCACGCCCTGCTGGTACAGGCGAGTGAAAGCGTCGCGTTCGGCGATGCTGCTGCCGCCACCGCCGAGGCTCATGTTGATGACCTTGGCGCCGGCCGCCTGGCAGCGCTGGGCCGCGTCGATCAGCGTCGAGGCATAGCTCCATCCACAGGAATTCGGCGTGCTGTCACCGAACACTCTGACGATATGCAGCGCGACCTTGCCCGGACTGACGCCGATCACGCCGACACCGTTGTCCGCGGCGGCGATCGTGCCGGCCACATGCGTGCCATGGCCGCAGTTGTCGGTATCCCAGGGCTGGCCGTTGCCGCTGTCGCCGGTGATGGCGATGCCGGCAAACTCCTCGTGGTTCGGATTGATGCCCGAGTCGATGACGCAGACCTTGATGCCAGTGCCGTCGGCGCCTGCGGCAACCGCCTGCGGCGCCTGCACGCGGGAAACGCCCCAAGGCGTCACCTGACCCATCGGATAACGCGGTGCGTCGGTTTCGACGAACTCGACGTCGGGAGCCTGCTTGAGATCCTCGATCGCGCTGACCGGCAGGGTCGCCGCGATCGTGTCGATTGCATCGAGATTGAAATGAACCTTGCCGCCGGCGGCCTTGAGCATTTGCTGCAGATGCGCCTTGCTGCCCTTGCTGTACTTGATCAACACGCGGTCGGTGTTGTTGTCCGCCGCCGCGGCCATCCGTGCGGTCCCGCCTGTCAGTACGGCGGCGATCGCTGCTGCCAAAATCATGCTCCTGTGACGCTGTTGCATAACGTGTCTCCCGAGAGTCTTTTGGATGAACGCTCCGGCACAGTGCCCGCGTCCTGGTGGCGAACGATGATCGGCCGATGATGACCGCGCTTGAGCGGCGGGTGACAGCAGCGTTGCGCGGCATGACTTTTCCATGACATTTCGCACAAATGCCCGGAATCCGCCGAAATCGCGAGCCGTTTCAGCCCGAAAGTGCGGTACTCACCACCCGACCGGGCACGGCAGGACGAAACGCGTTCCGTCGACGATGAGCGTGCAACCGCCTCCGGTCACGGCGGCTTCGGCAGCATCCCGATCGTCTGCAGCCAGGTCTCGGCGAGCCCCGGCCATTGCGTGATCGGCTGCTCGCTACGGCGCAGGCCGAATGCGTGGCCACCGTGCGCGTAGACGTGCATCTCCACCGGCACCCCGGCTTTCAGCAGGGCGAGGTAGTAGGTCGCCGATTCGTGGATGTTGTCGACGGGATCGTCCTGCGCCTGCACGATGAAGGTCGGCGGCGCATCCTTGCTGACGCGCAGACCGTTCGCCGGCTTCTCGTAATGGCCGTCCTCGTAGTCCCAGATGTGGCCGGGATAGAGCACGACGGCGAAGTCCGGACGGCTGCTCTGCTTGTCGGCGGCGTCGACGGGCGCGTAGCTGCGCCTGGCTTCGTTGCTGACCCAGGCAACGAGATGGCCGCCGGCGGAAAATCCGAGCACGCCGATCTTGTGCGCATCGATACCCCACTTGCCGCCGCGCTCGCGCAGCAGGCCGATCGCGCGCTGCGCATCCTGCAGCGCCATCGGCACGCGCGGCATCTTCAAACCGTACGGGCCGCTGCCGGGAACGCGATACTTGAGCACGACGCAGGTGACGCCTTTCGTCGTGATCCAGTCGCAGACTTCGGTGCCTTCGAAATCGATCGCGAGCATTTGATAGCCGCCGCCCGGAAACACAACGATCGCCGCACCGGTGTTGTTTCCTTTGGCCGGGAATACCGACATCGTCGGTCGTGAGACGTTGTGCACACCGGTCACGGGCTTGCCGGCAAACTTGGGGTCGGCGCTTGTCTTGGTCAACGCATATTCCGGCCCCGGAACGGGTTGCGCACTTGGCGGCATACCTGGCCACAGTGCGATTTGTTCGATATCAGCAGGCGGTGACCACTCGTTTGCCCAAACGGTTTGCGTCAGCAACATCGCCAACGCCGCGGCGCGGCAGAAAAATCCGTCAATTTGTTTCAAGCAGCGTTCTCCCGTGCGTGCGAATCGTTCCTGCCAGCCATCCTGCCTCATCTTCTTGCGGCTTTCGGCCGATACCCGGTCCGAGCGGGGGAAATTTCATGGCGAGGATCGAGTGCGCCGGCTCTTGCATCGAGCCATGTCTGCCCGCATAAACTGGCGTCCTGCGCGGCGACCGGCCGCCTCCGACTCCACCGATTCGACACCGCAGTGATGACGACGACCAACGATTTCCTGCACCGCTTCCAGCTCGAACGCGCCGGCGTGCGCGGCGCGATCGTGCGCCTCGACGAGGCCTGGCAGCGCATCCGCGCGAATGGCGACTACAGCGGCCCGCTTGCCGAACTGCTCGGCCAGACCGTGGCCGCGAGCGCGCTGTTTACAAGCCCGATCAAGTTCGAAGGCCGCCTGGCCATCCACCTGCGTGAAAGCGGCACACTGCGCCTGCTGTTCGCCGACTGCACGCACGACGGCCAGTTGCGCGGCATCGCGCGCTGGGAGGGCGAGCAACCGCAATCGCGCGTGTCGCTCGAAACCGATGCGCGCCTCGCGATCACGATCGAGAATTCCGTGACCGACACGCGTTATCAGGGCCTCGTGCCGGTCGAGCACGGCGATCTTGCAGGCGCGTTCGAAGGATATTTTCAGCGATCGGAACAGTTGCCGACGCGACTCGTGTTGGCCGCGAACGGGGAGCGCTGCGGCGGGCTGATGCTGCAACAGGTCGCCACAGGCGGCGGTGCGCCACAAGGCGATGCCGACGGCTGGAACCGCGCCGAGCACCTGCTCGCGACGCTGACGGCGGACGAGCTGCTCGACCTGCCCCCGGAACAAGTACTGCTGCGCCTGTTTCACGAGGAAGAGGTGCGCCTGCAGCCCGCGCAGCCGCTCGCGTTCGGCTGCACCTGCTCGCGCGAGCGCGTCGGCACCATGCTGCGTTCGCTCGGTCGCGCAGAGAACGAAGCCGTGCTCGCCGAACAGGGCTCGGTGCAGGTCACCTGCGAGTTCTGCAATCGCCACTACGTGTTCGATGAAGCCGAGATCAACGAACTGTTCGCCGACGAGCCGCCGGTGGAAGCGATGCCGACGCGGCATTGAGCTGCGGCTACGGCCGCCAATTCGCGTTGCACTCCCAGAATTCGACGCTGCGTCGATACGCCTCGTGATCGAGCGCCACGCCCGAGCCGCCTTCCTCGACGCCGAGCGCGTTGCGCATCATCGTGATCGGCGCCATCGGGATTTCCTCGGGCTCGGCGGTGTAGATGCAACCGACAATGCCCCAGTCTGCGTCGATCGGTGAACCTTCCTTCGCCAACTGCTCGCGGCTGTAGAGGATGACGACGAGCCAGTTCGCGACCGGCGCTTCGACGCCTTCGAACCAGCGCACGAGCACCGGCAGTTCATCCTTCGTGCGCGCCTCGTAGGCCGAGCGCAACAGATGCCGATTGTCGTCGCCGATCGGCACGGTCAGACAACGCGTCGACGTCCAGTTGCGGTGCACGTGCAGTTTGCAGAACGGCGCGTAGCCGTCGAGCACCTTGAACGGCGGCTCGTCGTTGAGGCGGCGCTCGAATTCTTCCGGCGAGCAATCCTGGATCGTGTTGCGACGACTTTCCTTCGGAAACAATCGAGCGCGTGCAAATGGTGTGAGAAAGATCGACATGCCGCGCGACTCAGATCGGTGCACCGGGCGGAATCGTCGGCAGTGGACGCAGCTTGACCGATTTCGGATCGGCGAGATACTTGCGGATCGTCTCGGCGGCCGACGCGCGACTTGCGGCAACGGCGTCGCTGCCGCCCTGCTTTGCCAGCCAGGCCTGCCACTGCTGCAGCGAGGCGCGCACGTCGGCATCGACCTGCGCATGCAGCTTGCCGTCGTCGAGCGCGTGCAGCAGCGCATCGAGCACGACCCAGTTCGCTGCGGTCTGCACGGCCAAGGCAGCCGGTGCGGAACCATCGCGGGCAGTCTGCTGCCACGTGCCGCGAAACACAGCATCGAGCACGTCGCCGATGCCGGGTTGTTTCGCATCGCGCGCATGCTGCCAGGCGAGACGATTGAGGCGCTCGGGCGTGAACAGGAACAATGTCGTCTGTGCGGCCGCGGCTTCGACTGCGCCTAGCGGGTCAAATGTCGGCCCCGTTTTTGTCGCGAAGTACTCGCGATTGCGCGCGTAGTCCGCACCCGGCGGCGTGACCAGATCGAGCACGTTTGCCGGCAACGCGAGATCGTCCGCACCAAGCGTTGCGACGAGACGCGCAAGCGCGTCACGCTGTGTCTGCGCCGGTACCGGCATCGAGCCGGCCTGACGATCCACAGCTTGCGAATACGCATAACTCGCGCCACCGAGCAGGCGCGCAACCGCTTCGGTCTGGTAGCGATGCAGCAGATACACCGGCACGAGGCGTGCTTCGACCTCGCCGGCCTGGCGATCGGGCGGCAGCACGCCGATCGAAAAATTCGCGAGCGCTGTTCGCCGTGCAGCCATCAATGCATCGAACATTTTCAATGTGTCAGGGCCGGAATCCCACAACAAGCCGTCGGGCTCCGCGTCACCCGGACTGCGCGCGTCCTGGTCGCTGATGTAGTGGAAGCCGGCCTTGGCGATATCCGCACGCAACTTCGCGAGCGACGACTCCTCGGCGCCGGGCGCGAACTGGCAGTAGGCGTGCGCGATGATGAAGTCGTCCCACGCGCCGAGGCCGATGCCGTAGGCGTGGTCGAGCGAAATTTTCCCGTCGGCGCCAAGCGCGAGCAGCGGATGCGGATAGTCCATGACCGAACCGTTGCCGAGCCGGCTCGCGGCGAAGTTGTGGGCGAAGCCGAGCGCGTGGCCGACCTCGTGCGCGGCGAGCTGGCGCAAACGTGCGAGCGCCATCTGCTCGGCTTGGTTCTTCAACTCGGTGGCGTTGGCCTTGTCATACGGCGCGAGCAGGCTTTCGGCGATAAGAATGTCCTGGCGCACGCGCTGCGAGCCGAGCGTCACGTTGCCGCGGATGATCTCGCCGCTGCGCGGATCGACGATCGGCTGGCCGTACGACCAGCCGCGCGTGTAGCGATGCGCCCAGGTGATCAGGCTGTAGCGCACGTCCATGGCATCGGCGCCTTCGAGCAGCAGTTCGACGCGATAGGCATCCTTGAAGCCCGCCTTCTCGAACGCCGTCTTCCACCAATTCGCACCTTCGAGCAGCGCGGAGCGCACGGGCTCTGGCGTGCCGCGGTCGAGGTAGAACACGATCGGCTTCTTGACGTGTCCGACTTCGTCGACCTTGTCGAGGCGGAAGCGTGGCTGCACGCGCCGATCGATGCTCGATGCAAGCGGCTGGGCGAAATCGTACCAGCCGACGCTCAATCCGCCCGAAGCCGGGTGATAGGCACGCGGCGCATAGCCCGGCGCCGGCAGCCGCACGAAGCTCAAATGCTGGCGCACGGTGACGCTTTGCGGATCCATCGCCACGTCCTTGACGAACGCGCCCTCGCCGGGGCCGCGGAACGTCAGCATCGCTTCGAGTTCGGTGTTGTCAGGAAAACTCTTCGCATCGGCGAGCGATACCGCACTGCGCTTGTCGTCGATCTCGTACTTGCCCTGCTTCGTTTCGTTCAGTCGCTGCGCAATGCCGTGGCGGTCGGAGATCAGCAGCGAACTCACGTCGACGAGCACTTCGCCGTTCGCGCCCTTGCGTTCGCCGACGATGTCTCCCGCCCACAGCACCGATTCGGCGAATGCCTGGCGCACGCTGAGTGCCTCATCCGCATTGTTCGACACGGCGCGGAACTTCGTGTTGTCCTCGACCAGCAGCACGCGAGAGCCGACGCGGCGGAATTCGACCAGATGCGACTCGCTGCTCTGTCCGCGATCGAGGCCGACGTCGTTCGAGCCGAGCGCCCACGGCAGCGAACTCATCATCAGGAACGGCTGACCGAATTCTTTCACGCCGAGCAACACGCGGCCCTTTGCTTCGTCGCGGTACACATTGAAGAAACCCGCCGCGTGCCGCAGACCTTGCGTCGCGCTTGCGAAATCCGTTGCCGCCTTGCTTTCCGACGGCTGAGGCGCCGCGTTCACCACGGCAACGATCAGCAACCCCAGCACCGCAACCATCACTCTCCCGCTACGCCCCACGACCCGCTCCCGCAATGAAGGATGTGGGTGATTCTGCCCGACCCATGCGCCGCTGCCTATGGGCCGAAAATCATGCATCTCGCTGCGATCGAGGAAATGGAACTCCCTCCGGAAATCACCTTCAAGCAAGGCGCCCGCGCAGAGTCAGCGATGGTTTGGACCAATCTCGTGGTCGAGGAATCCAAGCAAGCGTTCGAACAACTCGTTGACGTGATCCTCGGCATAAAAGCCATGGCCTTCGGTGCGATCGTACAGCCATTCCGGGTCCGCGCCTTTCGCCTTGAGCGCGTCGCGCATGGCCTTTCCATGTTCTTCGGGAACGCGTCCGTCGTTGCCTCCGACGACGAGCATCACCCTGGCCTTGATCTTGTCCGCCTGCGCGACCGGCGAACGCGCGCGCAATTCTCCTTCGTTTTCGCCGAGCGCCCATTTGAGATAGTTCTTGCCGAACCGGCTCTCGGGAATATCGCCACGCTTGAACATCATCGGCAAATCGTAGACGCCGACATAGCCGATGGCGCAGCGATAGAGATCGGGCTCCTTGGCCACTCCTTCGAGTGCGGCGTAGCCGCCATAGCTCGCGCCGAATATGCATACGCGCTGCGGATCGCCAATGCCCTGCGTGATCGCCCAGCGTGTCGCATCGGTGACGTCATCCTGCATCTTGCCACCCCATTGGCGCGCGCCGGCATTTTGAAACTCCTCGCCGTAGCCGCCTGATCCGCGAAAATTGACTTGCAGCACCGCGTACCCGCGCGAGGCGAGCGCCTGCACGTAGGAATCGTAACGCCAGCGGTCGCGGATCCCGTAAGGTCCGCCGTGGACGTAGACGACCAGCGGCGACCGGCCCTGCGCCGCACGCTGCGGTCTGGTCAGATAGCCGTGCAAACTCGTCCCGTCCCGCGCGGCGAACGCGATCGGCTCCGTCGACGCGAGCGTTTCACGTTTCAGCCAGGGATACTTGGCGACGAGAAAACGCAGCTTGCGCGCCGCAACGTCGTAAAGGTAGTACTCGCCGGGATTCGTGTCGCTGTCGACGAATACCACGGCCTGGTGCCCGTCGCTCGTATGACTGCCGATGCTCACGCGCTGTCCCGCAAATACTTGCGCAAGATTGCGCATCATGTCCGACTCTCGTGCGGACTTGTCGATCAGGGTCAGCGCAGGCCGTCCCGGCATCGAGGCGATCGCGTAAGCATCGCGTCCTTCGAAGGTGTCGAGCAGTTCGTCCGCATCAGCCTCGTTGCCGCTCCAGAGCGCCTCCATCTTTCGCTCGGCCACGTCCCACAGGCAAATGCCCCCCATCTTGCGCTCTCCGGGACAGGAGAAGTAGACCTTCTTGTTGTCGCGCGTGAACCGCAGCGGAGTATCGATACGATGCGTCACGCCCTCATCGAACAGAAGCTCCCACTCCGCCGACGCATTCGCGCGATAGTAGACCTTGGCCTTGAGATCGTCGCCCGTCGCATGGGCGAAGCGCACCGTACCATCGTTGTCGGCAACGAAACTTGCATTGCAGATCGGAGCCGTCGCAAGTGTTTCCATGCTGCCGTCCGCCGCGAGCGATCGTGCGGTCGGATAGGGCCCGCGATCGCACTTGCCCCAAGGCCTCACATTGACGAGCAGCTTTTCGTTCCCCGCCAGGCGACCTTCGACTATCGCATAGCCCTGTGTGCCGGCCGAGCGCCGCCAACTGTAGAGCACCGTCTTGTTGCTGCCATCGGCATTGACCGCGAGCAGCTCGCCGTTGGCAACCATGCCGTCGACATCGTAGAGCTTCTGCGACATGTTGTAGACGATGCGATGAGATCCGAGCCACCAGAAGTCCTGCACTTCGTCGCGCTCGATCGGGCGCAGATTCACTCCGCTCATGTCGGCGAGGCGCAGCATGGAAAGCACCGTCTTGTCCTTGACCACTCCCGTCACCGCAAGATATTGCCCGTCCGGCGAAATCTTCACGTCGCGGAACTGCTCGTGCTTGGCCAAGTCCCGCAAGGCGGGCACCTGCGCCTGCGCAGGAACGGTGAGCGCCACGAGCAACAGCGCCACCGGCAATCCAGCGATCCCCATCCCCTTGTTGTACGACATTGTTCAGCCTGCCCCAGAAAGCCAATCACATTTGTCCGTTTGACAAACCCCATTGTTCGATCGGCAGATCTCCCCGGCGAGGGCAAGCAGCCCAGCCGCATCAGCCGAGAACCGAAGTAGACCCGATCGAGAACGCGGCAGCAAGACTGCACGCAAGGCCTGCGCATGCGGCGAATTTCCGAGCACCCCAGCGACATGCGGCGTGGGCAGATTCCACTCTCAGCGTCTCTTTCTTATCGAAGCAGCGCGCCATCAGCAGCAAAACGATGTACGCGGAATTCCGGAATCCCCGCAACCAACTTGTTCACGCGCGGTCTAGTATATTGATGGCAGCCATCGCTCCACTCCCGGATGGCGCAGCGGAATCCGACCCATGATCGCAGAACAGCCAACGGCAGCGCCTGAAGTCGACTTCGGGAGCAAGGCGGGGTGGCAGCGCGCCGTCGCGCGGTACCAGCAGCCTTCGACGCCGCGCGCGCTGTGGCAGGTAGCGAACACGTTCGTCCCCTACGTCGCGCTCTGGTGCCTCATGTACTTCAGTCTCGGCGTGTCGTGGTGGCTGACGATACCGCTGGCCATGCTCGCCGGCGCCTTTCTCGTGCGCATCTTCATCATTTTCCACGATTGCGGGCACGGCTCGTTCTTCGGATCGAGACGTGCCAACGACGTGCTCGGCGTCATCGCAGGCATGCTGACGTTCACGCCGTACTACCAATGGCGCTGGGAACACGCGATGCACCACGGCACGGCGGGACATCTGGACAAACGCGGCAACGGCGACGTGTGGACGATGACCGTGCAGGAGTACCTGGAGTCGTCGAGGTGGAAACGGTTCGGATACCGGGTGGTTCGCAACCCGTTCATTCTCCTGCTCGTTGCGCCGCTGGTTCTCTTCCTCATCATCCAGCGCATCCCCTCGACGCAGGGACGCCGCGAACGTCATTCAGTGTGGTGGATCAACCTTGCGGTGGCCTGTTACATCGTCGCAATGAGCTGGATCTTCGGCATCAAGGCCTATCTGCTGATCCAGTTGATCGTGACCATGGTGGCGGGCGCCGGGGGCGTCTGGATGTTCTACGTCCAGCACCAGTTCGAGGACGCTTACTGGGAGCGCGGCGACAACTGGAACTACACCGCCGCCGCCCTGCAGGGCAGTTCGTTCTATAAATTGCCGGGAATCCTGCAGTGGTTCTCCGGCAACATCGGCTTTCATCACATCCACCATCTGAGCCCGCGGATTCCGAACTACTATCTGCAGACCTGCCACGACGCCGATCCGCTGTTCAGCCAGGTCAAGCCGATTACGTTCGTCGCCAGCCTGCGGACGCTGACGTTATGCCTGTGGGATGAGAAAACCAAAAAGCTGATCGGATTCGCTCCGATCCGGCAACGCCGCAGAGAACGGCACGCCGCATAGGAGCGGGCCCGTCTTGTACAGCAATCTCTATCCCCGGATGGTGCTGATCCGAGGCGAAGAATCCACTGCGCGAAGCAAATATCGCTTCATCGCGACAAAGAGATATATACTTCGGACTTCAGGAAACTTCGCCTCGCCACGATGACGCCAATCAGCTTCGAATTCTTTCCGCCCAAGACCGACGAACAGCGCGCGACACTCGAAGCGGCGCTGCCGAAATTGAAGGCGCTCAAGCCCGACTACGTGAGTTGCACGTTCGGCGCAGGCGGCTCCACGCTGAGCTACACGCCGGAAACGGTGCGCCACCTGCGCGACGAACACAGCCTCGACGCGGCGCCGCACCTGTCCTGCGTCGGCGGCACGCGCGCGGAAATCGGCAAGCTGCTCGACAGCTACAAGGCGATGGGCTGCAAGCGTATCGTCGCCCTGCGCGGCGACCTGCCCTCGGGCATGGCGAGCTACGGCGAGTTCCACTACGCGAGCGACCTGGTCGAATACATCCGCCGCGACCACGATGGTTTCTTCCACATCGAAGTCGCCGCGTATCCGGAGATGCACCCGCAATCGGGCGACGCGCACAGCGATCTGGCCAACTTCAAGCGCAAGGTCGACGCCGGCGCGAACGGCGCGATCACGCAGTACTTCTTCAATCCCGATGCGTATTTCCGTTTCGTCGACGACGCGCGCAAAGCAGGCATCAGCGTGCCGATCACGCCAGGAATCATGCCGATCACGCAGTACTCGCAGCTCAAGCGCTTCTCGGACATGTGCGGCGCGGAGATTCCGCGCTGGATCGCCAAGCGCCTCGAAGCATTCCGCGACGATGCCGATTCGATCCGCGAATTCGGCGCCGACGTGGTCGCGCAACTTTGCGAAAAGCTCATCGCCGGCGGCATTCCGGGGATACACTTCTATACTCTGAACCGGGCCAAGGCTACGCTCGCAATCTGCGAGCGCATCGGATTGGGTCAGCCGTCATGATCGATCGCCTTTCCGCCGCCGATTTCGAAACGCTGCCGGCGCACCGCCTCGCCATGGTGCACGGCGACAAGCGCATCGAGTTCGAAGTCGCCGGAGTGCGCGCACTGCCGGCGCGCTCGCAACGCCCGGCGCCACCATTTGCGCT
>NZ_DASVOK010000454.1:0-5883 GCF_036383415.1 Rudaea sp. | reverse complement strand
CGGCCGTGTTCGACGACCTTGGCCGCGACCGAGGCACCGCTGACGGTCGGCGCGCCGACCTTGACGCCTTCGCCCGAACCGAGAAGCAGAACCTGGTCGAATTTGACCGCGGCGCCGACGTCGGCTTCGAGTTTTTCCACGCGCAGGGTTTCCCCCTGCGCGACGCGGTATTGCTTACCGCCGGTGACGATGACTGCGTACATTGGGCATTCCTCTGTAGTTATTTTGGCTTCTGCCGTACAAAGACAGCCGTCAAGTCTAACCTTTTCAGAGGATTACCGTCAACCGGCGGTACATCCGACCGTCAATCCCGGCCTCAAAGCGTAGCGGGCGAAGGCAGTTCGCGGGCGCACGGAGCGCAGGAACCGGAGTGTACAGTCGAGTACATGAGGATTCCGAGCACAGTACGCACGCGAAATGCCGAGCGCAGTAGCTTTGTGGGCGGGATTTATTCGACCTCGAGTTCGATGCCGCCGACCACCCCCGCAACGAGGTTGTAGACAAATGCACCGATCGCCCCGCCGATGAAGCCGAAGATGCCGTACAGGATCGGCAGGAAGATCACGGCGCCGATGCCACCGATCATGCCGGCCGCGCCCGCGCCACCGCCCATCTTGGCGAACATCGAGCCGAACACGAGAAAGAACAACCCGGCGAGCAGCCCGAATGCGGCCATGAGGGCGCCTTGGAAGATCGCGAGCTTGAGTACGTTGATGCGTTTGATGACCATGTCTTTTCCCCAGAAAATGAATGGATGCGCAACAGCGCCGCAACCTTAGCGCCGAACCCTTTCCCGCGCAATCGCAAGCCTGCTGACACGCACTGTCAGCAGCGCTCCGCCCGCGCCGCCTTGAATTGCAGCGGCACTGGCACTATGCCTCTTGCCCGCGAGCGCGTCTCGCCAGTCGAGACGCCGCCGCAATCAAATCGTCCGTGCCGCGACTTGACCGGCGCGTTATAGTACTCAGTCGTTCTGAATCCCCCGAGCCATGGACACGATCCGCATACGCGGCGCACGCACGCACAACCTCAAGAACATCGATCTCGACCTGCCGCGCGACAGCCTCATCGTGATCACCGGCCTGTCGGGTTCGGGCAAGTCCTCGCTCGCCTTCGACACGATCTACGCCGAGGGCCAGCGCCGCTACGTCGAATCTCTGTCGGCCTATGCGCGCCAGTTCCTGTCGGTGATGGAGAAGCCCGACGTCGATCACATCGAAGGCTTGTCGCCGGCGATCTCGATCGAACAGAAGTCGACCTCGCACAATCCGCGTTCGACGGTCGGCACGATCACCGAGATCTACGACTACCTGCGCCTGCTGTTCGCCCGCGTCGGCACGCCGCGCTGCCCGGACCACGGTATTCCGCTCGAAGCGCAGACTGTGAGCCAGATGGTCGATGCGACCCTGGCGATGAACCCCGAACGCCGCTACATGCTGCTCGCACCGATCGTGCGCGAGCGCAAGGGCGAGCATCTGCAGGTGTTCGAGCAGCTGCGCGCGCAGGGTTTCGTGCGCGCGCGCGTTGACGGCGTGCTGCACGAACTCGACGCGGTGCCCGCGCTCGCGCTGCGCCAGAAACACACGATCGAAGCCGTGATCGATCGCTTCCGCCCGAGCGAAGAGATCAAGCAGCGCCTCGCCGAATCGTTCGAGACCGCGCTGCGCCTCGGCGACGGCATCGTGCTCGTGGTCGATCTCGACGACGACAAGGCCAACCCAACGATCTTCTCCTCGCGCTATTCCTGCCCGGTCTGCGACTACTCGCTGCCCGAGCTCGAACCGCGCCTGTTCTCGTTCAACTCGCCGGTCGGCGCCTGCCCGAGTTGCGACGGCCTCGGCGTCACCCAGGTGTTCGACCCGGCCCGCGTGGTCGTACATCCGAACCTGTCGCTCGCCGCAGGCGCCGTGCGCGGCTGGGACCGGCGCAACATGTACTACTTCCAGATGATCATGTCGCTGGCCAAGCACTACGGCTTCGACATCGATGCGCCATGGGAATCGCTGGCGGAAAACATACGCAAGGCCGTGCTGTTCGGTTCGGGCGACGAGCAGATCACGTTCCGTTATCTCACCGAGACCGGCGGCGCGGTGACGCGCAAGCACAAGTTCGAAGGCATCGTGCCGAACCTCGAGCGGCGCTACAAGGAAACCGAATCGCCCGCCGTGCGCGAGGAACTGGCCAAATTCATCAGCGAGCGACCCTGCCCCGACTGCCACGGCCAGCGCCTCAACCGCAGCGCACGCAACGTCTTCGTCGGCGACAGCAACTTGCCCGCGCTGACCGCGCTGCCGATCGACCAGTCACAGGCCTTCTTCGACGTGCTCAAGCTTGCCGGCTGGCGCGGCGAGATCGCGGCGAAGATCGTCAAGGAGATCCGCGAGCGCCTGAAATTCCTCGTCGACGTCGGCCTCGATTATCTGACCTTGGACCGCCAGGCCGACTCGCTCTCGGGCGGTGAAGCGCAGCGCATCCGCCTCGCCTCGCAGATCGGCGCTGGCCTCGTCGGCGTCATGTACGTGCTCGACGAACCCTCGATCGGTCTGCACCAGCGCGACAACGAGCGCCTGCTCGGCACGCTGACGCGCCTGCGCGATCTCGGCAACACGGTGATCGTGGTCGAGCACGACGAGGATGCGATCCGCATCGCCGACCATGTCGTCGACATCGGTCCCGGCGCGGGCGTGCACGGCGGCGAAATCGTCGCGCAAGGCAAACTCAAGGACGTGCTCGAAGCGAAGCGCTCGTTGACCGGGCAGTATCTGTCCGGCAAGCGTGGCATCGAAGTGCCGAAGAAGCGCCACGAGTTCGATCCGCAGGTCGTGCTGAAGATCAAGGGCGCGTCGGGCAACAACCTGAAGAACGTCGATCTCGAAATTCCGGCGGGCCTGTTCGTCTGCGTGACCGGCGTATCCGGCTCGGGCAAGTCCACGCTGATCAACGACACACTGTTCCGCTACACCGCCGCCGAGCTCAACGGCGCGAACGAAAAGCCGGCGCCGTTCGAGAAGGTCGAAGGCCTCGAACTGTTCGACAAGGTCGTCGACATCGACCAGTCGCCGATCGGGCGCACGCCGCGTTCGAATCCCGCTACGTACACGGGCCTGTTCACGCCGCTGCGCGAGCTGTACTCGCAGGTACCCGAGGCGCGCGCGCGCGGCTACCAGCCGGGGCGCTTCTCGTTCAACGTCAAGGGCGGCCGCTGCGAAGCCTGCGAAGGCGACGGCATGATCAAGGTCGAGATGCACTTCCTGCCCGACGTCTACGTGCCCTGCGACGTCTGCCACGGCAAGCGCTACAACCGCGAGACGCTCGAGATCCACTACAAGGGCCATACGATTTCCGACGTGCTCGACATGACCGTCGAGGACGCGCTGAAATTGTTCGAGCCCGTGCCCGTGCTCGCGCGCAAGCTTGAAACGCTGATGGACGTGGGCTTGAGCTACATCAAGCTCGGTCAGAGCGCGACGACGCTGTCGGGCGGCGAGGCACAGCGCGTCAAGCTGTCGCGCGAACTGTCCAAGCGCGATACCGGCCGCACGCTGTACATCCTCGACGAGCCGACCACGGGCCTGCACTTCCACGACATCGAGCAGTTGCTGAAAGTGCTGCACCGCCTGCGCGACGACGGCAACACCGTGGTCGTGATCGAGCACAATCTCGACGTGATCAAGACCGCCGACTGGGTGATCGACCTCGGCCCCGAAGGCGGCCATCGCGGCGGCCAGATCATCGCCACGGGTACGCCCGAAGACATCGCCAAGAACGAGGCCTCGCACACGGGCCGCTTCCTCGCGCGCGTGCTCGGCACCGCAAACAACGGCAAGAAAAGGAAAGCCGCATGAACGACGCGACGGTTCCCGCACTGCGCAAGGTCGCCGAAATCGCCATCGCCCTGCGCTGGGGCGACCAGGACGCATTCGGCCACGTCAACAACGCGATGTACCTGCGCTACCTCGAGGAAGCACGCGTGCGCTGGCTCGCCGACCTCGTCAAGGATTGGGACCGCGGCAGCGGCAGCAAGCCGATCATGGCCGCGGTGCAGGCGAACTATCGCCGCCCGCTGACCTGGCCCGGCGAAATCGTCGTGCAGTTGTTCTGCGAGAAGCTCGGCAACAGTTCGATCACGATCGCGCACCGCATCGTCGACGCGCGGGACAAGTCCGTGCTCTACATGGACGGCAACGTGGTCATGGTCTGGATCGATCCGGCGACGGGTAGATCGACGCCGTTGCCCGAAGCAATACGCACTGCCTGCGCATAAGGCTTCCCTTCCCACCGGGGGGAAGGAAGAAAAACTACGGCGCGGTATCGCGCACGACGAAATCGACGACGACACCATCGCCCGGTTTCGTCGCAATGTGGATTTTTATACTTTCGCCGACCTTGATCTCGCTCTTCGACCGCATCAACATCAGATGCTTGCCACCGGGCGCCAGAACGATGCTCGCTCCAGGGGCGATCTCGATCGAGCCGAGAGCTCTCATCCGTGCAACGCCGTCGACCTCGACGCTTTCATGCAGCGACACGTCGCTGAACGCCGCGCTGTCCGCGCCGGTCACCGTCAACGGCGCATCGCCCGCATTGCGCAGCGTGGCGTAACCCGCGAGCATCATCGCTCCGGGCGGCGCCGTGCGGATCCACGCGCCGGCGATCTCCAGCCGCCCCGCGGCGACGGCGGCCTGGCTCGCAGCCAAGGCCAGCGCAATCGAAACGACCCATCGTCGCATCGGCAACATTCCATTCGTGGTTTGTCGCTATGATAGCGCGCATGCTCGACCCTGCACGGACTGCGACCATGCGCCTCACGATCCTCGCTGCTGTCCTCGCCTTCTGCTGTTCACACGCACAAGCGCAAGCGCCCTCTTCACATTATGCGCTGTCGATCTACAGCGCACAGGCAAACAACGGCGACGGGTTGTTCGAAACCAGCTCATCCAGCGACGGCGCGAGCGATGTCGGCGGCTATGCCGTCGTGCGCGACCGGCGTGCATTCAACCTCGTTCCGGGCAGCAACACGATCGAAGTGCGCGAGGTCGCGCGCTATCTCGATCCTTCCGCGCTGAGCGCACGCATCGTCGACGCGGGCGATGCCACGATCGTCAGCCAGCGCTTCGACGATGCGACGTTGTCGTTCGATGCGCTCGTGCAGCGTCAGATCGGCCATCCGGTCGAGATCGCCGGCAACGGCGCAAATCCCGCGGCGACGCCGATCAGCGGCACGCTGCTGTCGAACAACGGCGGCCTCACCGTGCAACTCGCCGACGGCCGCGTAACGACGGTGACCGACTACGGCCGCGTCACGTTTCCCGACCTGCCCAAGGGTCTGTCGGCAACGCCGGCGCTGCGCCTCGACGTCAGCGCCAAGCAGGGCGGCCAGCGCAATTTCGAATTCGTCTATCCGACCCAGGGCTTGGCCTGGCGCGCGGAGTACTCCGGCTGGATAGCCGCGGGCGGCGACTGCAAGCTCGACCTGTCCGGCTGGGCGCTGCTCGCCAACCGCAGCGGCGCGAGCTATCGCGGCGCACAGGTCAAGCTGATCGCCGGTTCGCCGAACCGCGTCGCGCAGCAGAGCGCTCCGCGTCCGATGATGATGGCGAAAGCGGCAGGCGGTGCCGCGCCGACCGCTGCCGCGGAAAGCGGCACGGTCGGCGACTATCACGAATACACGATCGACACGCCGCTCGACCTTGTCGACAACAGCCTGCAGCGCGTCGCGCTGTTCCCCGACCAGGCCGTCGCCTGCCAGCGCCAGTACCTGTTCGAGGCGACGCGCATGCGCGCGAATCCGGGCATGGCGCCGATCACCGATCGCGGCTACGGCAGCGACGCGCCGTCCGCGGTGCGCTCGACGCTCGCGCTGCGCATCGACCGCGCGCTGCC
>NZ_DASVOK010000453.1:0-7369 GCF_036383415.1 Rudaea sp. | reverse complement strand
CGGCGAACAGCGCGCCGGCGCAGACGCAAGCGAAGCGTCGCGGCGTACCGCCGACATCGCGCAGCCAGCGCACCAGCGCGCGCCCCGGTTTCGAAGCCAGGGCCGCCTCGCCGTTGGTCGAACCGCAGACGATCAGCAGGTCTTCGGCTCGCAGCGCATCGGGCAGAGATTCGATGCGTCCGAGCGTCACGCCGAGCGACGTGGTTGCCGCAGCCTCGGCAGCGGCGACATGCACGCGGAACGCGCCGCCGCGCATCGCGGCGATGCGGAACGCCTCGGCTGGCCCGGCGAAGTCGAGCAGGACCAGATCGGGCGGCAGCACGAACCAGACATCGATCGGCTTCGCGCCGCCTGCATCACCCGCGCGCAAGCGCTTCCTCCACGCTCGCAATGCGCGCGAAGCGGCCACGCAACACGAGCTCGGTGCGCTCGCGGATGTCCTTCGCACTGAAGGTCTTGCCGCTGCCCGGATCCGTCATCGGGAAAGTCAGCGTCGCGTCGCCAACGAAATCGACTTCGTAGCCGAGATCGGAAGCGACGCGCGTGGTCGTCTCGCAGCATTGTTCGGTGCGGATTCCGGCCACGATGAGGCGACGGATTCCGTGCGCGCGCAACCAGCGGTCAAGTCCGGTGTCGGTGAACGCATTGTGCACGTGCTTGACGAACTCGACCGCGTGCGTCTGCGGCATCCAGTCGAGCGGCTTGACCAGGCCGCTCGCCTGCGAGAACGGGCCGTCGCCATCCTCGTGCAGGATGCGCACGACCGGCCAACCCTTGGCCGCGGCGCCTTCGATCAGCCGGACGATGTTGGCGCGGAACGCCGGCACGTCGTCCTCGCGCCAGTAGTCGCGCGCGGGGAAGGACTGCTGCACATCGATGCTCAGCACGGCGGTGTCGATTTGGCTCATGGTAGACTCCTTGCGGTTTCGAGGTGCCGCCATCGTGCGCCATCCAGGTCTTGTGGACGAGCCGTTTTCGAGACCAGTATGGGACAATTCGGGCCAACTCGCCAAGACCACGACAACCAGACGGACCGCGCCATGCTGACTCCACCGATCGACCTGCACAAATGGATCGCCGCGCATCGCGACGAACTCAAGCCGCCGGTCGGCAACAAGTGCATCGTTGACGGCGACTTCATCGTCATGATCGTCGGCGGCCCGAACGCGCGCAGCGACTACCACTGGGAGGAAGGCCCAGAATTCTTCTACCAGATCGAAGGCGAGATGGTGCTCAAGGTGCAGGACGAAGGCCATGCGCGCGACATCCCGATCCGCGCCGGCGAGATGTTCTACCTGCCGCCGCGCGTGCCGCACTCGCCGCAGCGCATGGCCGGCGGCATCGGCCTCGTCATCGAACGCAAGCGCCTGGTGCACGAGAACGACGGCCTGCTCTGGTTCTGCGCGCGCTGCAACCATCCGCTCTACGACGAATACTTCCACCTGCACAGCATCGAGAAGGATTTCCCGCCCGTGTTCAAGCGCTTCTATCACTCGCTCGATGCGCGCACGTGCAAGAACTGCGGGGAAGTGGCCGAGGTGCCAGAAAAATTTCGCCAACGTGAATTTTGAAGCACCACCACCGGTACTCGATAGCGCGCGCGTCGTCTTCTACGCGCTCGTCGGCGATCTCGCCTATCGTCCGAACAACAGGCTTTACCACGGCAATACTCTCGTCGAAAAAGTTCCGTTGCTTGCCATCTGCGAAAATCTTGGCAACGACGTCGGCCCAATGTTGTTTCACTGCGACGGTGATTGGACCGTATTGGGAGTCAGTGGGGGCGATTCCGTGGAGAGTTGCAAGTTCGCCGCCGCCAAACGGTATCCGGGCGTAGAAAGTCGTTGGATCGACCGCGGCGTTAGCGTAGGAGATGCACTGAACTACTTCGATTCGCTTCCCGGCAATAGCAGTTGCTCATTTTGCGGGAAGCGTCCGTTTCAAATCCAAGGCGGTTTCGCTGACGGCAAGGACGCAAGAATCTGCAAAGAATGCGTAGATGCCTATCACGCAGCATTCGTCGAAATGGCAAACGACAGCCCGTAGTTGTGAACGACCGGTTGGCGATATCTATTTCGCCGGTCGCACCGGAATCGGCACGCTGCACACGTCGATGTGTCCGAGCGGCACCTTGTAGAAATCATCGATGCGATTGCGCCGCGATTCGACCAGCGCGGTGAACGTCGGCATGTCGGTGCGCATGATTTCGAGGTTGGTGCGCTCGGCCGCGGGCACGTCGGCAGCGAGGCGCACGCGTTCGATCTTCACGCGCTGCTCGGGCTTGTCGTAGAAGCCCATGGTCGCAGTACCGCGCGGCAGGCCCGACAGCAGTTCCATGCCATGCACGACGCGGCCGACCGCGGTGATATTGCGTTCGAGCCAGCGCGCCGGGCCGATCACGGCGTAGAGCTCGGTGCCACCACCGGAATCCGCATCGAGGTCGCGGCCGACGCCGACCGTGCCGTAGCAATGCGTCAGCCAGGCCTGGCGCAGCTTGGGATCGCGCGCGCTCGGGAAGTCGCCGGAAAAACCGGTCTGTGCCGCCCAGCCGTCGGGGTCCGGCAGGCGCACGAATGGCAGTTTGTCATTCAACGGCACCGAGAATTCGGCTTTCAGTTTGCGCTTGGCGGTCTTTATCTGGCGCGGCTGGTTAGGCTCGCCGCTGCGCGCGTCGGCGTAGGGATCACCCCACTGCACGACGTAGTTGTCCTGCACGCGCAGGATCGCGAGGCCGTCGAAGTATCCTTCCTTGACCAGCGCCTTGATGTTGGCGACATGGTTCGGCGCGAACTCGGGCGCGAGCTCGATGACGACGCGGCCGGATGCGAGATCAAGATACAGCGTGTTCGCCGGATCGAGTGTGCGCCAGTCTGAAGGCTTGGATTCCTTGATGACATCGGCCATCGTCGGCGGCTTCTTTGTCGCAGCGTCTGCCACGGATACCGCGCCCGTGCACAGACAGGCCAACGCGACCACACCAACGAGCCGGCGTAAATTCGTTCTCATTGCACTCCCCTTTTCCGAAAGACTATTTTTTTGCGTCGCGCGATTCGGTGGCAAGCACGCCGAGGCGCACCATGCGCTCGACCTGCACGCCATCGCGGCTGATCGTCAAGGTCACGCGCCTGCCCATGTTCGTGCGCAGCATCTGACGAAAATCGTTGAGATCGTGCACCGCTCCCCCGTTGAACTTGAGCACGAAATCGCCGCTGCGCAGATTTGCCGCCGACGCGGGCGTGCCGTCGACCACCTTGCCGATCTGCACGCCGCCGCCAACTCCCAGCTTCTGCTTCTCGTCCGCGGTCAAGTTACGGAACTGGGCACCGAACGGAAGCTTGAAGCGCACGTAGTAGGTGGCGACAAGTGCCGCAGGCAACGGCCCGGCTTCGCTGCCGCATGCCGCCGTCATCTCCGCGGTGAGCTTTGCGGTCGCCTTCGCGTCCGCCGGCAAAACATAGATGAACGCTTTCTCCGCGCCGTGGAGTAAGGCCATGCGCTGCACCCATTCGCGCGCGGCAGCGTCGCTGTCGCGATGGCAGCCGGTGCCGATGCGCACGAAACCCTTCGCGTTCACCTTGCCCTGGTCGGCCGCGATGCCCACGCCATCGACGATCTCCGGCGTCTGCGGCGGCGGCGCGATACGCAACTCGGCGACGACGTCGGCGCCGCGCTCGGGCGTGACGATGTAGCGGCCAGGCTCGGCCGCGGCCTGCTCCTGCGCAGTTTCCGGCGCTCCGCGCTCGGGCGCGCGGCGAAACCAAGCACAGCCGCCGAGCATGAGCGCAGACAAGAGGAAAACCGCGCAGCGGCGGAACTTCACGATGGACAGAATCGACATACACGGCGATAGTAACGTTTTGAAAGTTAAGTTCCCATGTCCGCCCTCACCGCCGCGTCCGCAGATTCCAAACGCGCATTGCGCATCGCGCAATTCCAGATTCATTTCTGCGTGCTGCTATGGGGATTCACCGCCATCCTCGGCAAACTGATCTCGCTGCCCGCGCTCGCGCTCGTGCGCTGGCGCATGCTGATCGTCACGCTGGCGCTGTTGATCGTGCCGAAGGTCTGGCGCGGCCTGCGCGCGATATCGCCGCGCCTGCTGCTGAGCTATGCGCTGGTAGGCTTGTTCGTCGCATTGCATTGGCTGTCGTTCTACGCCTCGGTCAAGCTCGCCAACGCCTCGGTCGGCGCGACCTGCATCGCGATCGCGCCGGTGTTCCTCGCCGTGCTCGAGCCGTGGCTCGCGCGCAGGAAGTTCCGCTGGCACGAGCTGTGGATCGGCATCGGCGTCGTGCCGGGCGTCGCGCTCGTGGTCGGCGGCATTCCGGGCGAGATGCGCATGGGCGTGCTCGTCGGCGTGGTTTCGGCGTTTTTCTGTGCGGTGTTCGGCGCGCTCAACAAGCGCCTGGTCGACCATGCCGACCCGTTCACAGTGACGGCGATAGAACTTGGCACGGGCGCGCTGATCCTGTGGTTGATCGCCTCGATCGTCCCGCACGAAGGCAGCGTGTTCGACCTGCCGAACCTGCACGACTCGTTCTTCCTGCTCGTGCTCGCGATCGCCTGCACGCTGGTGCCGTTCACGCTGTCGCTGGTCGCGCTGCGCCACCTGTCGGCGTTCGCGGTGGAACTCGCGGTCAACCTCGAACCGGTCTACGCGATCCTGCTCGCGATCCCGTTGTTCGGCGAACAGCGCGATCTCGACCTTGCGTTCTACCTCGGCGTCGCCATCATCATCGGTGCGGTGCTCGTGCATCCCGTGCTCGAACGGCGGCGGCCGCACAAGGTCGAAACCAATGTGGCCGGTTCCGTGGACTGAATTCAACCGCAAGAGTCGGAGTGCTTGCGATCATGCGCGTCAATAAGCTGCGTCCATCTTCCCGCAAACCCAAAGGAACGCAGATGAACGCCATGCTAAAAAACTCCGTCGTCGAAGCCGATCCGCGCTGGTCGGCCGTGGTCGCCAAGGACGCGAAAGCCGACGGCACATTCTGGTACTCGGTCAAGACCACCGGCGTGTATTGCCGGCCGTCCTGCGGCGCGCGCCTGCCGCGAGCGGAGAACATCGATTTCCACGCGACGCGCGCCGACGCCGAAAAAGCCGGCTATCGGCCGTGCAAGCGCTGCAAGCCCGATCAGCCTTCGCTCGCCGAGCAGCACGCCAACGTGATCCTCGCCGCCTGCCGCTGGATCGAGGACGCCGAGGAAACGCCGAACCTGGAAACGATCGCGGCGCAGGCCGGCATGAGTCCCTACCATTTCCATCGCGTGTTCAAGGCGATCACGGGCGTGACGCCGAAGGCCTATGCGACCGCACACCGTGCCAATCGCGTACGCGACAGACTCAGCAGCAGCGAGCGCGTGACCGACGCGATCTTCGACGCCGGCTACAACTCGAACGCGCGCTTCTACGAACACTCGAACGCCCTGCTCGGCATGACTCCGAGCGACTGGCGTCGCGGCGGCGCCAACGCCGAAATCCGCTTCGCGATCGGCGAGTGTTCGCTCGGCGCCATCCTGGTTGCACGCAGCGGCAAAGGCATCTGCGCGATCCTGCTCGGCGACGATCCCGACCGGCTCGCACGCGACCTGCAGGACCAGTTCCCGAACGCGCAGCTGATCGGCGACGATGCGGAATTCTCTGAACTCGTCGCCCGCGTCGTCGGTTTCGTCGAGGCGCCGCAACGCAGTCTCGATCTGCCGCTCGATGTGCGCGGGACCGCGTTCCAGCAGCGCGTCTGGGAGGCCTTGCGCAAGATTCCGGCCGGCGCGACCGCGAGCTACAGCGAGATCGCCGAACGCATCGGCGCGCCGAAGGCGGTGCGCGCGGTGGCACAGGCCTGCGCGAGCAACAAGATCGCCGTCGCGATTCCCTGTCACCGCGTCGTGCGCAACGATGGTGCGCTGTCGGGTTATCGCTGGGGCGTCGAACGCAAGCGCGCACTGCTCGAACGCGAGGCGCAGGCATGACGGCGCCCGCACACGCGGACGCCGTGCCCGATCTCGCCGACCGGATTGCCCGCCTCGATTGGCCGCGCATCGAAGACGAACTCGATGCGCGCGGCAATGCCCTGATCGAAGGACTGATCACGCCGGCCCAATGCGCCGTGCTTGCGGGCATGTACGTCGATGACGCGCGCTTCCGCAGCCGCGTCGTCATGGCGCGACACGGCTACGGTCGCGGCGAGTACCGCTACTTCCGCTATCCGCTGCCCGATGCGGTCGAGGAACTGCGCAGCGCGTTCTATCCAGGACTCGTTCCGATCGCGAACCGCTGGAACGAAGCGACGGATGCTGCCGTACGGTATCCGGCGTCGCATGCGGATTTCATCGCCCGCTGCCACGCTGCCGGCCAAGCACGGCCGACGCCGTTGCTGCTGCAATACGCCGCCGGCGACTACAATTGCCTGCATCAGGATCTGTACGGCGACGAGGTGTTTCCGCTGCAGGTCGCGATCCTGCTGTCCGAGCCGCAACGCGATTTCGAAGGCGGCGAATTCGTGCTGACCGAACAGCGTCCGCGCATGCAGTCGCGCGCGGAAGTCGTGCCGGTGCGCCAGGGCGATGCGGTGGTCTTCGCCGTGCGCCATCGACCCGTGCAAGGCGTGCGCGGCGCCTATCAGGTCAACTTGCGCCACGGCGTCAGCCGCGTGCGCAGCGGCACGCGGCAAACGCTCGGCATCATTTTTCACGACGCGGCCTGATGCCGCGTCGCCGCGTTGCGCCGGCTACGCCGAGGCCAGCAGCAAATTGACCCGGCGTACATAGGCCGCAGGATCTTCGAGCTGCGCGCCTTCGAGAATCTGCGCCTGCTCGAGCAGCAGCAGACCAAGGTCGGTCGCACGCGCAGCATCGCTTTCGCCTTCGAGGCGCTTGACCAGCACGTTCGTCGGGTTGATCTCGAGCACGGGCTTGGACTCGGGCACGTCGTGGCCGGCCTGTTTGAGCAAGCGTTGCATGGCCGGACTCATGTCGTGTTCGTCGAGCACGAGTACCGACGGCGAATCGGTCAGGCGCGCGGACACGCGCACGTCGCGCACGCGCTCACCGAGCAGCTCCTTCAATTTCTTGACCACGCCTTCGGCAGCCTTCTCCGCTTCCTTGCGCTTCTCTTCGTTCGCGCCGCCGAACTTCGACAGGTCGAGATCGCCCTTGGCAACGTTGCGCAGCTTCTTGCCGGCGTATTCGGTGAGGTAGTTCGACAGCCATTCGTCGATGCGGTCGGTCAGCAGCAGCACTTCGATGCCGTGAGTCTTCAAGGCTTCGAGTTGCGGGCTGCTCTTGGCCGCGGCGTAGCCGTCGGCGGTGAGATAGTAGATGTCGTCCTGGCCGGCCTTCATGCGGCCGATGTAGTCGTCGAGCGAGACGGTCT
>NZ_DASVOK010000452.1:0-16657 GCF_036383415.1 Rudaea sp. | reverse complement strand
CCGAAATCATTCGCCCCGAATGTGCCGAACGACGCGGCGAATTGCGGCGTCGGGTGCGGCAATGGCTGGCTGAAGGCCCAGGCTTGGCGCTGCGCATCGCGCAGCATGGCCTCGCCCGCGAGCGTATTGTGGGCGTCGACGTGCTCGGCACCGGCGCGATCGTCGAAGCCCGGATCGCGCAGATTCAACATGCCGAGCAGGCCGGTTGCAGTCTTGAGCGTCGCTGGCGCGCTGAAATGCCTGTAGAGCAATCCGGACGTCAGCACATTGTCCAGTGAGGCGAAGGTCAGCTCTTTCTCGGCCGAGGCATGACAGTTCATGCAGTACGCGCCGAACAGGCTGTAGGGAGTGACCACGTCGGCCAGTTTTTGGCTCGGCGGCTTGCCTGGCTGTTCGCAGGCGGTGTTGGTGAACAGGTCGCCCGTGGGATACCAGCATGGATCGTTCGCCGGTCGATTCGGATCGGGGCCGAAAAAAGCAGGATCGGTTACTGCGCTCGAAGTGAGGATCGGCGGATTGCCCTCGCCGCTGGCGGTCGGATTGGCCCAGTACCATCCATCGTGCGTTGCGCCGTTCTGCTTGTACATCACCGTCCACGAACCAGGCTCGATCGCGACCGCCGGCTGGTGGATTACCATGCACTGCGCGTTCTGATCGATATTCAATGCCATCGGATCGATGGAGCGCATTTCCTTGACGATCATCGCGCCGTTTGCCAGCGCGCCGTTGCGCCCGTCGCACAACCAGTCGACCACCTCCGGCGAATACCAGACCCGCACTGCCGGGTGCACGCCGTAGCTCTTGCCGTTGGCGAAGTCGCCCGCGTACGGGCCAGTCAAGCGCCAGTCACGATCGGCGACCCAGCCCAGGCTGCGATACGTGCGCTCGCGCAGAAAGGTGCGCAGCGCAAAGTCAAAACGATTCTTGGCCTCCAGGCTCGACATCTCGGCGGGCTGCGAGTCGAACAGTGCGCGCTTGCCGCGATTCGGATTCGCCGTGCACCAAGCCGTGATCGCCTCCGGCGATGGCGGCGGGGGTGACTCCGCGCACACCCAGTCTGCCGGCGAATCCGGCGGAAATGGTGGCAGATTCGGCGTGGACTGAGCGAACGCGGTGGTGCTTACCGACAACGAGATCGCAAGACCCTGATACCACCATGCCTTCATGTCCCCTCCACACGCACCCGATCAATCCGTTCTCAAATTGAGGACGCCTCGTGGATTCTCTGCGAGAGCGCTACTTGCTCTCCGTCACGCGCGTGGCCTGCCACGTAATCGCCTGCCACTTGCCGTTGCGCAGAAGGAATGTGCCGCTGTTGCGGAAATAGCTGATCTTGCCGTCCTGGTCGTGCTCCACTAGGCGGAAGGTCAGCGCGGCCATATCGCCGTACGGGCGCACGAGAATGTCTTCGGCGGTGAATACCGGACCAGGTTTGACCGCATTGCCGGCTTCGGCCTTCGGTTCTTCGGCGAACGACTTCAGGATGTCGCGCTTGCTCATCACCTTGCCGGCCGAACTGGTGTAAACCAGATCATCGGCCCAGAAGCGTTCGTGGCCCGCGGCGGTGTTGTTCACAGCCGGAGTCAGGAACGTCTTCAGCAGCGCAGCGATATCGCTCCGGGTGCGAGCTGCGTCGGGCGAACCTGCGTCACTGCCGTATGCAGTGATCGCTGCAAACAGACTTGGCAGCGCGAACAACAGCATGAGCCTTGGGGCGGGTCGCAAACCAAGCACGACGATTCTCCTGTGAAGATGCAGATATGCGCCAGCTGCCGGCAGCATCCTATCCGATCGAAGTCGTCCCTTTATGCTCGGCACGACGATGCGTTTCGTTGCGAGACTTTCGCAGTGGTACTTACAGGACCCAGTCAGAACCGGTACGCGAAGCCCACGTTCAGCGTTCTCGCCCAGAAATCGGTCGTGGCGAAGCTGAAGGTCGGCTGCGCGGGCCCCACCGGACTCACCGGCGGGTCATTGCCGTAGGAAACGGTCTGCGTCGGATTGATGTTGCGATTGATCTGCTCGCCCGGCCGCGCGACGTTGCTCGCGCGCAGGAACGAATAGCCGATGAACACGGTCGCGTTGGACGTCAGGCGGTAGCCCACGTTGAGCGTTGCTTCGGGGACGGTGGCGAACACGCTCTGCGCGTGCTCGCCGATGTTCGACGGAAGCGCGAAATAGCCGCCCGGGAAAACCTGCGTCGCACCATAGTTCGTGTAATCGTTGGTCACGAGGAAGCCGTTGATCGACACCCGTTGCTGCATCGAGCCGAACGCAATCTTGGCGGCGACGCTCCCGAGCCACGGCCCGTGCTCGAACACCGCGCGCGCGCCCACCTGCAGGCCGTAGAAGCGGTTGCGGGCGCCGAATGAGTCGGTGGTGTTCCAGATGTCCGCCGGATTCGGTGGGTTGTACGGGCTGCTGGTGGTGATGGTGTAGGACTCGCGCAACTGCAGGAAGCGGAAGCCGCCGAGCAGATCGAGGTGCAAGCCGGCGTGCGACCACAGCGACGAGCTGAGGTTGACCTCGCCGCCGCCGAGCGAATTCGAGAACGTCGCCTGCGCGCTGCCGCGGTAGTCGGGCCAGTACGAGAGCTCGGTGACGTTTTCCTGTTGGGTGGTGACATCGTAGAACGGCAGCAGCAGGTCGATCGAGCCCGGCTGGCCCGTGGAGCTCACGCTGGCCGACGTCGTGCGTCGCGGCAGGTAGAAGCCGCCGAACTCGACGCCCATGCGGTCGTCGATCCGATAGGCCGCCATGACGCGCAAGCCGGCGTTGACGTTGGTGTCGACCGTGCCGCCGCCGAGCAGCACATTGACGCCGGACGCGTCGAGGTAGTTGTCGGTGACGATCGCTACCGGCGTCGGGCTCGCCTTCAGCGAGGCGAAGAGCGCCTCCACGCTCAGCGACCAGCGGCTGTCGCCCTCGGCCGGCGTCGGCGCGGTTTGCGCAAGGGCGACGTCCGCGGCGCAACCGCACAGGGCCAGCGCAACGGCGCACCGAAGGGCGGTGTGTCTCCTCGTCATGGGGCGGCCTCCGGTGTGCGTCACAGCGAGTAGAGGAACGCGCGCAGGTTCAGCACATCGTTCGCCGACAGCCCGTTCAGAGCGTCGATGACTCCCAACTTCTTGATCGCGGGGCCGTCGTGCATGAAGGCCGCCTCGACGGCGTCGCACGCGCGTCCGTCGTGCATCAGGAAATCGCAGGCGGGGTCCACGCCGGGGTTCTTCGTGTTGGCCTGGGAATCGGTGACGAAGCGGTTGAAGCGCATGCCTTTCAGCGCCGGCGTGCGGATCTTCTGCACGAAGTTCTGGTACTTGGTCAGCACCACGCCGGTGGCCGGATCGCGGATCTTGACGCCCGCCGGCACGATGCCGACCTGCGACAGGTAGCCCATGTCGTGCATCAACAGGTCGGTACCGAGATACGACAGGAAAGGCTTGTTGCCGCTGGTCTTGGGGTCGTAACGCTTCTTGAGGCGGTCGCGGTACGCTTGGCTGAGCATCGTGTTGTCGGGATTGATATCGATCCGGTCGATGACGTGGCAGGTGTCGCACTTCAGCCGGCGGAACACGCCCTCGCCGTCGCTCACCTCGGTCAACTGCACCTGAAACTCGGAACGGGTGGGGTTGCCGATCCAGCGCGCGTAATCGGCCATGCGCTCGATGTCTTTCTCGCTCAAGTCGCGGTTGTAGGTCTGGGTGACGCACGCCTTGTCGGCCGGGCCGCAGTTCGGCGCGAGGTAGCGGATCGGCGACGCCGACTTGCCGTTCGGGTAGAGCTTCTTGTAACCCTCGCTCGAGGTCATGTTCATCTCGACGAAGGCGGCGTTGGCCACCTGGTCGTCGAGCGAGGCGCGATCGCCCAGCCAGCCGAAGCGGCCGATGTAGCAGTCCTTCGTGCTGTTCGTGATGCAGTTCTGCTTCACCTTGCCGCCGACGCCGTCGCGCGAGCCGACGGTCCAGATGAGTTCGCCCGCGATGTCCTTCCCGAGCAGCGTCTGCTGGCTGTCGCGGAAGCCGACGATCGCGTCGTCGGGCATCGCCTCGATCGCGCTCGAGTTGCCGAGCCGCTTGCCGTTCAACAGCATGTAGCCGACCAGCTGCGTGTTGATCGCATTTTCGATCGCGGCGCCATCCACGTCGCTGCAGGTTGCAGGCCAGGGTTTGCCGGTCGGTCCGGGCAACACGATCTGGCAGCCGGCGACGTAGAACGAACCCACCTTGACCTGCCAGGGCGTGTAGATCTTGTCGAGCTCGGCGTTCTTGCGTTGCGTCGCGACAACCAGGCTGTCATCGCTGGCAGGCACGTACGACCACTGGTAGCTGTTCCCCTGCGTGACGTGGAAGCTGTCGCCGTGGAAGTTCATGATCGCGTTGCTGTAATACAGGTCGGTCGCCGTGCGCGGCGGCGAAAGCAGCGTGAGCGGTGTGAAGGCCTTCGGTTCGGAAAACACGGAACCGTCGTCGCGGGCGGTGCTGCGTCCCAGGTCGAAGAAGACGAGCTTCATCGGGTGGATGTTCCCGGTGAAGGTGTAGTCCGCGCCAGTGAAGACGGTCCCGGCAGCGCTTTTTTTTGCATCGTATACCGCGCCCGTCATGAACTCCTGCAGCTGCGCGTCCAGCTTGCCTTGCGTGTTGATCGGGATGCCGCTGCCGTTGCGCACGTGGCAGCCGTCGCAGGTCTCGCCGTGGAACGGGACCTTGGCTGTGGTCCCGTCGAAGGCGGCATTAAACATCATCGGCGGAAAACTCTTCTTCGCCGCCTCCGTCGCCCCGTCCTTGGTGGCCTCGCGATACATGCCCTCCATCCGGTACTCGTTGTGCCAGAGGGCCCTGCCGCGGATCCCTTCGGCGAACACCGCGGGGTCCGCTTCCATGTGATTGGTCATCAGCAGCGTGTGGTAGAACTGCCTGCCCGTGTACTGCCGGGGCACGAACGCGCGCTTGGTGTCGGCCTCGTTCGCGATCGGTATGTACAGGCTGAAGATGCTCGTGTTGTAGACCTGCTCGTATATGGAGTAGCCCTTGTTGGCGGAACCCCGGTAGAACGAGACCGGAAGCTGAAGTCCCGGCACGCCGGCGAACAGGAACGACGTGCGGCCGTACTGGTTCGCCGGGACGATATCCGCGCTCCTCAGCGACTGCACGTCCCAGGTAGAGGGCCATTGCTGGATCCAACCGTTGTGGTGCAGCTCGTAATTGAGCCCGCATTTGCGCAGGCGCGTCGCGTCGCCCTTGGCGAGGTCGTCCAGCGTGCATTCGCGCGGATAGAGCGTTTGCTTGGCCCGGTAAATTTTGGTGGTCGTGCAGTTCGACCCGTTAGGCCCCGTCACCGTCGTGTCGCAGGTCGAGAAATTCTGCGCCGGGGCCAGTTCGCCCGTTGTGGCAAAGGTGCCGAGGAAAGGGTTCTGCGCGGACTGCGGGTAGAAATCGTCCCATGTCATCGGGTTGCCGCTCCACGGGAAGTGTCGCTGGTTCTCGGCCGTGCCCTGGTCGGTCTTGAAATTCTTGAGCGCGTAGTTGAACCACTGGAGCAGGAAGTCGTTGTATTTCGGAAACACCAGGTCGGAGGAGTCGAAGTCCTTGGGGACCTGAGCGAGGTCGAAGGTCGCGAGGACGATGTTGCAGACCGTGATGCCTTCTAGGCAGTGGTTGTTGTCGTACTGCGGCCATGCCGACCATGGGACCGCGCGCGGCCAGCCGAAGCGGCCGCCGGGGCCGAACGCGTTGAATCCGTTGTTGAACGGCGAGAGGTAATCGGCGTAGCAGACGGGATCCTGCATGTCGACGTACAAGTAGTTCTGGTTGCCGTCGTAATTCTTCTCGAACGCCGCGTCGCAGTAGTGCGACATGAACCAGGGGAGCTGCGGCGCATAGGCGTTGCCGTCGCTGATCGTGTACCCGCGGTAGAAGTCGCCTTGGGCCTCAAAATAGCCGTAGACCCGCGGCGCCAGCTTGACCCCGCTGTCGTCGGCCGTGGCGTAGTAGTTGCCGACCTTGAGCATGACCTCGATGCACGGCATCGAGTCCTGGCACTCGGCAGGGTTGTTGATGGGGGGCGTCTCCTTCGGCGCGGTGGCGGGTGTCTTGACCGGCGTCGCATACTCCGTATCGATGCGCTGCATGCCGAGAATGTTGGTGACGCCGGTCTCGATCATGCAGGCCGCATCGGACAGGTTCTTTTTGGTGCAGTAATCCTTGTTGCCTTGCGGCAACGCCGCGTACGGCATGATCAGCGGCTCGTCGATCTGATTGCCGGCGAACGTGCCGAGCTTCTGGTGCCACGGCACATCCGAATACCACTCGTTGACGACGGGCGGCTTGTTCCCGAGCGCGGGCCAGAACGGCGCGCGATCGTCCGGGCTCGGGGTCTGGGCGCTCGCGACGATCGCGAAGGTGGCCGCCAGCACAGCGGCGCCAAGAGCAAGGATGGAGCGGATCTTCACGCGCGGTCTCCCCTGTGTTGCGATTGAAGTCGTGCGTTATGCGTTCGGCGTTGCAATTCGCAGCATACGCACGTCCCCATTCTGCGAGATATACCCTGATTAGGTTATAGGCGCTGGAATGGGCAACAACGCACAAAACTGTCCCCAAGCGAAACGATACGCGAAGAGCCGAGCGATATCCATGCGCTTGGGATGCCTTCGCTGCTACCGATCGCGCATACCACTCAGTCGATGATCGGAACGGTCTCTCCGCCAGTCTCCTCTGCCGAAGAAGACGGTACGAAAGGCGGCGGCTTGAGTGATCCCACGCAGCCTGTATCGGCTGCGCCCGGATTGTCGAAGAAGGACCTGACCACCGTCTGTGCGCATTGCGAATTGGCAATCACGAAATGGCCGATCCCGGGAATGCTGATGATCGTTCCTCTGGAAAGCGTGGCCGCCACTTTCTTGGCAAAGTCCAGATCGGTCACCGCATCGAAGCTACCCGAGACAAGCAGCACGGGTAGATTCGTCGTCAGTGGCCGGTGGGCGTCTGCTGCGGCAGGAACTCGCCAGATTTGCCGGCAATCGTCGTTGTTGTAGGCCCAGGTACTCACCGCCTGCTCGGTGATCGATGTCGGGTAGAACGGAAAAGCCTGCTTGCCTGCTTCCCTGAGTTCCCGTCGCGGGAACGGGTATTGCTCGCGGCAGACCACTCCGTATCCGAGACCGTAGCTGGCTGCGGGAGCAACCGCAACGGGCGGCGGCGCCAGCCCTACACGGTACGCGGCAATGGCTTGCAACGCCTCGGGGCGGCCGCGCGCCAGCTTGTGGATCAGGTCGGGCGCAGTCGCCAGTCCCGGGTTGTTGGCCCGGCTTTGATCGCGCAGCCAGTCGACCAGCGCCCCGCCGTCCAGAACCACTTTGACATCCTCGCCCGTTGCCGAGTCGTGCACCGTCGTGATCCGCGGATCGGCCTCGAGCCGGTTCACGAGTTTGGTGAAGATGGGTTCTAGGTGGGGCCAGGCCGCGTTGCAGCCGGGATCTGCCGCGCAGGCCGCAAACAGGTTGTCGAAGCCGGCGCGTGTGCTCCCCCAGTAATCGGGAAGAATCGTGGAGACGGGAACGACCGAGTCGAGGACAATGCTGCGGACGCCATCCGGGTGGTCGCGCACATACGCCTGCGAGAGATCGGTACCGTAAGACACGCCCAGGACGTTCCACTCGGCAATACCCAGCGCGCTGCGCAGATCGGCAAAATCCGCAGCGCTCTCGCTGGAGTTGTAGGCGCCCAAGTTGCTCGTCTTCGCCAGCAGATCCCGATGGCACTCGGCCGTGGCGGCCAAATGCGCGCGCTTGGTCGCCGCCGAATAAAAGCGAAGTCCAACGAGCTCGCGGGTAAACGCGTCGATGGACTCGCACGTCAGGGCAGGTTCCGACAGGTATTGCCCACGCTGGTTCATCACGATCAGGTCGCGACTTTCGTTGATACCGGCATCGACCAGACTGGCGGCTTCATGGCTTGCGATGCCGCCAGGCCCAGTCCCCAGATACACGATAGGATCGCTCGCCTTGTCGGCTGATTTTGCGGGGATGACGGCAACGAAATTGCGAATGGTCCGTTCGAGCGGATGGCTCCGATCTTCCGGCACCACGAGATAGCCGCAGCGCGCTTTCGACAACTGAGGCGGCAACTGCGGGCATTGTGCGGGTTCAAACCGCGGCACCACGCCCGTGTTATGGGTGGAAACACGCGTTGCGAGCAACGACGGGCAGGAGGCCGCGACGGCAAGGGCAAATCCGACTCGCAGGGACCATGACCGCATTTGATTATCGCCCCTGCACGTTCGCCGCGTTCTGGTCGGGCATCCACGTGCGCTCATTCGCAGGGCTTAGAGGCGTGTGCGCCAGGCCTTGCGCGATCCGCAGAAACAGCTTGCTCGACGTATTGTCCGAAAAGGATGCTTTCGGCCCAAGCGTGCAAGTGACCGCAATCGCAATCTTCTCTGCGGGCCGATAGGCCATCACCCCCGAGTAACCGAAAAAAAACGGGTTCTGCATGATCCATCCATCCGACACGAAGATGCCGAGGCCGTAGTACTGGGACGGTTTCCACGGGTAGAACGACGCGGTGCGCGGGTCGAGCAGTTGTGCGTAGGCCTTGGACGAGATCAACTGGCCGGTGGCGATCGCTGCCGCGGACCGCATGACGTCGGGCACAATGCTGGTCATGACGGCGCCTGCGGCCGTGGTCCATGAGGGCGACCAGCCGGTGCTGTCCTGGTAGTTATTACCGATATCGGTCGAGAACGCGTGCAGCACGGGCGGAGGAATGAATGGCGTCGCGTCGCTGCGCGTCTCGTGCATGCCCAGCGGCTCCAGAATCCCGGTGCGGATCAGGTCGGCAAGCGGTTTACCGCTAGCCTTCGCCATCACCTGGCCGAGGATGATGAAGTTGACGTGGGAATAAAGAAAGCATGTGCCTGGCTCGCACTCCATCCCCTTGTCGAAGCTGATTTTAATCAGCTCGTCCTCGGGCCATTGGTAATAGATGTTTTCGTATAGCGGAAACACGTTCAAATCCGCGTACTCCGCGTAGCCCGATGTGCTGTTGGCGAGCATGGCGAGGGTGATGTCATTCGCTCGCGGGTAGGCAGGAAACCATTTCGACAGCTTGTCATCGATGCTGAGCACGCCCTGGTCCTGCAACTGCAACAACGCCGTCGTCAGGTAGGCGATGCCGATCGAGCCGATGCGCCAGTGCATGTCCAGGGTCGCCGGCTGGCGAGCCGCCGATTCGCCCCAAGCTTGGCTGAGCACCGCTGTCTCGCCCACCCTCACGCTGACGATGGCCGAGCGCAGGTCGAGTTCGCGCATCGCCTCGCGCACGATTCCGCGTACGCGTTCGGCAGTTTTCGCTACGTCGGTGCAGCCGAACGCGAGTTGGACCTGCCCCTGCGCACAGGCCGGCTCGTTGCCGGAAGAAGTGCCGGTGAGGAGCAGCGAACCGGCGAGCGCGATCAGAGCGAATGCAGGAAAGGAGCGCGAGGTCATGGTGCTGTCTCGTGCGTCGCCCGCGGGTTCAGTCAAAGCCCTCGGTTTCCAGGCTCTTCGACACGTCCGTGTTGCCGGCTACCGTGGCAACCTGGCGAAAGACGGAGCCGTGGCGCACGAGTTGCTCAGCGCCATCGACTGTCTGGAATACCAGTTCGGCCAGGTCGCGACCGTCGTTGATCGGCACTTTCACGGTCATGCGCGCGCGCGTGTCGTCCACCGGCCGCATCAGTTGGGCGTCATCCCACAGCATGTAGCCAGGTAGATCCGGCAGCACGCCGAGCTTGACCAGATAGCGGCCTCGGCTCAAGGCCACCGAGTCTGCCGCCTCGTCGGCAATCTCCCAGGTCGTGCCGATGCGCGCCTTCCAGGCTGCCGAGAGAGCCGCCTTCAATGGCGGCAGTTGTTGACCCAAGGGAAACGATACCCGGACATACCCGGTGGAGTTGGGGGCGCGCTGAACCAGATAGCGCATCCCTCGTTGGACTTCGAAGGTGAAGGAGTTACCGTCACCCGTGTCGCCCCACCACCAGCCGTCGCTGCGCAGCGAAAGGCCCTCGTGCATGGGCGTCCAGGCACCATCCTGCCAGCGCCTGAGGTTCAGACGACCGTCGATCAGCGCAGCGTCGATGGGCCCGTTGTAGTTGCCATAGATGCCGACGATGGCCGGATCGGGCGACGGCGAATCCACCGAAGGCGGGGCCACAAGGCTTACCTTCGGGGGCAGTGCGCGGAGCACCTGGCGGTCGAGCAACGCACGCATCACGATCTCTTCGGCCAACCGGGCGACATCGTAGTTGGTGCTGCTGCCGGATAGCATCAGCACGATGTCCGATTCGGGCAGCACATAGAACTCGTTGCTGAAGAACACGGTGAAGCCATTCTTCTCCCACGCCTTTTGTCCGACTGACCGCAGGGCAATCTGGTTCGCGTTGTCCCAACCTAGCCCGACCTGGAACTCAGGCGTGAGATTGATGCGCAATATGCCCGTCTGGTCGCTTCCCATTTCGGCCACGCCCGCAGCCGACACGATGCGCTGACCGTCGAGGATGCCGCCACCGAGGAACATGCGCCCCAGGCGCAGCATGTCTGTCGGCGTGCTGACCAGGCCGCCCGTGGCGTAGGCCGAGACAAACTCCTGCGGCAGGCGCTTGTCCTGGTAATACGGGTGCGCGAAGCTGCCCTCGGCGAACGGCGCCAGCGTATAGCCGGAGTTCGTCATGCCCAGCGGCTCGAGGATGTTGACGCGCACGAACTCCGGGAAGCTCTGGCCGCTGAGCGCCAGCACCAGGCGTTCAATCATCGTGAAGCCGTCGTTGCAATAGACGGACAACTCGCCAGGCTCGTGCTTCAGATGCGTGTCGGCCAACGCTGCCTCGACATTGGCTGCGTAGTCCGTGTGGGGGCCGAACGCGAAGATGTTGTGGACGTCCGTGCCGGGCAATCCCGACGAGTGGCTCAAGAGGTGGCGCACGGTTATGCGCTTGTAGCCGTCGGAGAAAATGCTGGGGTCCCAAAGGGAATCGGTCGTCAGGGTTCGCGGCCCGGGTTGGTTTCGCAGCTCAAGCCGGTCGGAAAGCATGCGGAATTCGGGCAGGTAGCGGACCACCGGCATGTCCAGCTTCAACAAGCCGCGATCCTGCAGGATCATCGCCGAGAGCGCCGCCAGCATCTTGCTGACCGAACCGGTGTTGAAGCGTGTTTGCACGTTGGCGGGGATGCCGTCTTCGCGGTTGGCCCAGCCGAAGGCCTCCTGCCATACCACCTGGCCACCGCTCCACAGCGCCACCGACACGGCGACGGTTCCGCTACTTGCCATGACGCTGGCGATGGCATCGCGGCCCCAGTCGGCCGCAGAGGTGTTCTTGACACTCCCCGTTGCGCCGGCGATGCCACCGGCGGGCAGGAACGGAGCCAGCAGCGCCAGTCCGGCACTTTGCATGCACCGACGGCGGCTCAGGCCTCGTGAAGAATTGAAGTTCATAGTTGGATTGGTCCTGGGAATCGGGCGGGAAAAGGTGGATGCGACAATGCATCGGACCTGCCGATGTCTCCACGCGACTCGCGCGCCGCGAACCCTTGGCGCTGCGCCTCGATTGCGGCAGGCAACTGCGCGCGCGTCTTGTCTTTGCGTCCGCCGGTCATCGATGGCCCCTATCGATTGAAGACGCTGGCGCGACAGATCGATCGCCGCCGCTGCCAGCGCGCGTGAATCTCACACGAAATATCTGGACGCGGTTGAAATCGCCATGCGGAGCATACGCAGGTCCCATCGTTCGAGATATAGCCTGATTAGGGTAGAAGGCGCTCAGAATGGGCGACAATGTGCAAACCTGCCGCCAGGTAAAATTAAGATGCACGAAGACCCGAATGACATCTATGCGCTTTGGGACGAGCTGGGCGAATTCCCCGTCAGTCGATACGACGATGCGCTCAGGCACATGTTGAAGCGCCTTTGCGAGATATTCGGCGCCAAAAACGCACTCTGGTCCGTCGTGGTGAGGCTGCCCGTTCCCCCGGAGGGCGATCAGCTCAACGGGTGGCGACCGCGCCTCGTGCGTCTTCTGAATCCGATCGCACCGCTGGTCACATCGGTACAGGCGCAGGTCGACAAGCTATGGCTGCCCAAGGTCGACCTCTCGTCGATCGTCGGGGCCGCGGGGGAAGAACCCTTCTTGACCCGGCTTCTTTTCGAAGCGCTGCCGGCCAGTTGGTTCGAAGAGGAATATTACCGGCGCCACTATCTGGCGGTCGGCCATGTGGACCACATATCGGCTCGCTGCGCCTTCGGCAAGGACGTCCGGATTCATTTGTTGCTTTACCGTGGCCCGGAGGATCCCCGTTATACCGCCGCGATCAAGGCTCCGTTCACGCTGGCGATGCGCGGACTGAAGTGGTTCCAACACCGGCTATTGCTCAGCCACGGAATACACGCCGCGAACGAACCGGTTACGCCCACTGAGCACAGCGTCCTGCTCGCGCTGCTTGGCGGTGACACGGAAAAGCAAATTGCGGAGTCGTTGGGCAAGAGCCACAACACGGTTCACATCCACATCAAATCCATCTACCGGAAGTTTGGCGTTCGCAACCGGGCCGCGCTCACCGCACTGTGGATGAACTAGAGAACTTTCTCTGACACGCGGACTTCGAACAAGACTGCCGCGTTGTGGAAGCAACGACATCTTCGGCAATGGGCTCGAAATCTTGCGTTTATCAATCGCGCCGACAGCGTCACCACGATCTATTCCACGGTCACCGACTTGGCCAGGTTGCGCGGTTGATCGACATCGGTGCCGCGCAGCACGGCGACGTGGTAGGCGAGCAGTTGCAGCGGCACGGTGAGCACAGCCGGGGCGATGAAGTTGCCGCCGGAGTCGAGCTTGACCAAAGCGCCGTGGCCTTCATGCACGCCGAGCTGGTGCACATCGATGTCGGCGCTCGCGTCAGCGAAGACGAACAGCTCGCCACCACGCGCACGCACCTCGGCGAGATTCGACTTGAGCTTTTCGAGCAGGTGATCGTTCGGCGCGACCGCAACGACCGGCATTTCGGCGTCGACCAGCGCAAGTGGGCCGTGCTTGAGTTCGCCGGCGGGATACCCCTCGGCGTGGATGTAGGAGATTTCCTTGAGCTTGAGCGCGCCTTCGAGCGCGACCGGCCAGTACGTGCCACGGCCGAGGAAGATCGCGCTTTGTTTCGGCACGAAACGCTCGGCGAGTTTGCGCACTTGCGGCTCGGTCTTGAGCGCGGCGTCGACCACGCGCGGCAACGTCGTCAGTTCGGCAACGAGTTCGCGCAGGCGCTCCGCGGGCAGGCCGTTGATGCGCGCCAGTTCGAGCATGAGCAGCGCGAGCGCGGCGAGCTGGGTCGTATTCGCCTTGGTCGAGGCGACGCCGATCTCGGGGCCGGCGCGCGTCATCAGCACGAGATCGGACTCGCGCACGAGGCTCGACTCGGGCACATTGCAGATCGCGAACGTACCGAGATAGCCGAGCTTCTTCGCCTGGCTCAGCGCGGCCAGCGTGTCGGCGGTTTCGCCCGATTGCGAGATCGTGACGAAGAGCGAATCCTTGGGCACGACGACGTCTCGATAGCGGTACTCGCTAGCGATCTCGACGCTGCACGGGATGCCGGCGAGCGCCTCGCACCAGTAGCGCGCGACGAGGCCGCCGTGATAGCTGGTGCCACAGGCGACGATCTGCACATGGCGCACGCATTGCAGCAACGCGTCCGCATCGACGCCGAAGATGTTCGGCAGGATGCGGTCGTTGGCAATGCGGCCTTCGAGCGTATCGGCAATTGATTGCGGCTGCTCGTGGATTTCCTTGAGCATGTAGTGCGCGTACTCGCCACGCTCGACCGCATCGGCGGACAGCGATGATTCGTGCCGCTTGCGCTCGACGACGCGACCCTGCGCGTCGAACACCGTGACCGAATCGCGGCGCACATCGGCGACATCGCCTTCTTCGAGGAAGATGAAGCTGCGCGTCACCGGCAACAGCGCCTGCACGTCGGAGGCGACGAAATTCTCGCCGTCGCCGAAGCCGATCACGAGCGGACTCGCGATGCGCGCGACGACGATGCGATCCGGCTGCTGCGCGTCGAACACGACGATCGCATAGGCGCCGGTGAGCTGCTTGACCGCGAGCTTCACCGCATCGGTGAGATCGTGACCCTGCTTGACGAAGTCGTGGATCAGATGAGCGACGACTTCGGTATCGGTCTCGGAATTGAAGACGTAGCCCTTGCCGCGTAGCGACTCACGGATCTCGAGATAATTCTCGATGATGCCGTTGTGGATCAGCGCGATGCGGTTTTCCGATACGTGCGGATGCGCGTTGGCCTCGGTGACACCGCCATGCGTGGCCCAGCGCGAGTGGGCGACGCCGAGCAGGCCTGCACGCGGACTCGTCTTGATCTTCTCGGCGAGCCGCACGACCTTGCCGACCGTGCGCCACAGCGCGAGATCACCGCCCGGCTGCGCCAGCGCGAGACCGGTGGAGTCGTAGCCGCGATATTCGAGGCGCCGCAGGCCTTCGACCAGGATGGCCGTGACATCGCGCTGCGCGATCGCGCCGACAATTCCGCACATGAAATCTTCCTCGAATCGGATCAGCCGCGCATTTTACATTCGGAAAGCGGCGAAAGCGGCTATTTCAGGACTTTGTGAGGGCGTTTCCAGCCACGCACCGTCGTCTGCCGCGCGCGCGAAACGGTCAGTTCGCCCGCCGGTGCATCGGTGGTGATCGTCGAACCTGCGCCTATGGTTGCGTCCTTGCCTATCGTCACCGGCGCGACGAGCGCGCTGTTCGAGCCGATGAAGGCGCCATCCTCGATCACGGTGCGGAACTTGTTGATGCCGTCGTAGTTGCAGGTGATCGTGCCGGCGCCGACGTTGACGCCGGCGCCGATCGTCGCGTCACCGATGTAGCTCAGATGATTCGCCTTCGAGCCGGTGCCGATGCTCGCGTTCTTCACTTCGACGAAATTGCCGACATGTGCGCCAGCGGCGATCTCGGTACCCGGGCGCAGGCGCGCATACGGGCCGATCACGCAGGCGCCGTGGGTGACGACACCATCGAGATCGCTGTGCGCCTGCACGACGGTGCCAGCGGCGAGCGTGGAATTCCTGATGCGACAGAACGCACCGATGCGCACCTCGTCGCCGAGTGCGACCGCGCCTTCGAGCACGACATCGGCATCGATCTCGACGTCGCGCCCCGCGCTCACGCTGCCGCGCAGGTCGAAGCGCGCCGGGTCGGCGAAGCGCACGCCCTGAGCACACAGGTTACGCGCGGCGCGCAACTGGTAGCGGCGCTCGAGCTGGGCGAGCTGCCAGGCGTTGTTGGCGCCGGCGATCGCGTTCGGATCAGTCGACAGGATCGCAAGTGCCGAGGCATTGTCCGCCGTGGCGAGCGCGAACACGTCGGTGAGATAGAACTCGCCCTGAGCGTTCTTGTTGTCGAGCCGCGCGAGCCAGCCGCGCAGGCGCTTTGCGTCCGCGGCGATCACGCCGGTGTTGATCGTGCGGATCGCGCGCTGCGCGGGCGTCGCGTCCTTTTCCTCGACGATGCCGGTGACGCGCTGCGCGGCGTCGAGCAGCACACGGCCATAGCCGGTCGGATCGGGCAGGTCGGCGGCAAGCACGGCGAGCGCGGCCTGCGCTTCAACCAGCGGCTGCAACGTCGTCGGCCGGATCAACGGCACGTCGCCGTAGAGCACGAGCACGCGCGCCGCATCGGCAATATTCGTGATCGCGAGTTGCATCGCGTGGCCGGTGCCTTTCTGCTCGGCCTGGTGCACCCAAGCGATGTCGCCCTGCTCGGCAAATGCCGCCTGCACCTGTTCGCCGCGATGGCCGTAGACGACGTGGATTTTTTGCGGATGCAGCGCACGCGCCGTATCGAGCACGTGTGCGAGCATCGGCCGGCCCGCAAGCGGCAACAGCACCTTGGCGCGCGCGGACTTCATGCGTTTGCCCTCGCCCGCGGCGAGGACGACGATATGCAGGGGATGGGTCGGATTCATCGGTTCAGACTAGCAGAATAAGCAAGGCGCATTCGGGGCAGAGCCGTGGCGATATGCGGGCTAGGGATCGACGCCGAACAAGCGCCCTATCGCCGCCGTAGCAATCATCGCCAGCGTGCTCCAGACCAGAACGCGCAACGTCCCGGGCAGCATCGCCGCGCCGCCCGTGCGCGCGGCGACCGCGCCGAGCACGGCCAGCGAAACCAGCGAGGCGATCGCCACGGTCAGGGCCAGATGCCCGGGCGCGGCGAGCAGCACGGCCAGCAAAGGCAGCGCCGCACCGATCGAGAAGCACAGCGCCGAGGTCAGCGCCGCCTGCAGCGCGCGCGGACGCTGTTGCTCGGTCAGGCCCAACTCGTCGCGCAGGTGCGCAGCCAGCGCATCGTGCGCGGTGAGCTGGTCCGCGACCTGTTCGGCGAGCGGCCGATCGAGCCCGCGACCGACATAGATGTTGACCAACTCTTCGCGCTCGCCGTGCGCGTCGGTGGCGAGCTCGTGCTTTTCCAGGTCGCGCTCGGCCTTTTCCGCGTCGTTCTGCGAGGACACCGACACGTATTCCCCGGCCGCCATCGACAAGGCGCCGGCGACGAGGCCGGCAACGCCCGCGATCAGCACGCTGCCGCGCGCGGCCTCCGCGCTGGCCACGCC
>NZ_DASVOK010000451.1:0-20277 GCF_036383415.1 Rudaea sp. | reverse complement strand
GTTATGCTCAAAGCACTGTGTCTGCACGGCTGTTGTGAGTTGTGACCGGCGAATCCTGAGTCCGCGTACGCTGGTCCTTCGATCGCTACATCGTCAACTTCAAGCTTCCTGCATTCCAGTAAGTCGTCCGCTCGTGTTGCGCTTGCGGATTTGTCTTTCTGTTTTTGTGGAGTTTTTATGTCGGATCGTGAGGTAGGTACCGTCAAGTGGTTCAACGACAGCAAGGGTTTCGGTTTCATCAGCCGTGAAAACGGCCCGGACGTGTTCGTGCATTTCCGCGCGATCACGGGTACCGGTTTCCGTACCCTGCAGGAAGGCCAGAAGGTCAGCTTCAAGGTCGTTCAGGGCCAAAAGGGCCTGCAGGCGGACGAAGTCGCTCCCGCCTGATTTACTGAGAGCCAACTACTTCCACGCCCCGGCAATCGGGAGTTTGCCGGGGCGTTTTTGTTTGTCGATGAAAACGATTACATCCCTTGTGACCCGGGATTTAAGGCCGTGAAAAACGCAGGGCGCCACAGCGGGCGCCCTGGTTGAATCCGAATGACTTGTCCGACGCGGTTTTTCAAAAACGACCGGCGCGGAAATCTTCGACCGCCTGGATGATCTGCTGCTGCGTGTTCATCACGAACGGGCCGTACTTCGCGACGGGCTCGTTGAGCGGCCGCCCGGCGACGAGGATCGCGCGCGCCGCCACGGGCGCCTCGATGCGCACCTTTTCACCGCCGCGGCTCAACACGCCGAGATCGCCGCGCAGCAACGCACTCGAAGCGCCGTCGCCGACCTTGGCCTGGCCTTCGTAAACGTAGACGAAGCCATTGTGCCCGACCGGGATCTCGACCTCGGCCGAGGCGCCAGCATCCAGATGCAGGTCCAGATACAGCGGGTCGGTCGCGACGTTGTCGACTGGGCCGCGCACGCCGACCTGCTCGCCGACGAGCACGCGCGCCTTCACGCCGGGGGCGAGTTGCACTTCCGGAATGCGCTCAGGGGCTACGTCCTGGTAGCGCGGTGCGGTCATCTTGTCCTTCGCGGGCAGGTTGACCCAGAGCTGGAAGCCCTGCATCAGTCCGTCCTCCTGCTCGGGCATTTCGGAATGGACGATGCCGCGACCGGCGGTCATCCATTGCACGCTGCCCGGCGTGAGCAGGCCGGAGTTGCCCTGGTTGTCACCATGGCGCATGCGTCCGGCGAGCATGTAGGTCACGGTCTCGAAGCCGCGGTGCGGATGCTCGGGGAAGCCGGCGATGTAGTCCGCGCCGGAACCCGAGCGGAACTCGTCGAGCATCAGAAACGGGTCGAGCATGTCGAGCGCGGGCTGGCCGATCACGCGCGTGAGCTTGACGCCGGCGCCATCGCTGGTCGGCAGGCCGCGCACGATGCGTGCAACCTGGCGGTGGGTGTCAGTGTGGGAAACGGGATTGACGCTGGCCATGGGGTTTCTCCGGTTGCATTGCGATGGCGCAAATATATGCCTGCTTCGCGTCGAAACCAGCCGCCCCGGCGCGAACGCATCGTTCTGCACTTGGAACGACGCGGAGGCTACACTCTTCGCCATCGACCACCGCTGGATTCGCCGCATCATGAGCCACTCCGTTTCCCATTCTATCGACGGCCGCGTCCACGACCTCGGCGACGGCTTCGTCGTGCGCCGGCTGCTGCCTCATATCGACGCTCGCCATATCGGCCCGTTCGTGTTCTTCGACCACATGGGACCGGTGACGATGGCGCCCGGCAAGGGCATGGACGTGCGCCCGCATCCGCATATCGGTCTGGCCACGGTGACCTACCTGTTCGACGGCGCGATTCGCCATCGCGATTCGCTCGGCAGCGTGCAGGACATCCGTCCCGGCGACGTCAACTGGATGACGGCCGGCCGCGGCATCGTCCATTCCGAGCGCACGCCCGATGCCGAGCGCGCTTCCGGTCAGAAGCTGCATGGCATCCAGATATGGATCGCGCTGCCGAAATCGGCCGAAGAAGTGGCGCCGGAATTCCATCATCATCCGGTTTCGAGCTTGCCGGTGATCGAGTGCGATGGTGTACGCCTGCGTCTCGTCGCCGGTGATGCCTTGGGGCTGCACGCCCCGGTGCGCATTTTCGCGCCGATGTTCTATCTTGCCGCCGAGTTTGCCGCCGGCGGCCGCTTCACGCTGCCGGCGGAGTACGCCGAACGCGGCGTCTACGCCGTCGATGCCGATCTGGTCGTCGGCGGCGAGCCGCTCGCGGCGCAACGCATGGCCGTGCTCGCGGAGGGCGGGGATGTCGAGATCGTCGCACCGAACGGCGGCCACGCCGTGTTCTTCGGCGGCGCACCGCTCGACGGCGAGCGTCACCTCAACTGGAATTTCGTCTCGAGCAGCCGCGAGCGCATCGAGCAGGCCCGCCAGGACTGGGTCGCGCAGCGGTTTGCCAAAGTTCCGGGCGAAACCGAGTTCATTCCATTGCCGACATGAAGCCATACCGGCGCAGCCGGCATTCGATTTATCTTTGCGGTATGTCCTTCAGCGATACTGCTGGTGGCATTCGTCGCACACCTTGCCGACCTTGTCCACGATCGGCGCGAGCGCAGCGCAATCACCGGGAGCGGCGGCAATGCCCGCATCGAGCGCATCACGCAGCCGCGTGCTGAATTCGCGGAACGCCGATTCGGGCGTCGCATCGGCATAGACGGCCGGCTCGATCTCGTTGCTCAGCGCGCGCAGCTGGCCGAGTGCGATCGTGTTCGCCACCGCGTTGCACTGTTTTGCGCGCTGGCGCTCGCGCAGCGATGCGTAGTGGTGTTGCATCACGTCCATCGCGCCACGCGCGTAGGCATCGCGCGCGCGCAGCGTGTTGACGACGGTCACAGCGCCGGCCGCGCCGACGAACAACCCGACCAGCAACAAGACGACCTGCTTCATGGCTACCGATTGAAATGGCGAAGCGCGAAGCATATCTCACGCAACTGTTCTTTGGTCTTCGCGATCAGGGACGATCGCTATAATTACACCGATGAAAGAACGTTTCGCAGGCATCGATCGGCTTTACGGCGCAGACGCGGCAGCGCGGCTCGCGCAGGCGCACGTGTGCGTGGTCGGTATCGGCGGCGTCGGCTCGTGGGCGGTCGAGGCGCTCGCGCGCTCGGGCGTCGGCGAGCTGACCCTGATCGACGCAGACGATGTCTGCGTCTCCAACACCAACCGCCAACTGCACGCGCTCGATGGTGAGTACGGCCGCGCCAAGGTCGAGGTGATGGCGCAGCGCGCGCGTGCGATCAATCCGGCGATCAGGGTGCATGTGGTCGCCAGCTTCCTGACCTCAGCGAATTTGTGGGAGCTGCTCGGGCGCGAAACGCCTGGATTTCATTCTGCGCAAGGCGCGCAGAATCTGCCCTTCGACGCAGTACTGGATGCCTGCGACGCGATGAAGGTGAAAGTCGAAATGATCGCGTTCTGCAGGCGGCGCAAGATTCCGATCGTCGTTTCCGGTTCGGCCGGCGGGCGCATCGATCCGACCCTGGTCACCGCGCGCGACCTGTCGAAGACCGAGCATGACGCGATGCTCGCTCTGGTACGGCAGAAGCTGCGTGACGACTACGGCTGGACGCGCAATCCCAAGCGCTACTTCGGCGTGCAGGCCGTGTTCTCGCGCGAGAACGCGAGCGGCGTATCCGAGCACACGGATCGGGCCGACGGCGTGCTGTGCAGGACACGCGTTTCCGGCGACGGTGCGCTCAAGCTCGATTGCTCGGGCGGTCTTGGCGCGGCGACACACGTGACCGGCACGTTCGCCTTCGTCGCGGTGTCGCGCGTGCTCGAGAAAATCCTCGCCGCCAAGCCGGGGTCGTAGGGGCGCGACTTGCGCGCGCCTCGTGCGCAAGATAGCGATACGATCGCGCCCGCCTTCGTATTTTGGGTGGCTGCGGAGTGGAAAGAACGAGTGCGATAAATCGCACCATCTACGATGGCAGACGGAACAGACGCTCGGCGTTGCGTGTCGTCGCCGCGGCGATTTCCTCGCTCGATGCGCCGCGCAACGCGGCGATGCAATCGCAGACTTCGCGCAGCAGCGCGGGTTCGTTGCGCGCGCCCTGATGACCGTGCAGCGGCTGATCGGGCGAATCGGTTTCGAGCAGCAGGAATTCGAGCGGCATTGCCGCGGCGATGCCGCGCAGTCGGCGTGCGCGTTCGTAGGTGACCGGACCGCCGAGGCCGATGCAGAAGCCGAGCTTCCACAGCTGCCGTGCCTGCTCCTCGCTGCCGGAAAAGCTGTGTACCACGCCGCTCGAATTGCCGACGTTGCGCAGCGTGGCGATCACCTCATCGAGTGCGCGGCGTGCGTGAAGGATCACCGGCAGGTCGAAGTCGCGCGCCAGCTCGAGCTGGCGGCGGAAGTAGAAGCGTTGCGTTTCCGCGTCGAGACCTTCGACGAAAAAATCGAGTCCACATTCGCCGACCGCGACCGGCCGCTCGCGCTCGATCCAGTCGCGTAACGTGTCGAGGTGTTCCGGGCGGTGTTCGGCCAAAAACATCGGATGCAGGCCATAGGCGGGGTAGAGCCCGATTTCATTTCGACATAGCGCGCGCAACTTGTCGAAACCGGCGAGTGCGATCGCCGGCACGATCTCGCGCGCCACGCCCGCAGCGCGCGCGCGCGCGAGCACGGCCGCGCGATCGACGTCGAATTCGGCGACGTCGATATGCGCATGGCTGTCGATCAACGGCTGCATGGCGCTACAGCAGCATCCACTGCGCCATGCCGAGGAACAGGCCCATGCTGACCACATCGGTGGCCGTGGTCAGGAAGATGCTCGAGGCCATCGCTGGATCGGCGCCGGCGCGCTTGAGCATCATTGGCACGCCGGCGCCGGCGACACCGCTGGCAATACTCGACAGCGCGGTCGCGGCGAGCGTGATCAACGCGAGTGGCAGGGCCTGCGCGTTGTGCTGCATGCGCGCGATCACGTACATGCCGATGGCGGCGACGACACCGACGAACACGCCGTTGAGGAAACCGACCCAAGCTTCCTTCGCCAGCAACTTGCCGGCGCGGCCGGGGCGCAGTTCGTTCAAGGTCATGCCGCGCAAGGTGACCGCAAGCGTCTGGCAGCCGGCGTTGCTGCACTGGCTCGATACGACCGGCAGGAACACGGCGAGCAGGACGATGGCGTTGATCGCGTTCTGGAAATAACCGACCACGGCCGCGGCGACGAACGCGGTCAGCAGGTTCACCTGCAGCCACGGATGACGCAGCTTGAGAGCGCGCAGCCACGGCGTCGTCGTGCGTTCCTCCTTCTCGACACCGACCATTTCACCGGCCTGCGCGCTGATCTCGAACGCCTGCTCCTCGAACAGCACCTGGCCGCGCACCTGGCCGACTAGGTGGCCTGCGGCGTTGCAGACCGGATAGACCGGAAAGTGGCGGGTGACGACTTCGCGCATCGCATCGACGAGCTTCGCGTCAGGGCGCAGCGAAAACGGATCGCGCACCATGATTTCATCGAGTGTCTGCCTGCGCTCGGCATAGAGCATCTCGCGGAACGTGACCACGCCTACCAGGCGCTGCGAGGCGTCGACGACGTAGAGATAGGTGACCAGTCGCGTCTTGACCGTATCGCGCAACGCATCGATCGCTTCCTGCACGGTGGTCGCAGGGGCGAGCGGTTGCGTGGTCGATTCCATCAGGCGGCCGACCGTCGAAGCGGGATAACGCAGACGCGTCAACCATTGTTCGCCTTCGCCGGTCGGCGCGGCGGCGGCGATCGCGTCGCGTCGTGCCGGTGCGAAACGCTCGAGGATGTCGACTGCCTGGCCGGGACGCAGTTCGGCCAGAGCCGCGGCGATGTCGGCATCCGCAGCCGCATCGAGTTTTCCGGCGGCACCGATGGCGTCGAGGTTGCGAATGCGCTCGCTGAGCTGGTTCGAAGGCGCGGCTGTCATCGGTTTCCCCTGTCGTTCGTTTACCCGTATGCTGAATGCTAACCCGGCATGGTGAAATTCGTGTGCGGTTTCGCACCATGGTTCGCGGATCCGGAATTCGGCAAATGTTCACATGGTGGCTCGCAAAATTGCTGCGCAAGCGTGGAAAATGCTTGCGCGAATCTCATCCAGAGGAATTGATCATGTTCAAGCACCGCGGACTCATCGTATTGGCGCTCGTCGCGCTGTTCGGCCTGCAGGCCTGCGTTGCGCCACCGCCGCGCGAGCGCGTGGTCTATCGCGATCCGGCAGGCTACAACCAGGGCGGTGGCTATAGTCAGGGCGGCTACGACCGGCGCGACAACGGCGTCTGCCGCACCTGCGGCACGATCCGCCAGATCGAGCAGGTGCGCGTCGACCAGCAGACCACCGGTGGCGGCGCGATTCTCGGCGCGATCATCGGCGGCCTGATCGGCAACCAGTTTGGCCGCGGCAGCGGTCGCGCGGCGACGACGGCGGTCGGCGCGGTCGGCGGCGCGGTTGTCGGCAACTCGGTCGAGTCGAACAACGCCCGTGCAGCCTCAGGCTACGCCTGGCGCTACTACGTCGAACTCGACGACGGCCATGAAGCCTGGGTCGGCCAGTACGACAATCCGGGTTTCCGCATCGGCGACCGCGTCGTCATCCGCGGCGGCCGCAACGACGGACGTCTCGAACTGATGCGCTGACCGCTTCACGCCAGCGACAAAACGAAACCGGACGTGCGCGAGCACGCCCGGTTTTTTATTGTCTGCGGATGGATGCTACATTGCTCCGATGCGATCGCCGTCATCGGCGCATCGGATGGAAAGTAGGAAACGACCATGCACGACGATCTCGGAATGATTGCCTTGCGTCTCGGCGCGGCGCTGCTGATCGGCGCCGTGATCGGCATCGAGCGCCATCTGCACGGCCAGGCTGCGGGCTTGCGCACGCACGCGGTGGTGGCAACGGCCGCGGCGCTCGCGGTACTCGTCGTCGAGCCGCTGTCGCCAAGTGGCAGCGTATCGACTGATGCGCAGAGCCGCGTGCTGCAGGGCATCCTTACCGGCGTGGGTTTTCTCGGCGCGGGTGTCATCCTGCACGCGGCCGGCAAACATCGCATTCACGGATTGACCAGCGCAGCGTTGATCTGGCTGACCGCCGTGCTCGGCGCACTGTGCGGGCACGGGCGCATCGATGTGGCACTGGTCGGCACGGCGATGATCGTGATCGTCATGCTGCTCGGCGGGCGCGTCGAGCACGCGCTGCATGCCAAGGTTGGTCGCGGACACGGCGGCGACGCGGACGCCGAATCCGCCGAGGAAGAACGCGCGGACTAGCCGCACGACGCAAGTGGAAAAGGGTGCTGTGCTTCGCCGCCGAATGCGGCGGCGCCGACGTCAGTCGACGCGGTAGAAGCTGTGGTCGCCGATGCGCGCGAGCGGATAGCCGCGTGCCCAGTCCGGCGTCGGCGTATTGGTCGCGTAGAAATGATCGGCCTTGGGCACGACCGAATAGCGCAGCTGCGCAGGCAGCGACCAGTTCGCCATGGCGATGTTCGCGATCGCCCACGAGCGCTGCAGCGCATCGGCTTCGCTCATCACGTAGTTGCGCGGCGTGACCGAGAACGCGAACTGACCGGGCGCGGTCAGCACCGAGCAGACCGAGTTGCCCCATTGGCCGCCGTCGGCGCGACGCAGCGCGACCTCGGCGACGGCGAGCTGGCCGGCAACGGGTTCACTGCGCGCTTCGAGATAAATCGCACCGGCGAGACAGGCGCGATCGGCCACGGGTTGCGGCAGGATCGAGGCGAGCCAGAGCAGCAGGGAAAGCTTCATGGGCGAACTTCACGACAACAAGAGAATTCGTTACCGCTATTCCATGTCGCGAAACAAAGGCGCGCCAAGCGGAATTTCGTGCGGGATTTTGTTCCGCCGTGAGCAGGCAGCGAGTGATCGTGCGCTCGAACGGTCGAAGGTGCGGGATCGTTCGATTCCGCTGCGCCGGCATGCTTTCTGTGATGCCGGAGCACGCGTGTCCGAAGAATGAGGACGACGCGGAGATTTCAGTGCGTGCAGGTTAGTCGATTTGTGCGCTGCACACAACGCGCAAATGTTAAGAATGCAGAAACCTGAACGAGCGCATTCAGAATGGATTAAGCAAATGATAAAAGGGGAAAAAGACTATTTGTCCGCAAATTATCTTTGTAGAAAAAGACGAAAAATATAATTTGCTAATAGTTTACATTTCATCTTTTGCGTTGATGCGCTCGACCGCGAGTACGGAGATTCCGGGTGTGGAAAGGTCGTCGGGCGTGTCAGAGATCTGTCCGTCGAGTACGGCCAGTGCGGCGGCCCGCTCGCCATCGATGCGCGCGGAGCAGACGATGAGCCCGCCCTCGCCGAGCGCTGTGCCGGGTTCCGGTAGCCGCGTCGCCTTGAACTCGATGCGATGCAGGTGACGCTTGTTGCCGCCCTTGAAGTGCAGGCGCGCGACGATTTCCTGGCCGGGATAGCAGCCCTTGTTCGTGCTCGTTGCGCCAAGCGCGTCGAGTCCGATCCAGGCAGGCAGCAACTTGTCTTCGAGCACGGGCGCAAGCGTGACCAGGCCGGCCTCGATGTCGGCCTGGTCGTTTGCATTGCGCGCGACTTCGGAAACATTCGCATCGACGGCCGTGCCTTCCGCATCGCGCAGCGTCAGTCGGCGCGGAGGCGAACCCGGCAGGATGATTGCGCGATTGCCGTCGCTGTAGTCGATCCGCTTCGCTTGTGCCGATTCGGCGCTCATGTCGTCACCGAGCGGCAGGCGCTCGACGAATGCGCCAACCTGTTCGATCGTGCGCAGCGTTGCTTTCGCACGCAACACGTAGCGTGCGAGTGCGTCGCGCAAGCTCGTCGCCGAGCCGCCGCGCAGGATCAGGCGCAGATGCTCGTCATCGTCGCGCAGCAGATGGAAGAAGGCGCGCACGCGCCCCTGCGCCGACAACCAGGCAGACCACTGCCAGTGCCCGTTCGCGAGCTCGGCGAGGTTGCTCGAGAACTGCGCCTGGGCAAACGCGCTCGCATCGGGACCTGCGATTTCGATGATCTGCGGAGCGGGCAGGGCGATGTGGTTGGATGTGGTCATGGGAGTGGATTTCGCGTGCTGGCCCGATTCCGTCGTTATCCCTGCGAGCGGGCAGATTGCGAGTCGGTGTCGTGTCAGGTAATGGGCCAGGCGTTATAATTGTGCATCGCGGGAAATGTGGAGATTTCCCGCCGGTTGTCAAGCAAGCTCAAGCGAACAGGGGCCAGCCTCGCATCATGTCGACCCAGTCAATCGAAACCACTCCAGCCGCGCCGGCGCCGCAGGATCGCACCGAGACGGTATCATCCGCCACGCAGCCGAGCGTTGCGAAGCTGCAGCCGAAAGAGATCGGCGGTCGCGACGGGCTCGAGCCCACGCGCTACGGCGACTGGGAGAAGAACGGCCGCTGCGTCGACTTCTGATCTCGCTCCGCAAACCGATTCAGCCAAGCAGTAGCCACATACAAGGTTCCCGTATGCCGCAAAATGCCCGCCCGCTTTCACCGCATCTGCAAATCTATCGCTGGCCGCTGGCGATGGCGCTGTCGATCCTGCACCGCGCGACTGGCATCGCGCTTGCGGTCGGCCTGCTGCTCGTGGTCTGGCTGCTGCTCGCGCTCGCGCACGGGCCGGAGTCCTACGCGACCGCGCGTGCGTTCTGCGCCTCATGGCTCGGCCTGGTCCTGCTGTTCGGCTGGAGCTGGGCGCTGTTCTTTCACCTCTGCAACGGCATTCGCCACCTGTTCTGGGACGTCGGCAAGGGCTTCGGCATCGCCCAGGCGTATCGCAGCGGCATCGCCGTCATCGTCGCCAGCCTCGTGCTGACCGGCCTCGTCTGGGCCGCGCAGGGAGGTGCGGCATGAGCGCCCCCGGCATGGACCGCAGCAACCTGCGTACGCCGCTCAAGGACGTGACTGGCCTCGGCAGCGCGAAGAGCGGCACGCATCATTTCATCGTCCAGCGCGTGACCGGCGTGGCCCTCGTGTTGCTCACGATCTGGATCGTCGGTTTCGTCCTCGCGCTCGTGCATGCGGGCGACTACGCGCATGCGCGCGAGATGCTGCGTCATCCGTTCGCCGCGGCGTGGCTGATCGCGTTCGTCGTCATCGGGTTCTGGCACGCGCAGCTCGGCCTGCAGGTCGTGATCGAAGACTACGTGCACGCGCGCTGGCTCGAGATCGCATCCCAGCTCGCGGTCAAGTTCGTCTGCGCCGGCGCGGCGCTGGCCGGGGTCATCGCGATCGTTCGCGTCTACATCGGCCAGTGACGAAACCAACGGATAACACATAAATGTCTGCCTACAAGATCACCGAACACAAATATGACATGGTCGTCGTCGGCGCCGGCGGCGCGGGCCTGCGCGCGACCTTCGGCCTTGCCGCGAAGGGCTTGAAGACCGTCTGCCTGACCAAGGTGTTTCCGACGCGCTCGCACACGGTGGCGGCACAGGGCGGCATCTCGGCCGCGCTCGGCAACATGGGGCCGGACGACTGGCGCTATCACTTCTACGACACGATCAAGGGCTCGGACTGGCTCGGCGACCAGGATGCGATCCAGTACATGTGCCAGAACGCACCGGCCGCGGTGGTCGAACTCGAACACTACGGCGTGCCGTTCTCGCGCACCGAGGAAGGCAAGATCTACCAGCGTCCGTTCGGCGGCATGACGACGCAGTACGGCGAAGGCCCGCCCGCGCAGCGCACCTGTGCCGCGGCCGACCGCACCGGCCACGCGATGCTGCACACGCTGTATCAGCAATCGCTCGCGCACGATGCGCAGTTCAAGGTCGAATACTTCGCGCTCGACCTGATCTTCGATGCCAAGGGTGCCTGCCGCGGCGTGCTCGCGCTCGACATGGCCGAAGGCACGCTGCACCTGTTCCGTGCGCACGGCGTCGTGCTGGCGACCGGCGGCTATGGCCGCGCCTATTTCAGCGCGACCAGCGCACACACCTGCACGGGCGACGGCACCGGCTTGGTCGCACGCGCCGGCCTCGCGCTGCAGGACATGGAGTTCGTGCAGTTCCATCCGACCGGCATCTATGGCGCCGGCTGCCTGATCACCGAAGGCGTGCGCGGCGAAGGCGGCATTTTGCGCAACTCGAACGGCGAGCGTTTCATGGAGCGCTACGCGCCGCACTACAAGGATCTCGCTTCGCGCGACGTGGTTTCGCGTTCGATGACGATCGAGATCCGCGAAGGCCGCGGCGTCGGCGAGCACAAGGACCACATCCTGCTCGACCTCACCCATCTCGGCCCCGAAGTGATCCACGAGAAGCTGCCCGGCATCGCCGAGAGCGCACGCATCTTCGCCGGCGTTGACGTGACCAAGCAGCCGATCCCGGTGCTGCCGACCGTGCACTACAACATGGGCGGCGTGCCGACCAACTACCACGGCGAAGTCGTGCAGAAGGCCGGCAACGATCCGGACAAGGTCGTCGAAGGCCTGTACGCGATCGGCGAGGCGGCTTGCGTCTCGGTGCATGGTGCCAACCGCCTCGGTTCCAACTCGCTGCTCGACCTCGTCGTGTTCGGTCGTGCGGTGGCGAATCGTGCCGCCGAGACGATCAAGTCGGGTGCTGCGCACGTGATCCTGCCGTCCGATGCCTGCGACGCGGCGCTGGCCAACCTCGACAAGCTGCGCAATGCCAAGGGTTCGCGTGCGACCGCCGAGGTCCGTCTCGACATGCAGCGCACGATGCAGAGCGATGCCGCGGTGTTCCGCACCGCGAAGACGTTGCAGGAAGGTTGCGCGAAAATGGACAAGGTGTTCGCCTCGTTCGAGGACGTGCGCGTCAGCGATCGCTCGCTCGTATGGAACTCCGATCTGATCGAAACCTACGAGTTGCAGAACCTGCTGTACAACGCGGTCGCGACAATCAATTCGGCTGAGCAGCGCCACGAGTCGCGCGGCGCGCACGCGCGCGAGGATTTCCCCGACCGCGACGACGTCAACTGGCAGAAGCACACGCTGGTCAAGGTCGATGCCAAGGGCGCATGCAGCTTCGACTATCGTCCGGTGCACATGAACACGCTGACCGACGAAGTGAAGCCGGTGCCGCCGAAGGCGCGCGTTTATTGATCCTTGCTCGTCATTCCGGCGTAAGCCGGTCGCCGAATCGATAACAGGTAGCAGACATGGCTGAGTTCACTCTTCCGAAGAATTCCAAAGTCCAGAAAGGCAAGAAGTACCCGGCGAAGGCGGGCGCGAAGAACGTGCGCACGTTCCGCGTCTACCGCTGGAACGAGGACGACGGCCAGAATCCGCACATCGACGAGTACGAAGTCGACATGGATTCGTGTGGGCCGATGGTTCTCGACGCGCTGATCAAGATCAAGAACGAGATCGACTCGACGCTGACTTTCCGCCGCTCCTGCCGCGAAGGCATCTGCGGTTCCTGCGCGATGAACATCGACGGCAACAACACGCTGGCCTGCACCAAGGCCTGCGACGAGATCAAGGGCGACGTGAAGATCTATCCGCTGCCGCACATGCCGGTGGTCAAGGACCTCGTGCCCGACCTGACCAACTTCTACGCGCAGTACGCCGCGATCAAGCCGTGGCTGCGCACGCAGACGCCGCCGCCGCCCGACCGCGAGCGCCTGCAGTCGAAGGAAGACCGCGCCAAGCTCGACGGCCTCTACGAGTGCATCCTCTGCGCCTCGTGCTCGACCTCGTGCCCGAGCTACTGGTGGAACGGCGACAAGTACCTCGGCCCCGCGGCGCTGCTGCAGGCCTACCGCTTCATCGCCGACTCGCGCGACGAGGACACCGGTGCGCGCCTCGACGAGCTCGAAGATCCGTTCAAGCTGTATCGCTGCCACACGATCATGAACTGCACGAATACCTGTCCGAAGGGCTTGAACCCGGCCAAGGCGATCGGCGAGATCAAGAAGCTGATGGTCGAGCGCAAGGGCGTATAGTCATCTGTCATTCCCGCATGCTTCTGGCGGGAATGACGAGCAAGACAACGTATTGGGGAAGCGAATCACGTGGACGCTCGTCTGATCTTCTGGCCCGGCGTCGCCATGGTCGCGCTGACCTTCGCCGTGCAGATGCGCATGTATGCCACGCGCATCGGTGAGATGAAGCGCGAGCGTATCCATCCGCAGTCGATCGCCAACTCGGCGCAGGCCGCAGCGCGGCTCAAGGACACGCGCGCCGCCGACAATTTCCGCAATCTGTTCGAGATGCCGGTGCTGTTCTATGCAGCGCTGGCCGTCGCGTTCCTTTCCGCGCAGGTCGATGCCGTTACCCTGGTGCTTGCCTGGGCATTCGTCGCGCTGCGTGTCGTGCACAGCGTGATCCAGTGCGGCTACAACAAGGTCATGCATCGGTTCCACGCCTATGTGGCGAGCAGCTTTGCGCTGTGGATACTCTGGGGTGTGCTCGCCTACGGATTGCTCAAATGAGCGACGCGGGCCGCTTGCGCTGGCGCTGCCGGCGCGGCATGCGCGAACTTGACCAACTGCTCGGCGGGTGGCTGGATACGCACTACGGCCATGCGGACGAAAAGGCGAGGGCGGCGTTCGCCGAACTGCTCGAACAACCCGATCCCGAGCTGTGGCATTGGCTGCAGGGACACGGCGCACCGGACGATGTGCAATGGCGTGCCGTCATCGATGAAATCCGTACCCGCGATCGCGTTTGACTATCGGCCTTCGCGCTGGCTGCTGCTCGCCATCGCCGTGATCGCCGCGCTCGCTTTGGTCGCGATCGTGCTGTGCGGGCTGAATTCCTGGATCAAGCTTGCTCTGGCCACAGCGGTGCTGGCTTACGCGCTGCACTCGTCGTGGCAATTCCTGCATCCGCGGTTCGCACACGTCATGTGGCATTCTGCCGGTCATTGGCGGCTGCGCGATGCGGCCGAGCACGAGCAGGTCGGCGAGCTGCGCCATGCGGTCGTGCTCGGCGCACTGATCGTGCTCGTGCTGCGCGTCGGTCCGAAACGAACTTGTTCGTTCGCGCTGCTGCCGGACAACGTCGACGAGGAAGCACGGCGACGTCTGCGTGTGCGCCTGGCGCGCACCGATTCGATCGACGGTCATTGAAATGTCGGCCGCGCGATCGCTTGCGCTTGCGCATTGGTGCGAAAGAAAAATCCCGGGCAAAAGAAAACCGGCCTCTTGCGAGGCCGGTTGTCCCTGTGTGCATCCCTGCGTTGGATTTGAATTGTAGATGGTGCGGCAACGAGGAATTTCAAGCCTCAGAAGCGATATTCCGCGCTGACCGAGAACAGGCCCGGGTCGAGGTTCAATCGGTTCGTGCTCGTCTTGTAGTAGTCGTAGTTCAGGCCGAGCGAGAGGTTGTTGCTGAAGTCGTAGCCAAAGCCCGCGCCGGCATACCATTTGGTGCTGGTGTCGTCGACATAGGTCGATACGGTCTCGTTGGTCCAACCCTTGGTGTCGGCACGGAACAGGCCGGCGCGGCCGGAAACGTACCACTGCGGGTTGATATTGAAGTGGCCGTTGACGCCGGCGGTCCAGCCCTTCACCGAAGCGCGGCCAAGGCCGAGGCCGCTGTAGCCGCTCTTGACGTCGAACTTGCCGAGGTCGGTGTAGCCGCCTTCGACGCCGAGCGCGACGTTCGGATTCAGCAGCCAGCGATAGCCGGCGTTGATGCCGTAACCGGTATCGTTGTCGTCGTACAGGCCCTTGTCGAGGCTGGAGCGGCCGATGTTGCCGTTGACGAAGGCGCCGGCGCCGTCGGCGGCGTGGGTGACGGCCGGCAGCGTGGCCAGCGAAGCAGTAGCGAGGGCGATAGCGAACAGCGTATTTTTCATGGGGTGTCTCCGTTGCTTTTGTTGTTGCGTGGTGAATCGACAAAGCGCGCTTGAAGGCCGCTTCGCATTGGCGGTTACTTCGGCCGCCACATGCTCGGATACCAAGTGAGGCCCCGGAGTTTAATTTCAATACTGCACGGTTTATTAAAGGTTCAAGTAGATGAAAGCGCGTACAGGAACCTGTCTGCGCGATCGCGGTCGAACTGACGCGCGCGCGGGCGGCAACGTACAATTGCGTTATTGCTGACGCTGCGCGCAGCAATAACTGTCGGCGTTGAAGCGACCCAAGAGCCGGTCGCTTAACGCCGACGAGCCGAGTCTTCTGCGAGTTTGCAGCCTTTTCGTAAACGGATTTCCAACTGCATGTTCCATCCGTTGCAACTGTTCATCGGCCTGCGCTACACGCGCGCCAAGCGCCGCAATCACTTCATCTCGTTCATTTCGCTCGTGTCGATGCTCGGCATCGCGGTCGGCGTGATGGCGCTGATCGCGGTGATGAGCGTGATGAACGGTTTTCAGGGCGACATGCAGGAACGCATTCTCGGCATGGTCGCGCACGCCTCGATCGAGAGCGTCGACGGCGGCATTGCCGACTGGCGCGACACGGTGAAGAAGGTCGAGGCGAGTCCGCACGTGGTCGGCGCCGCGCCTTATCTCGATGCGCAGGCGCTGTTGCGCGGCCGGCGTTCGAGTCCCGCCGTCGTGCACGGTCTCGTGCCTGAGCAGGAGCCGAAAGTCTCGAATATCGGCGATAAGCTGCTCAAAGGTTCGCTCGCGGACCTGAAGCCGGGCAGCTTCAACGTGATCCTTGGCAATGAGCTGGCGATGCAACTCGGCGTGCGCGTCGGCGACAAGGTCTCGGTAATGGTGCCCGAGCTCAGCGTCACGCCTATCGGTGCGGTGCCGCGTGCCAAGAACTGCGAAGTCGTCGGCGTGTTCGCGGTCGGCTTTGCCGAGTACGACACCGGCGTCGCGCTGATGAATCTCGATGATGTGGTCACGCTGCTGCGTGCCGACGGTGCCGGCGGAATCCGCCTCAAGCTCGACGACATGTTCGACGCGTACAAGATCGCCATCGGCCTGCGCGACCATGTCGGCCAGTATTTCAAGGTCACGACCTGGGAACAGAGCCACCAGAACTTCTTCAGCGCGGTGAAGATGGAGAAGACGGTGATGTTCATCATCCTCTCGCTGATCGTCGGCGTCGCCGCGTTCAACCTCGTCTCGACGTTGATCATGCTCGTCACCGATAAGCAGGCCGACATTGCCATCCTGCGCACGCTCGGCATCTCGCCGAACAAGGTCATGGGCATCTTTACCGTGCAGGGCGTGATCGTCGGTAGCTTCGGGATATTGCTTGGCCTGGTCGGTGGCGTGCTGCTTGCGTGGAACATCCCGGTCGTGGCGAAGTGGCTCGAGCACACGTTCGACTTCGAGATCCTGCCGGCCGACATTTATTACATCAACGAGGTACCGTCCGACCTGCACTGGAGCGATGTCGGTTGGGTCGCCGCGATCGCCTGGGCATTCTGCCTGATCGCGACCCTGTACCCGGCCTGGCGCGCGGCGCGCACGCAGCCGGCGGCGGCGTTGCGCTATGAGTGATGCGATGAACAACGATATCGTCCTGCGCGCAAGCAACGTCGCCAAGACCTACGCTGAAGGCAAGCTGCGCACTCGGGTGCTGAGCAACGTGAGCTTCGAGCTTGCACGTGCTTCGACGCTCGCGATCGTTGGCGCCTCGGGCACGGGCAAAAGCACGCTGCTGCATATCCTCGGTGGACTCGATACCCTGAGTTCCGGCGAGGTCGAGGTCGAGGGCCGTGCGATGTCGAAGCTGTCCGACCGCGAGCGCGGCGAGCTGCGCAACCGCTCGCTCGGCTTCATCTATCAGTTCCACCATCTGCTGCCCGAATTCACTGCGCTGGAAAATGTCGCGATGCCGTTGCTGATCCGCGGCACCAAGGTCGCCGAAGCAAAGCGGCAGGCAAACGAACTGCTCGACCGCGTCGGCCTCGCGCATCGCATCGCGCACAAGCCGGGCGAACTGTCCGGCGGCGAGCGTCAGCGCTGTGCGGTCGCGCGTGCACTTGTCACGCGCCCGGCCTGCGTGCTCGGCGACGAACCGACCGGCAATCTCGACGAGAAGAACGCCGCACAGGTCTACGCGCTGATGCTCGAACTCAACCGCGAGATCGGCACGAGTTTCGTCCTCGTCACCCACGACCGAACGCTCGCGCGGCGCATGGATCGCGTGCTCGAACTGCATGGCGGCGGTCTCACCGAACCTTTGCAGGCATAAGCCGCTGCGAACAAGTATCCTTCTCCGGGGAACGGGAGGGGGAAACATGAGGTTTCCATTGCCGCAGTTGTTCAGCGTCGCGACTGCCGTTGCGCTGCTCGCAGGCACGGTTGCGGTGCAGATGCTGACGGGTCTGCCGCCGCTGTGGATCACGCTCGTGCTGACCGTTGTCGCGCTGGCCCTGATTGCGTTACCCAGCCGCTGGCGCTGGCTCGGCTACGTCCTGCTCGGCGCCGCGTGGACGATCTGGCGTGCGGACCTCACGCTTTCGGCACGGCTGCCCGCGGCGCTCGAAGGCGAGGACATCGTCGTCACCGGTGCCGTGCTCGGCCTGCCGTACGCGCAGGACGACGCCACCCGCTTTGACCTGGCTGTCGCCGCGGCCGAGCGCGACGGCCAGCGGGTTCCGGTTTCCGGCACGCTGCGCCTGCACTGGTACGCGAGCGAAAAGACCGTCGTTCCCGACATCGAGCCGTGCTCGCGCTGGCGCGTGCATGTGCGCCTGAAACGACCGCGCGGCCTTATCGATCCGGGTGCGTTCGACTTCGAGCGCTACGCGTTGGCCGAGGGCATCACCGCAACCGGCTACGTGCGTGAGGACGCGCTCAACGCGGCGACAGGCGAGCGCAGGTTCTGCGTCGAACGCCTGCGCCGACACATCTCTCAGGGCATTGCCGACACGCTCGGCCCCGGTCCGCAAAGCAATGTGCTGCGCGCACTCGCGTTCGGCGACCAGCGCGCGATGGACGAGCACGAGTGGAACGTCGCGCGCGCAACCGGTATTCCGCACCTGATTGCGATTTCCGGATTGCATATCGCACTGTTCGCGGGCTTCGGCGTGCTGCTCGTGCGCCTGTTGTGGAAGCTCGCGCCGCGCCTGACCCTGCGCTGGCCCGCGCCGCTGATCGAAGCGCTCGCGAGCATCGCTTTCGCGCTCGGCTACGCGGCGATCTCGGGGCTTGGGCTGCCGACGCGGCGGGCATTGGTCATGATCGGCATGTTGCTCGCCGCGAACCTCATGCGCCGCGCGCGTGCGCCCGTGCACGGGCTCGCGTTCGCCGTGATCGCTCTGCTCGCGTTCGATCCGTTGTGCGTGCTCAGCGCCGGATTCTGGCTGTCGTTCGTCGGCGTGGCCTGGCTGATGTTCTGTCTCGGCGGTCGCGGCGAGCGTCGATCCTGGTGGCGCGAGATGATCAGCGCGCAAGGGGTCGCCAGCCTCGGCTTGTTGCCGCTGACGATCTGGTTCTTCGGCCAGAGCTCGCTGATCGGGCCACTCGCGAACCTGATCGCCGTGCCGGTGGTCTGCTTCCTGATCCTGCCGTTCGGCGTTGCCGGCGCTGTTTTGCAGTTGGCAGTGCCAGCGCTGGGCGCGCCGCTGCTCACGCTGGCCGGATACGCGATGCTCGCGCTGTGGCAGCTGCTCGAACAAATCGCCGACTGGCCCGGCGCGCTGTGGTATTTCCCGGAGCCGAGTATCTGGGCGTTCGCGCTGGCGATGCTCGGCGCCGCATGGTTGTTATTGCCGCGTGGCATGCCGGCGCGTGGCCTCGGTCTCGTCCTGTTCCTGCCGTTGCTGGTTCCCGCGCGCCATGTGCTGGCCGATGGCGAATTCGAAGCGCTGATGCTCGATGTGGGGCAGGGCCTGTCGGTCGTCGTGCGCACGCGCGACCATACTCTCGTCTACGACGCCGGTGCGAGGTTTCCTTCGGGTTTCGATCTCGGCGAGGCCGCGGTGGTGCCGGCGTTGCATGCGATCGGCGTCATCCGCGTCGATCGGCTGATCGTCAGCCACGGCGACAACGATCACGCCGGCGGCGCCGCAGCAGTGCTCGCCGCATTTCCGCAGGCGGCGGTGAGCGGCGGCGAGCCGGAGCGCCTGCACGTGGCGGCGACGCAATGCCTCGCCGGCGAGGCGTGGAACTGGAACGGCGTCGCCTTCCGCATTGTGCATCCGCACGAGCCGCTGTCCATGAAGAACAACGACCGCTGCTGCGTGCTCGAAGTGCGCAGCGGCGACAATGCGCTGCTGCTGACCGGCGACATCACCGCGACAGTGGAAGGCGAGGTGGTTTCAGCGCTGGCGCCAATCGCGGCGCATACGCTGCTGCAGGTGCCGCATCACGGCAGCAAGACCTCCTCGAGCACTGCGTTCATCGATGCAACCAGGCCCGAGCTGGCCCTGGTCTCTTCGGGCTACCGCAACCATTTCAATCATCCGAACCCCGCGATCGTCGGGCGCTATCGCGCGGCCGGCGTGTCGTTGCTGGACACGCCGCGCAGCGGCTTCGCCGATTTCCGCTTCGCCGCGGACGCTGCACCGCGGCTGATCGAGCAGGGCCGCATCGACCGGCATCCGTACTGGCGCGAATGAGCGCCGGCGGCGAAAATCGAGCGCGGAAGCGCAATAGTCGAACGCGTCACCAAACGCGCTAAGCCGATGCGTTTCGCTGGTATGATTCGCAGCCGAAGCGGAAGCCTGAGAGGAATATTGCGTGCTGGAAATTTTGATGGCCGGCGGTTGGGCGATGCTGCCCATCCTGATCTGTTCGGCGATCGCGATCGCGATCATCCTCGAGCGCTTCTGGACGCTGCGGCGCAGCTCGGTGATTCCGCCCGGCCTGACCACGCAGGTGCGCGAATGGGCGCGTAACCGCCAGCTCGACCCGCAGCACGTGGAGACGCTGCGCGAAAACTCGCCGCTCGGCGAGATTCTCGCCGCCGCGCTCAGCGTGCGCATGCGCTCGCGCGAGATCATGAAGGAGCGCGTCGAGGACACCGGTCGCCACGTCGTGCACCGGCTCGAGCGCTTCCTCAACACGCTCGGCACGATCGCGCTCATATCCCCATTGCTCGGCCTGCTCGGCACCGTGTTCGGCCTGATCCGCATGTTCTTCGCGGTGATGGTCTCCGGCGTCGGCGATCCGCTCAAGATGGCCGGCGGCATCGGCGAGGCGCTGGTATGCACGGCCGCGGGTCTGTGCGTGGCGATCCCGGCGTACTTCTTCCATCGCTATTTCCGCGGCCTCGTCACCGACTACGTCGTCGACATGGAGAAGGATGTGATCGTGTTGATGGACGAACTTTCGGCACATTCCGAAAGCGCAGCATCGGCGCGCGTCGTGCGTCCGCGCGACGCTGCGCAGGAAACCGCCTGAGATGCGGCTCGGCGCCACCCGCAACGACGACTTCGAGATCAACGTGATCTCGTTG
>NZ_DASVOK010000450.1:0-4131 GCF_036383415.1 Rudaea sp. | reverse complement strand
GCCCCGTTGCGCTTGCCGTCGACCGCGGCGGCGATCGTGCGCGAAAGCAGGCGGAATTCGCTGCGCAGGTCGTCGGTCAGGCGCGCACTGTTGCCCGGTGCGGCGGCGAGCGTCTTCAGCACGTTCTTCAACTCTTCCTGGGTCTCGCTCATGCCGCGCATCTCGCGCGATTCGCGGCCGAGCAGGTCGGCCAGGCGCGCGAGCTGGGCGTTGAGCTCACCGAGCTGCTCCGAGGAATTGCGCCGCTCGCGTTCCGATTCCACGAGTGCGCGTTGCATGCGCTCGAGGCCGTCGGCGGTTTGCTCGAGTAGCGCCTGCACGTAGGCCGGCACGTTCGCCTCGCCGTCGCCCTGCAGAGCGCCGGAAGACAGCCGCGTCTGCCCGGACAGCCATTCCTCGAGTTCGTTGTAGAAACGGTTCTGCGCGTGGCCGGCCTGCAGGTCGAGGAAACCGAGTACGAGCGAGGAGGCGAGCCCGAACAGCGACGTCGAAAAGCTCGTCGACATGCCCGACAGCGGCTCCTTCAGATGTTCCTTGAGATCGTTGAACATCGCTGCCGGATCGGTGCCGACGCCGAGCGAGCCGATGATGTCGGCGACCGAACGGATCGTGACGAGCAGGCCCCAGAATGTGCCGAGAAGGCCGAGGAAGATCGCGAGGCCGACGAGGTAGCGCGACAGATCGCGCGATTCCTCGAGACGCAAATAGATCGAATCGAGCAGCGAACGCAGACTGGCGGTCGACAGCGAAAACTTCGAGCGCTCGCGCCCGGCGAGCATGCGCGCCATCGGCGCAAGCAGTTTCGGCGGCGCGAGCTGGCGGTTCGGATCGGAGCGCTTGAACGTCTCGATCCACTCGACCTCGCGCGAAAGCTGCAGCACCTGGCGCAGATTCCAGGCAATGCCGAACAACAGCACGAGCAGGATCACGCCGTTGAAGAACGGATTCGCCTGGAAGTTCGCGAGCAATTTCGGTGCGAGCATGCCGGCGAGCGCGGCGACGGCGATGAGGAATCCACCCATCCAGACGAGCACTTGGGTCGGTTTGGTCATGCGAAGTACTCCAGGCCTGTTCGTTGGATGCGTCGAGGCTCTGACAGGTTGCAGAAGAAATGGTTCCGCTGTGTTCATTCCCTTCTTCCTGTGAGAGAAGGGAAGATGGCTACAGCGGCGTCAGATTCGCATAGGCCAGCACCAGCCACTTCGCACCCGCATCCTCGAAATTGACCTGCACGCGCGCGTGCGCACCCGAGCCTTCGGCGTCCATGACCACGCCTTCGCCGAAGCTCGCATGGCGCACACGCTGGCCGAGTTTCAATTGGGTGACTTCGAGCGCGTCGGCGGCGTAGTGATTGGCCGACAACGGGCGCGACACCTGCACGCGCGGGCGCACCTCGTGCAGCAGTTCTCGCGGCAGTTCGTGCAGAAAGCGCGAAGGACGGTTGTAGCTCTCCATGCCGTGCAGGCGGCGCGATTCGGCATAGGACAGCATCAGCGATTCGCGCGCACGCGTGATGCCGACGTAGGCGAGGCGACGTTCTTCCTCGAGCCGGCCTGGCTCGTCGAGCGAGCGCTGGCTCGGGAACAGACCGTCTTCGAGGCCGACGAGAAACACGATCGGGAATTCGAGGCCCTTGGCCGAGTGCAGCGTCATCAACTGCACGCAATCTTCCCAAGCCTCGCCCTGCGACTCGCCGGCTTCGAGCGCGGCATGGGCGAGGAAGGCGGCGAGTTCGCTCAGGCCCGCGTCGAGGTCCTCGGGCGTGCGCTCGAAACGGCTGGCGACGTTGACGAGTTCGTCGAGGTTTTCGACGCGCGACTCGGCGCTGCCGCGTGCGTCGGCCTCGTAGAAATCTCGCAAACCAGATTTCTGGATCGCGATGTCGATCTGCTCGGCGAGGGCCATCGCCGATTCGTCTATACCGGCGCAATCCTTGGCCAACGATTCGATCAGGTCGACAAAGCCACGCAGCGCGTTCTTCGCACGTCCGGCCAGGTCGCCGGTGATGAACTCCGCGAGCACCGCGTCCCAGAGCGAACTCGAATCGCGGCGCGCGCGTTGGCGTAGCGTGTCCAACGTGCGCTCACCGATTCCACGTGGCGGCGTGTTGACAGTACGCTCGAACGCAGCATCGTCATGACGATTGGCGACGAGGCGCAGATAGGCGAGCGCGTCCTTGATCTCGGCGCGGTCGAAGAAGCGCAGGCCGCCGTAGACGCGATAGCGAATATCGTGCTGGATCAGTTGCTCTTCGAAGTTGCGCGACTGCGCGTTCGAACGGTAGAGGATAGCGCAGTCGCGCGCGTTGCCGCCCTGGCGCATGTGTTCGCGTATCGCCTCGATCACGTAACGCGCCTCGTCCTGCTCGTTGTAGGCGGCGTACAGCGAAATCGGTTGGCCAGCGTCACCCGCGGTCCACAGCTGTTTGCCGAGGCGCTGCGGGTTGTTCGCGATGACCGCGTTCGCGGCCTTGAGGATCGTGGCCGTCGACCGGTAGTTCTGTTCGAGGCGGATCGTCTTCGCGCTTGGGAAGTCGCGCAGGAAGTGCTGCACGTTCTCGACGCGCGCGCCGCGCCAGCCGTAGATGGCCTGGTCGTCGTCGCCGACGACGAACACCTGTCCCGTGTCGCCGGCAAGCACGCGGATCCAGGCGTACTGCAGCGTGTTCGTATCCTGGAACTCGTCGATCAGGAGGTGCCGCCAGCGCTCGCGATAGTGCATGAGCAGGCGATCGTCGGTGAGGAACAGCTCGTGCGAGCGCAGCAGCAGTTCGGCGAAGTCGACGAGGCCCGAGCGCTGGCACTGCTCCTCGTAGGCCTTGTAGATGTCGACCAGCGTGCGCGTCAGCGGATTGCCTTCGCGCTCGAAGGCCGCGGGCCGCTTGCCCTCGTCCTTGACCGTATTGATGAACCACGCGGCCTGACGCGGCGGGAAGCGCGACTCGTCGAGGCCGAGCGCGGCGATCGTGCGCTTGATCAGACGCTGCTGGTCGTCGCTGTCGAGGATCTGGAACGTCTCCGGCAGCTTCGCCTCGCGCCAGTGCTGGCGCAGCAGGCGGTGGGCAATACCGTGGAACGTGCCGACCGTGAGCCCGCGCGTGTTGATCAGCGACGAGTTCTCGAGCAGCGTCTGCGCGCGCGCGCGCATCTCCCCAGCCGCCTTGTTCGTGAACGTGACCGCGAGAATGGACCACGGCGACGCGCGCTCGACTTCGAGCAGCCAGCCGATGCGGTGCGTGAGCACGCGCGTCTTGCCCGAGCCGGCACCGGCGAGTACGAGATAGTGGCCCGGCGGCGCGCTGACCGCTTCGCGCTGGGCCGGGTTGAGGTCGTCGAGCAGGTACGAAACATCCATTGCGGCAATTGTAAGGGCGCAGGCATCATCCGGGTCAGTTCTTCGTCGAATCGAAGATGGGCGACATGCCATGCTGCGTAGCCTGATATTTCCCGTGTTGCTGTCGATGCTGTTGGCGCCCGCGCCGGCCGCAGCGCGCGAGTCGCCGCAGTATCACGCGATCTTCGATGCCGCTTCGCAGAGCATGCGCATGCGTGTCTGCCTCGGCGAGGCGCATGCGCAGGTAAGCTTCGCCGCGGATTCGCAATGGGCAAAGCGCTTCGTCGCCGATGTCGCGCGCGGCGATCGGCGTCCGCTTGCAAGCGAGGAGGACGGCTGGAGCGCGCGCGACTGGCGCGCCGGAGAATGCCTGAGCTGGCGCGCCGATCTCGCCGCGATCGCGGCGCAAGACAAACCGGATCTCGGCTGGCGCATGGGCGACGACATCGTCGTCGCGCCGCAGCTGTGGCTGTTGCGTGCCGATGTGCAGGACGATGATGCGCGCATCCGCATGGAGCTGCCTGCCGGCTGGTCGATCTCGGCACCCTGGCAGAAGCTTTCGCACGACGGCAAATCGCCGAACGTGAGCGCCGTCGAATTTCGCATTCCGAATACTCCCGTGGATTGGTCGGCGTCGGTCGCGTTCGGCCATTTCGTGGAGAAGCGCATCGAATTGCCGGGCGGTCTGTTGAGACTGACCATCCTCGGGGACGTGGATGCGGCGCAACGCGACAAGCTCGAACGCTGGTTCGGTCGCGTCGCGCACGCCGTGCTGGGTGCCTACGGCCGCTTGCCGCT
>NZ_DASVOK010000449.1:0-2810 GCF_036383415.1 Rudaea sp. | reverse complement strand
CGCCACCCGCACGCCGGTGGGCAAGGCGCCGCGCGGCGTGTTCAGGAACACCCGCCCGGACGACATGCTCGCCCACGTGATCCGCGCCGTGCTCGCACAGGCGCCCGGCATCGACCCGCGCCAGATCGGCGACGTCATCATCGGCTGCGCCATGCCCGAGGCCGAGCAAGGCATGAACGTGGCGCGCATCGGCCTGCTGCTGGCCGGCCTGCCCGACACCGTGCCCGGCGTCACCGTCAACCGCTTCTGCTCCTCCGGCCTGCAGTCGGTGGCGATGGCCGCCGACCGCATCCGCCTGGGCCTGGACGACCTGATGCTCGCCGGCGGCACCGAAAGCATGAGCATGGTGCCGATGATGGGCCACAAGGTGGCGATGAACCCCGGCATCTTCGACAACGAGCACATCGGCATCGCCTACGGCATGGGCATCACCGCCGAGAACGTGGCCAAGCAGTGGAAGGTGAGTCGCGAGCAGCAGGACGCGTTCTCGGTGGAAAGCCATCGCCGCGCGCTCGCCGCGCAGGCCGCCGGCGAGTTCAAGGACGAGATCACCCCGTTCAAGCTCGACGACCATTATCCGGACCTGGCCACGCGCTCGATCAAGACGGATAGCCGTCTGATCGACACCGACGAAGGCCCGCGCGCGGGCACGACCGTCGACGTGCTGGCCAAGCTCAAGACCGTGTTCCGCGCCAACGGCAGCGTCACCGCGGGCAACTCCTCGCAGATGTCCGATGGTGCCGGCGCGGTGCTGCTTGCCAGCGAACAGGCGATCAAGGACTATGGCCTCACACCGCTCGCCAAGTTCGTCGGCTTCTCCGTCGCCGGCGTGCCGCCCGAGGTCATGGGCATCGGCCCCAAGGCCGCGATTCCGAAAGTACTCAAGCAAGCCGGCATCAAGCAGGACGATCTCGACTGGATTGAGCTCAACGAAGCGTTCGCCGCGCAGGCACTCGCGGTCACCAAGGACCTCGGCCTCAACCCCGACAAGATCAATCCACTCGGCGGCGCGATCGCGCTCGGCCACCCGCTCGGCGCCACCGGCGCGGTCCGCGTCGCCACCCTGCTCCACGGCCTCAAGCGGCGCAAGCAGAAGTACGGCATGGTGACAATGTGCATCGGCACGGGTATGGGCGCGGCGGGTATATTTGAAGCCATGTAGGATTCACAGGTCGGTCGCTGGCTGGAAAGGACACTGCGATGAGAGCTGTCTCGATTCTTGCTTTCTGTTCGACGTCCTTGTTCAGCATTGCTTGCTGCGAGTCCGCTTTCGCGCGGGACCGGACTTCAGCACAAAAAATCCGGATCGTCTGCGTTGCCGATGCAAACGGCAATACACACGCTGCCCTGGAACATTCGACAGGCTATCGCGAACTCGATCGAGCTGCCATGGCAGCAGCCGAAACATGGTCGTCTTGCCCGTCAGGACAGAGGAAGTCCACTCCTTCGCAGGATGCGATAGAGCGCAAGCCGACTCGCATTTCGTGATTCCAACGACGACACAAAGGGTGACGATGCGGCTGATTGCAGCGATGCTTGTGGCCTGCCTCCTGCTCGCCGCGTGCTCAGTCACGACGCCGCGTTCGGCGCAGAAGTTCGTCGCCACCGAATCCGACTACGCCGACATCGCCGCGATGTCGCTCAAGTTCGTCGAACGCACCGCCCCAGTGTCCACGATCGTGCTGCCGGCGAACGCCGATCCGCGCGTCCGCGCCGCACTGAAACGCCTGCGGCCATTGATCACTCCCGACAAAGTCCCCGCCTCCGATACGTACAAGCTGGCCCCGGGTTACTTCGCGCTGCAGACGTTCGACATCGATGCAGAAGGCATCGCCACCTTTGAAGGCCAGCTCGGCCCCGTGCGCAAGGTGCCCGAGCTGCCGGCCACCGACGACTGCGGAATCCGTTTCTCGATTCCGTTCGCGCTCGAAGGCAACGACTGGGCCAGCCACACGCTGAAGAAGTCCGTCTGCTGGCCGAAACGCGAATGGTGGCCGGTGGACGAAGCAGCGCCGGCGCAGTCCCGGTAACGCCGTCCGCAACAAATTTGCAGCAATTGTCCGCGAGACTTGCCCGACAATCGGCAATAAACCAATGACGTGACCGTTGCCAGTGCTTCAATCCCTGAGCGGACCAACCGCGTGCTCGCGGGCGCCCTGCTCGCGATGCACTTCATCGTGCTCATCGTCGTGCCTCTGTCGGGAATGCCACCGACCGCGATGGCGGCATGTCTTGCGACCCTTGCGCTGGCCGGCCCGACACAATGGGCGCTCATCCACGAAGCGATCCATGGCATGTTGCTGCCGCAGCGCGGGGCGAATCGTGTTCTTGGGCGTGCGCTCGCCGGCTGTTTCGGTGCACCGTTCCGCGCGTTGCGCTTCGCCCACCTGCGCCATCATCGCTACAACCGCACGCCGCAGGGACGCGAGGAAACCTACGATCCCAAAATCCGCTCGCGCGGCGTAGCTTTCATGCAGCACTATCTGCGCATCGGCATCGGGCTCTACGCCGGCGAGCTGGCGCTGAACTTGCTCTGCTGGTTGCCGCCGCGCCTGCTACGCCCGCACCTGTGCAGACTCTGCCCCGATTTCGCCGACGGAACACCCGGCATGGCAGGCGTCGCCGAGCGCGAGTTGTTCGACCGCGCCGTGCTGCGCGAAATGCGATTGGATGCATTCCTCGTTCTCGCGCTCTATACGATCGCTTTCGCGCTGTACGCGAGGCACTGGCCGCTGCTCCTCACCTTCCTCGCGACGCGCGGTTTTCTCGCTTCGCAGTTCGACCATGCGCCGCACCACGCCACGCCGCTC
>NZ_DASVOK010000448.1:0-3047 GCF_036383415.1 Rudaea sp. | reverse complement strand
CACGTCCTCGGCGCGCACGAGTCCGGCCGCGTGCTCGCGCAGGCGCGCGAGCAGACGCGCGCGTTCGTCGGCGGTGTAGCGGTCGGCCTTGTTCAGCGCGAGCAACAGCGGGCGCTGGGTTCGTCCGAGCGTGCGCAGCGCGTCGAGTTCGCTCTGGGTCATGTCGCCGTCGACGACGAAGATGACGAGGTCGCTGATCGCGGCGACATCGAAGGCGAGGCGCTCGCGCTCCTCGCCCGACAGTTCGTTGATGCCGGGCGTGTCGATCAGATGCAGGCCCTGGCCCGCGACCTCGTGCCAGCGCTGCGCGTTGCGCGCGGTCGTCGTGCCGTGCAGCACGCCGGTCGCGAACGCCTCGCGCCCGAGCAATGCATTGCCCAGTGCTGATTTGCCGACGCTGACGCGGCCGAATACGGCGATGTGCAGATCGCCGGCGTCGAGCTTGTCGAGCAGTGCCTGGACCTGGGCGAAGTCGTCGGTCAGTTCGTTGCGCACGCTCGCAGGCACGCTCCGATCTTCGAGCAGAGTGCGCAGCGCTTCGCTCGTTTGCGCGACGTGCGCGCCGGAAGAGGCGGGCGCCGGGCGTGGCAACGCGCTGCCGAGGCGCGCGCGCAATTTGTCCCAGAACCCGCTAGCGCTCATCGATGCCTGCGCTCGCCGTTACTTGCCGCTCAGCAGCAGATGCCCATGCACCGGCACGTCGGCGCCAATGTCTTTCCAGTCGCTGCTCGCGCCGAGGCCGAAGTCGGCGCGCTTGAGCACGGTGTCGACGTCGAGCGTGGCCTTGTCGCCGGTCGTGGCGAATTTCAACTTGAGTGTGACTAGTTGGGTCTTGTCGCGAATCGTCAGTTTGCCCTTGGCCTCGACGCCGCCGTCGGCCGTCTTGGCAAACGACTCGGTGACAAAATGCGCCTGCGGGAATTTCTTCGGATCGAAGAATTCGTCGCCCTTGAGCGAATCGTCGCGCTCGCTGCTCGCCGTGTCGACGCTGGCGACGTCGACCTTGACGTCGAACTTCGCCTTGGCCAGGTCCGCTTCGTCGTAGCTGATCGCGGCGTCGAACTTCTTGAACTTGCCGGCGAAGCCTTCGCCCTGGTACGTGCCCTTGAAGGTCAGCGTCGACTGGGCGGGATCGGTGGTCCAGTCACGCGCCTGGGTCGCGAGCGGCAGGATCAGCAGCAGGGATGGCAGCAGCAGGCGGGTTTTCGACATGAGCGTTCTCCGGCGAGAGGGGAATGGGTTCGGGTCGGGTGACGGAAGCGACAGGCGCGCGCCGTCCGGGCAGCATGCGCGATAGTGTGCCGTCCTTGTTGACGAATTGGTGAACGAAGGCCATCGCCGCGTGGCCGAGCGCGACCGCGACGAGCAGCCAGAACAGCCACTCGTGCGTTTCACGTGCCAGCGGTTTCAGATCCTCATTGGCCGCAGCGATGGATGGAATCTCGAACAGTCCGAAAAAAAACAAGGGACGCAACTTAGCGACCGAGTCGAACCACCAACCAGACAGCGGCACGGCGAACAGCAAGATGTAGAGCAGCGCGTGGCCCGCGCGTGCGCCGAGCGCCTGCCAATGCCGCGTCGATGCGGGTTCGGAGGGACGCGCATCGAACGAGCGCCAGGCCAGGCGCAGCACGGCAAGCGCGAGAACGGTCATGCCGATCGACTTGTGCAGGTTGTAGTACCAGAAGCTGCTCGGCCGCTTCGGCAACCCGACCATGTACAGGCCGAGCACGCCCTGCACGAGGATCAGCAGCACGACCAGCCAATGGAAGGTCTTAGCCAGACTGCCCCAATGCTGCGAATCGCTCTTCAATGGCATGTCAGGGTTCCTTGGTGTTGTCGGAGGATACGGCGTCTGCGGCTGGCGCCGTCTTCTGTGCGTCGGCGTCGCGAATGCCCTCGGCCTCGATGCGGATGCTGACTTCGTCGCCGACATCGGGCAGGTACTTCGTCATGCGGAAATCCGAGCGCTTGAACTGCGCGCTGGCCTGGAATCCCGCGGTCCATTTGAACGTGAAAGCGTGCACGGCGACGCGGTTGAGCGTGATCGCGAGATCGAGTGGGCGGGTCAGGCCGAGCAAGGTCAGCTTGCCGTGTGCGACGCCGGTTTTTTCGCCGATCTTCTCGACCTTGTCCGCGACGAAGCGCGCGGTCGGATGGTGCGCGACGTCGAGGAATTCGCGCGAGCGCAACTTGTCGTTCCACGCCGCGTTGCCGAAGTCGATCGACGTCGCGTCGATGGTCACGTCGACCTGCGCCGTGCTCCAGTCGTCGGGATCGAAACGGAACCAGCCGCCGGTCACGTGCAGGCGTCCGCCCGGCTGCGAAAAACCGAGGTGGCTGGCGCTCGCGGTCACCTGCGTATGCACGTTGTCGAGCCGGTAATCGTGCGCGGCAGCCAGCGCCGCCGCGGGTGCGGCGAGTGCGAAAGCGGCGATGGCGCGGGCTATGGTCATGGCCAGACTATGCGATACCGGAATGACGTGGACAAGCATCAACCATGGAACGATGTGTTCAACGTTCGTCAGGCACGAGACCAGCGCACTACGGTTCTCCTTTCTCGCCGCCCAGCGCGTACTGCGCAATGCGCTTGAGCCGTTCCGCGCTCGTGTCGGCGAGCAGGCGCGACAGTGCACTGGCCGCCGCATCGCGATCTAACGCGTGGCGTTCGCGCAGCGTCGTCGCGACCGCGCGGCCGAGGCTGTCGAAAATCAGGCCGTAGGCGACCGCGTGCAGCACGCCGCCGCCAAGCGTGCCGAGGCCGGGGAATGCCTTGGCTGCGTTGCCCGCGATCGCGAGCACGAGCGACGCGCTCGTGCGTACCGTCAGCTTGACCTGGGCGACGAAGGCCTCGATATCGATGTCGCGTACGGGCACGTCATAGAGTTTCGACAACTCACGTACGAGTCCGGTCGCGAGTACGGCCTGGATGACCAGATCGCTGCCCGGCATCACCGCGGCGAGCGCGCCGACCACCGCGCGCTTCGTGTATTTGGCCACGACCGCTTCGGCCCCGCGCTCACGCAAGCCGGCTTCGAGTTCGGCTG
>NZ_DASVOK010000447.1:0-1747 GCF_036383415.1 Rudaea sp. | reverse complement strand
ATCGACGATCCCGGCTCGATCCTCAAGTGCACGAACAAGATCTACCTGCACGACCTGCTCAAGTCGCGCAAGCTGGCGACGCCGAAGACCGAGATCCTTTACCGCGACGACGCGAAGAAGCTGGCCGAACTGCCTGACCTGATCGGCTTTCCAATCGTGCTGAAGATTCCGGACGGCTCGTTCTCGCGCGGCATCGTCAAGGTGGAAACGCCCGAGCAATTGAAGGCCGCGGCCGATGACCTGTTCCAGCACACCGCGCTCGTGCTCGCCCAGGAATTCATGTTCACCGAATACGACTGGCGCATCGGCGTGCTCGACGGCCAGGCGTTGTACGCCTGCCAGTACTTCATGTCGCGCGGCCACTGGCAGATCTACAACCACGGCGCCAATGCGACGCAGAAATCCGGCGGCTTCAAGACCCTGCCCGTGCGCGACGCGCCGAGCGAGGTGGTCAAGCTCGCGCTGAAAGCCACCGCGTCGATCGGCGACGGCCTCTACGGCGTCGACCTCAAGCAGAACGGCGAACGCATCGTCGTCATCGAAGTCAACGACAATCCCTCGATCGACGCCGGCGTCGAGGACGATTATCTCGGCGAAGACCTGTACCGGCGCATCATGGAGGAATTCCTGCGCCGGCTCGAGCGCAAGCGGCTCGGCATCACGGATTGACTAGAACCTATCTCAAAACGTAGCGAGCGAAGACAGTTCGCGCGTTCTAATCCGGACGGCCGCAGAATCGGCGCTACCGCTTCAACTCCGGCCCGAGCACGGCCCAGACATTTTCCAGCACCTTGGGCTCGCCCTCCGCTTTCGGATGCAGGCCGTCGTCCTGCATGAGATCCGGATTCAACGCCACGCCGTCGAGCAGGAACGGGACCAGCGGCACATTGAATTCCCGCGCGAGGCCCCGATACATTTCCCGCAGGCCGTCGCGGTACTGCGGTCCGTAGTTGATCGGCAGTTCGATGCCGAGCAGCGCGGAGCGCGCGCCGGCAGCGCGCGCGGCGGTCAGGATGCTTTTCAGGTTCGTGCGAATTTCGGCAAGCGGCAGGCCGCGCAGTCCGTCGTTGGCACCGAGTTCGACGATCACGACTGCGGGCCGATGCTCGGCGAGCAGTTTGGGCAGGCGCGCGAGGCCACCGGACGTGGTTTCGCCGCTGATGCTCGCGTTGACGACCTGATGCGGCGTGCCCTGCTCGCGCAAGCGTTGTTCGAGCAGATGCACCCAGCCCGCCTCGGGCGCGATGCGATGCGCGGAGGACAGCGAATCGCCGAGCACGAGAATCGGTCCGGCGGATGAAACGGACGGCGCAGCCCGCACGGAAAAGACGCCGGCGATCGACAGAAGAACGACGAGGAACGGTTTGAGCATGATGAAGCAAAACGACGAAATCGTGATTCGTGCCGACAAGGTTAGCAAAAGCGTCGATGGTCCTGATGGCAGGTTGACGATTCTCGACGACGTCGGCTTTACGCTCGCGCGTGGCGACAGCCTCGCGATCGTCGGCGCGTCGGGCTCGGGCAAGACCACCCTGCTCGGCCTGCTCGCCGGACTCGATCGCCCGAGTTCAGGCGAAATCGTGCTCGCGGGCGAACGGCTCGATGCGCTCGACGAGGAGGCGCGTGCGCGCCTGCGCCGCCGCCGCGTCGGTTTCGTGTTCCAGAGTTTCCACCTGCTGCCCGCGCTCAACGCCGAGGAAAACGTGATGCTGCCGCTCGATCTCGAGGGCAGCGCCGACGCGCGCAC
>NZ_DASVOK010000446.1:0-1753 GCF_036383415.1 Rudaea sp. | reverse complement strand
CAGTCGTTTGCCGCGCTGGCCGCGCTCGCGCCGGCCGCGCTGATCGCGATCTGGGCCCCGCAGATCGGCGCGCGTGCGGTCGCCTGCGGCATCGTCGCCGGTCTCGCGGTGTGGCTGTATGTGTTGCTGCCGGGCGTGTTCGCACCGTATGCGGAATGGACGAACCACGGTCCGTTCGGCTTCGACCTGCTCGCGCCGGCGAACCTGCTGGCCTTGGGCGAATGGAGCGTGCAGACGCGCGCGGTAGCGCTGGGCCTCGCTGCCAATCTCGCGGCGATCGCAATCGTCGTGCGCCTGGAGCGCGATCGCAAGGCGGTCGCGCCGGCGCCAAGCCCGCCCGAGCGTCATCGTCTGCGCGCACTGGCTGCACGCTTCCTGCCGCCGGAGCGCGTCGATGGCTTGTTCGCGGGTGCCAGCGACGAGGTCGATGTCGACGAGGCAACGCTGGCCGGTGTCACCCACGAACTCGCCGCGGTGATTGGCGCTTCATCGGCGCGCCTGCTGATCGATGCGCTGCGCCGCGCGCGCGTCGACGAACTCGACACGGTCGCGGCGATCGTCGGCGAAGCCTCGCAGGACCTGCGCTTCAATCAGCGCGTGCTCGGCGCGGCGCTGGAGAACATGAGCCAGGGCATCTGCGTCGTCGATGCACAACTGCGCGTGGTCGCCTGGAACCGGCCGTACGAGCGCATGTTCGACTATCCGCCCGGCCTGCTCGTGCCGGGGCGCGAAGTGGCCGAACTCATGCGCCACAACATCGAACGCGGCGTGATCGGCGAGGGCGACATCGAACGGCGCCTGCACCAGCGCGTCGACCACATGCGCGCGGGCACGCCGCATGTTTCCGAGCGGCGCTTTCCGAACGGTCGCGTGATCGAGATTCGCGGCAACCCGATGCCCGGCGGCGGCTATGTGGCGACGTTCGCCGACGTGACCGCGTTCCGCGAAGCCGAGCGCGCGCTGACGCGTGCGAACGAGACACTCGAACAGCGCGTGACCGAGCGCACCGCCGAACTCGAACGCGCCACGCTCGATGCCGAGCGCGCGCGCCACGATGCGGAACGCGCCAACCAGACCAAGAGCCGCTTCCTCGCCGCGGTCGGCCACGACCTGATGCAGCCGTTGCATGCGGCGCAGCTGTTCGCGCACACGATCGCCGCGCAGCATGCAGACGGCGGACATGCGCAGACGCCGAAGCGCCTGCTCGGCGCGCTCGCCGCGACCGAATCGCTGCTCGGCGGCCTGCACGACATCGCCGGCCTCGAAGGCGGCCGCCTGCACGTGCAATTGCGCGAATTCGCTCTCGACGAATTGCTCTCGCCGCTGGCTGCGGAATTCAGCGCGCTCGCCGCCGAACGCGGCCTGCGCCTCGACTACGTACGCACGCGCGCCTGGGTAAGTTCCGATCCGCAATTGCTGCGGCGCGTGCTGCAGAACTTCCTCAGCAACGCGCTGCGCCATGCGGCGCGCCGGCGCGTGCTGCTCGGCTGCCGGCGTTGCGGTGACGAGTTGTGCATCGATGTGATCGATACCGGGCCCGGCGTGCCCGAACACGAACGCGAACTGATCTTCGAGGAATTCCGTCGCGGCAGCGGCGCGAGCGGGCAGGGCCTCGGTCTCGGGCTGTCGATCGCCGAGCGCATCGCGCGCCTGCTCGCGCATCCGCTGTCGCTGCGCAGTTGGCCTGGCCGTGGTTGCGCGTTCTCGGTGCGCCTGCCGCGTGTCGTCGCGCGCGCGCCCGAGTTCGTCGAGC
>NZ_DASVOK010000445.1:0-9057 GCF_036383415.1 Rudaea sp. | reverse complement strand
CTTGCCGGACTGACCGCGAAGGTCATCGACGTCGAAGCGTTCGCGATGGAGAACGCGTGCAAGCTGATCGCCGATCAGCTCACCGTGCCGTCCGACGCCGTCGTCGCCGTCGTCGACATCGGCGCGACGATGACCACGCTGATCGTGCTGAAAAACCAGCGCACCATCTATTCGCGCGAGCAGGTATTCGGCGGCAAGCAACTCACCGAAGAGGTCATGCGGCGCTACGGCCTGTCGTACGAGGAGGCTGGTGCCGCGAAGCGTCAGGGCGGCCTGCCCGAATCCTACGAAGTCGAAGTACTCGAGCCGTTCAAGGAAGCGATCGTGCAGCAGATCAGCCGACTGCTGCAGTTCTTCTACGCCGGCAGCGACTACACGCGGGTGGATCAGATCGTGCTTGCCGGCGGTTGCGCGCTCGTGCCCGATATCGGCGCGAAGATCCTGCAACAGCTCGATGTGCCCTGCATCATCGCCAACCCGCTCGCCAACATGTCGCTGTCGCCGCGCATGCAAAGCCAGGCGGCGACGCTCAGACAGGATGCGCCGATGCTGATGATCGCAGCGGGCCTGGCCATGCGGAGCTTCGACTGATGGCCAATATCAATCTACTTCCCTGGCGCGCGGAGCGGCGCCGTCAGCGCGAGCGGGACTTCTATCTCATGCTCGCCGCCGCCGCCGTTTCGGCGGTGCTTGTCTGGCTCGTCTGGGGCTGGTGGATGAACCAACGCATTGATGACCAGGAAGGCCGCAACGGCTATCTGCGCAGCGAGATCCAGCAGCTCGAAGGCAAGCTGAAGGAGATCAAGGATCTGGAGACGACCAAGGCCAAGTTGCTCGCGCGCAAGCAAATCATCGAGCAATTGCAGGCGAGCCGCTCGCAGATGGTCCACCTGTTCGACGATCTGGTCAGGACGATACCTGACGGTGTTCGTCTGTCTTCGATCAAGCAGACTGGTGACCAGCTCGCGCTCGAAGGCGTGGCCCAGGCCAACGGCGATGTCGCCAACTACATGCGTAATCTCGATGCGTCCACCTGGATGCAGCGCTCGGATCTGAAGAAGACCGAAATCAAGGGCAGCGACAAACGCAACCGCTACGAATTTGGCCTTTCGGTCAAGTTGCGTTCGGCGGAGCAGCAACCGAGCGCTGCCGAGCCGGACAAGGCGCCGGCCAAGCCGGATGCGCCGCCGACACCCAAGCCCGCTACCGCGCCGGCGGGGAGGGCGCCATGAAGTTTTCCGATCTGCGCAATCTGGATCGCAACAACGTTGGCGCTTGGCCGGACTGGGTCAAGTATGCGGCTTGCATCCTCGTCTTCGTGATCCTGTTGGGCCTCGGTTGGTGGTGGTCGATCAGCGACCAGTCGGAAACGCTGGTGCAGAAGCAGAAGCAGGAAATTGATCTCAAGAAGGATTTCCACGACAAGCAGCTCAAGGTCGTCAACCTCGAGAGACTGAAGACGCAACTCGACGACATGCGCGAGATCCTGCGCCAGTTGTTGCGTCAACTGCCGAGCAAGACGGAAATGCCGGAACTGCTGGTCGACGTGTCGCAAGCGGCGTTGTCGGCAGGGTTGGAAACGCAACTGTTCGAACCCGGACCGGAAGCGATTCAGGAAGGCTTCTACGCGGAAAAGCCGATCAAGCTGCGCATGCTTGGCAACTATCACCAGTTCGGAACGTTCATCAGCGAGGTCGCAAGGTTGCCGCGAGTCGTCATCCTGACGATGCACGACGTTTCGCTGAAGCCGTCCGCACCCGCTTCGGGCAAGGCACCGAGTCAGCTCACGCTTGAGGGCACGGTGAAGACCTACCGTTACGTCGATGAGGACGAGGCCGATGCGGCCGCGCCGAAGAAGCCGGGGGCGCCGAATGCGCCGGCGGCAAAGGCGGGCAAATGAGCGCGGAATCGAAGCAAACCATGTTGCGCTGTGGCCTGCTCATCGTCGTGCTGTTGCTCGGCGGCTGCCTGAAGGGTAATGACGATCTGCGCAAATGGGTTGCGGACGAGAAGAACCTGCCGGGCGGCCCGTTGCCGCCGCTGCCCGTGCTCAAGACCTTCGAGACATTCGAATACAAGGCGCAGGCGCAGCGCGACCCGTTCGCGCCCAGCCTCGCCGAACAGAAGGCCGAGGAAGCAGAAAAGAGCTCCGTACCCGATCCGCATCCGAAGGAGAAGCTCGAGGAATTCGCGCTCGACAGCCTGAAGATGGTGGGCACCATCAATACTGGTCCGGCCATGGTCGCACTGATCCGTGATCCGGAAGGGACGGTGTCGCGCGTCAAGCCGGGTAATTATCTTGGTCAGAACAACGGCAAGATCAGGGCGGTCCACGCGGACAGCCTGGAACTGGTCGAATTGGTGAGCAACGGCAACGGTGGCTGGATGGAGCGGCCGGCGTCGATCGAAATCAGTACGAAATGACGCGCCAAGTTGCGGTTGGCGTGGTGAAGTTTGGCGAAACGAACATCGGATCGGGGAATACCATGAAGTGGACCATCGCGGGCGCAATCCGGCGGACCGCCGCGCAACGATTCGGCGCAGCACTCGGCGTGCTGCTGGCCTCGTTCATCGCCGTTCCGGCGGCGCATGCCGAGAACGTGCTGCAGGATGTCAGCTATGCCCCCCTGACAGGCGGGCGCGTGCAGGTCACGCTCAAGCTGGCCAATCCGGCGTCGGGAGTGCGCGCTTTCACCACGGAAACGCCGCCGCGCATCGCACTCGACATGCCTGATACGCGCTCGACCGCGAGCCAGCGGCATATCGAAGTCGGCAGCGGCGCGGCCAGCGCGATCAACGTTGCCGAAGCGGCCGGACGCACACGCGTGGTGGTCGATCTGTATCGTGTTTCCACCTACGAGACGCATGCCGATGGCAACAACTTCGTTCTGATCGTCAACAATGGCAATGCCGCCAATGCCGCCGCGGTGATCGCGGCAGGTGACCAGACCAAGGCCGTCGGCGCTGCGGCGCAGGAGGTCTCCAACATCGATTTCCGCCGCGGCAAGAACGGCGAGGGCCGCATCCTCATCACCTTCTCCGGCGAAGGTGCCAGCGCCGACCTGAAGCGCCAGGGCGACAAGATTTCGCTCGATATCTACAACGCACGCTTGCCCGCGCAGCTCGCCCAGCGCCTGGACGTGCTCGATTTCGCCACCCCGGTGCAATTCATCGAGACGCGCAGCAAGGGTGGCGGCGCGCACATGGATATCACCGCCAAGGCGCCGTTCGAGCAGCTTGCCTATCAGACCGGCAACCAGTACATCGTCGAGATTGCGCCGGCCAAGGAAAAGGAAAAGAGGGACCCGAACGCACCGCCGGTGTATTCCGGCAAGCGCGTCACCTTCGATTTCCAGGACATTCCCACGCGTGCCGTGCTGCAGCTGATCGCCCAGGAATCCGAACTCAACATCGTCGTCGCCGACAGCGTCACCGGCAACGTGACCCTGCGCCTCAACAACGTGCCGTGGGACCAGGCGCTCGATATCGTGCTGCAGTCCAAGGGGCTCGACAAGCGGCGCAACGGCAACGTGGTCTGGGTTGCGCCGCAGAAGGAAATCGCGGACCGCGAACAGGCGATTGCCGACGCCAAGCTCAAGCTCGAGCAGGTGAGCGAGACGGTCACCGAATTCATCCCGATCAGCTATGGCCAAGCCAAGGACATTGCAGATTTGCTGACACAGAAATCCAAGCAGGGTACGGGTAGTAGCAGTGGTCAGGCGAACACGAGCGGCTTCCTTTCCGATCGCGGTCGCGTGTCTGCGGACGAGCGTACCAACACCCTGCTTGTTGTCGACACGCCTGACAAGGTCCGTGCGATACGCGAGCTCGTGGTCAAACTCGACAAGCCGGTGCAGCAGGTGTTGATCGAAGCACGCGTAGTCGTCGCTGCTGACAATTTCGCGCGCGAACTCGGCGCTAAGTTCGGCATCAGCGGTGCGACCACGATCGGTAGTAACGATATCGCTACGACTGGCACCATTGCGGGTGCGCAGAGCATGACGAACCAGGCGCTAGGCAATCGTCTGAACGGTGGGTCGACGATATTGCCGCCTGGCGTTACATCGAGCGGAGGCACTGATACGAGCAGTATTGGCAATCGGCTCAATGTCAATTTGCCGGCGACCGACACCAAGGCCGGCAGTATTGGCTTGTCCGTGCTGGGTGCAAACGTGCTGCTCGACCTGGAATTGTCGGCTGGCCAGACCGAGGGTCGCAGCGAATTGATTTCGAGCCCGCGCGTCGTCACGGCGAACCAGAAGGAAGCGAACATCACCCAAGGTCAGGATATTCCTTATTCGACGATCACCTCGGCTGGTGGCGGTGGTGCTGCGTTGCCGACGGTGGCGTTCAAGGAAGCGGCGCTCGCTCTCAAGGTGACGCCGAACATCACCGCCGATGGCCGTGTGTTCCTCGTTGTAGACGTGAAGAAGGACGCGCTGTCCGGCTACTATACGAATCAGACTGGCTCTTATCCGATCATCGACAAGCGCGAGATGACCACTTCGGTGCTGGTCGACAACGGTCAGACCGTGGTGCTCGGCGGCGTCTACGAATTCGACAAGCAGGACAGCGTGACGAAGGTCCCCTTCTTGGGCGATCTTCCCGGACTCGGCGCTTTCTTCCGCAACGTTAAGAAGTCGAACCAGAAGGCAGAGCTGTTGATTTTCATCACGCCGAAGATTCTCGACGAAAACCTGAGATAACCACCCAGATTTTCTCCTGATCCAGTTTCACCAGTAGTCATCCTCTTTTCCAGTCAGTAGTTTCAAGCAGTACCGGAGTTCAACATGAAGACGCCGATTCGATTCCTAGCGATGCTGTTCGGGTTGCTGTTTCTCGTCGCAGGCCAGGGTCAGGCGTTCGCCTGCTCGTTCTGTGCACCATCGGCGGACACCGTGAATGTCGCCGTATCGGCTTCCTCGATCGGCACGAATTCAACCGCTACGCTGACCGTGACGGTCACGCGGCGCAACGGTACCCCCGAAACGGACGGTACGGTCATCAGCGCGACGGTATCGCCGCCGACGATCGGCGCCATCGCCGGCGTCGGCGCGAGCGGTACCGCCAGTGGCAGCACGAGTCCGCTCGTCGGAGGCGTCGCCTCGTTCGTCTTCATCGCCGGCAACACACCGGGTACGGCGACGGTCACGGTTTCGCTGCCGCCGGCCAACGGCTATCCGAACACCGTTATCTCCAAAGTTCCGATCACGGTGGTCCAAGGCGACGGCAACAATCCGAGTCTGAAGATTTCCCCGTCGTCGGTAACGCTGCCACAGAACCTCGTCGGTGCAGGCCCGTATTTCGGCTCGCCCTACATGGCAGAACTCAAGGTCGAATGGCGTGGCCTGATCACCGGACAATTGCTCAACGGCACGATCAGCGTCGCCACCTCGCCGGTGGGCTCGATCGCATTTTCGATGCTCGACGATCCTTCGACGCCGTGGACCGGCGAAACCAAGACTCCGCAAACCGCGGAGGGCAACGAGTTCCTCACCGAGCTCGGCAGCGGCCCGGTGAAGGTCACAGCCGGCATCGCCACGATCTTCGTCCACTCTCAGGCGACGACCGGTCCGGCGACGTTGACGATCACCGCGGTTGATCCGGAGACGAACCGCACGATTTCCTCGCAGCTCAACGTGACGGTGGTAACCCCGCCTGGTGCCAATCTACCGACAGCGCTCACCTTGTCGCAGGCGGCAGGTGGTGTCTACGTCAAGGATTCGAATGGACCGCAGAGCAAGCTCATTACTGCGACGGTAACCAACATCTACGGCACGCCTGCGATTCCCAATCCGGGCGTCGACAACATTCGCTTCGACATCGTCGGGCCGAGCGGCACCGATGCACAACTGTTCGGCCTCAGCAACAGCGGCTGGCCGCAAATCGGTTCCTCGGTGCTGACCACCACCGGCGCTGGCGGCGCCAGCGTCTACCTGTTCGCCGGACACACGCAGGGCCCGGTGCAGATCCGTGCGACAGTCGACGCCTACGACGGCGACGCCGGCAACGGCGTCACGAATCCGATCACGGCGACAATGACCGTGGTCGTCTCCGACGGTCAGTTGTACAGCCTCACGATCACCTCGCCGATGGTCAATGCGATCGCGGTCAACGGCGTCACGTCGTCGACATCCACCAGCGGCGGGACGACGACCACGAACCCGGACGCAACTTACAGCCTCACGGTGAGCGCGATCGGTACGGACCGCCAAGGCAATCCGGTTCTTCCGGGCACCGAGATTCGCTTCGGCCTGATCGACACGCCACAGGCACCGGATTTCACTTCGACCTGCAATGGATTAGGTGCGTTCCAGATCTGCGGATCCCAGGGTAGCCCGTCGCCCGGCGCGGTGTTCTTCAGCTCGCCTGACGGTCAGTTCAAGACCGCGGGCGGTGGCGCAGGCCCGGGCGATACGCTGGTCGTGTTCGGCAAGCAGTGGCACGGCGTACCCGACGGCAACGACGATCTCGAGAGCGCGCTGCCGATTACCAGTATCGCCAGCGACACGCAGCTGTTCACGCTGTTCCCGTTCAACCGCAACGACACGACCGGCAGCAAGACGCTCGCGGATCCGCTGCCCTACGTGATCGGCCGTGCCACGATCGGCAACATCAATTCGCCGGTGACGACCGACAGCTCCGGCGCGGCGACGGTGACCGGCACGGCGACGACGAAGCTCAACTATCCTTCGTCCAAGCTCAATCGTGGCGTCGTCATCTGGGCCCAGGGCACGGGTCCGGATACGGCGTTCAAGGACGGCAACGGCAACCCGACCACGCGCCTCGTCACAGATGCGATCTTGACCACGTATCCGGCGGTGGCGGACCTGATCGTCAGCGCGAGCCCGAGTCCGATTCCGGGCAACACGACGGTGGATGTGAATGTGTGCGTTACCGACGCACTGCACGTGCCGGTCCCCGGCCTGCGCTTCAACTTCAGCTTCAGCAATCTCGGTGTCGGCTCCGGTACGGTCGACGGCACGACAGGTTCAGGTTGGACACACAATGCCACCGGCGCAGATGGCTGCGTCATCGCCAGCGTTTTCACGCAGGGCATTGCGGGCACGTCCAGCGGTGGCGGCAGCGGCGGTGGCTCGTCGGGCACGCCGACAGTAACCTTCGTCGCCGCCGGTTACAGCGCCGGCAGCAAGGCTTCCGTGGCGATTCCGATCACGGCCAGCGGCGACCTTATCCTCAAAGCGAAGCCTTCCGCGCTCCCTGGCACTGGAGGCCCAGTTACCTTGACCTTGCTCTCGGGCAACGGCGCGGTCGTCCCAGGTGTGCAGTTGACCGTCCAGGGTTGTACGGGCAACACCGTGGGAGTGACGTCCGGTCCCGGCGTGACGGGTGCAGATGGCAGTACCCAAGCGATTATCACGGCGAATCTGGACAGCGATAGCGCCAGCACTCCCCCTGGCAGCGGCAGTTGCACCTTCACGACCGCGACGGGCTCGCCGACCGCTACCGTGAATCTCCAGGGTGCATGTCTGAACAGCGCAGGTTGCTCTTCGAGCGGATCACCCGGTTCGGGAAATTCTCTTACGGTCACAGTAATCACTGGGCCCGCGACGAGCAACGCCACGGTTACGTGGACGGGCTCCCCGTTGTCGCCTCCGCCGGCATGCTCGGTCAACAGCGTCAACGGCACGCAAACCTGCGGGCCATGGGCGATCGCGACGACGGTGACTCAAACCATGGTGGCTACCTCAACCGCGGGTGTCACGTGGTCGAATGGCTGTAGCGGCTCCGGGACGTCGGCAACGGTTCCGATTTCCGGTGCATCCACCTGTACCGCCACATTCCCTTGACCTTGAATCAAGGCTTCTGAGAAAAGGGCTGCTCGATGCAGCCCTTTTTTATTCTCCAAGAATTGGCATCGAGGGAGGGTTTCAGGGAAACCTTTGGCACGGTCGCGCTGTCCGAGGACGCGATATATTCGCCGCTCCTCAAGATTCCGACATGGACATGCCCGACAACTCCACGACCCCGACCCTCACCGCGGCCTTCCACAGACTGCGCGACGAACTCTCGGCCTGTATCATCGGCCAGAGCGCGCTCGTCGATCGCCTTCTGATCGCGCTGCTCGCCGACGGCCATTTGCTCGTCGAAGGCGCGCCGGGTCTCGCCAAGACGCTCGCGGTCAAGGAACTCGCCGCGCGCATCGAAGGCGATTTCCATCGCATCCAGTTCACCCCAGACCTACTGCCGGCAGACCTGACCGGTACCGAGATCTATCGCCCGCAGACCGCGAGCTTCGAATTCCAGAAGGGCCCGATCTTCCACAACCTGCTGCTCGCCGACGAGGTCAACCGCGCGCCGGCCAAGGTGCAGTCGGCGCTGCTCGAGGCGATGGGCGAGCGCCAGGTAACGGTGGGGCGCACCACGTATCCGCTTCCGCCGCTGTTCCTCGTCATGGCGACGCAGAACCCGATCGAGCAGGAAGGCACGTATCCGCTGCCCGAAGCGCAGCTCGACCGTTTCCTCATGCACGTACGCATCGGCTATCCCGACGGCGCTTCCGAGGCGGCGATCCTCAAGCTCGCGCGTGAGCGCGCACGCGAGACGCTGCGCGAAACGATCGTGCCGCAGCGTCTGCTTTCGCAAGCGCAGATTTTTTCCGCCCGTGCCGAAGTTCTGAACCTGCACCTCGCGCCCGCGCTCGAGGAATACATCGTCCAGCTCGTGCTCGGCTCGCGCACACCGAAAGCCTACGGCAGCGACCTGTCGCGCTGGATCGCCTACGGCGCCAGCCCGCGCGGCACGATCGCGCTCGACCGTTGTGCGCGCGCTCACGCCTGGCTCGCCGGCCGCGACTTCGTTTCGCCCGAGGACGTGCACACGGTCGCCACCGATGTGCTGCGCCATCGCATCCTGCTGAGTTACGAGGCCGAGGCCGAGGGCGTGACGCCGGAACGCGTCGTTTCCGCGCTGCTCGACAGAGTTCCGTTGCCCTGACCAATCCGTCATTCCCGCGAAAGCGGGAATCCAGCTCTCGTCTGTGACGCCGTTCGGCGCGCGGAAAGCATTGAAAGAAAAACTGGATTCCCGGCTAAG
>NZ_DASVOK010000444.1:0-12330 GCF_036383415.1 Rudaea sp. | reverse complement strand
CCAAGCCCGTGGTCGAGGCGCCGGTGACGTTCAGCGTGCAGGCGCCGCTGCTGACCGGCTACGACGAGGAAGCACGCAAGCTGATCGTGCATCCGCTGCACGTGACCTTCAGCCGCTCGGCCGCGCCGCTGGCGCTGGTCGGCAAGTCGCCGACCGCGGGTATCGTGATGCAGCCCGAACTGGCCGGCACCTGGACCTGGCTCAATGATCGCGAACTGAGTTTCCTGCCCAAGGACGACTGGCCGGTCGGGCAGAAGTACGCGGTGAATTTCGATCCGAAGCTTGCCTTCGCCGAGCACGTCAAGGTCGACAAGGATCGCTTCGATTTCGCAAGCGCCCCGTTCAAGGTCAGCGTCGCCCAAGGCGAGTTCTACCAGGACCCGCAGGACGCGACGGCGAAGAAGGCCGTGATCCATGCGCGCTTCACCCACCCGGTCGATCCGGCGAGCTTCGAGAAGGCCGTCAGCCTCAAATTGACCGGCCCGAAGCTGTCTCTCGCGCCGAAGAAATTCACCGTCACCTACGACGAGCGCAAGGTCAACGCCTACATCCACTCCGAACCGCTGGCCATCCCGACCGACGACGAATCGCTGACCTGGTCGCTTGCCGCCGGCGTACGTGCCGCGCGCGGCGGACCGGCGATCGATGCCGCGCTCGACGGCAAGGTTTCCGTGCCCGGACTCTACAGCCTGAGCGTCGACAGCATCGAGGCGACCTTGGTCGACAACGCCAAGTACGAACCGGAGCAGGTGTTCGTCGTCGACACGTCGCAGAGCGTGAACGAGGCCGATGCGCAGAAGGCGTTCAGCGCGTGGTTGCTGCCGCACAACGATCGCGACAATTCCTGGTACTGGAACCAGTCCGACGTCAGCGAAGCCGTGCTGCAGCGTTCGCAGAAGCTCAAACTCGAGGCGATCGCTACCGAGCGCGAGTACGAGAGTCTGCACAGCTTCAAGTACAAGGCCGACCCGGGCCGCTACATCTACGTCAAGGTCACCAAGGGGCTGAAATCGTTCGGCGGTTACGTGCTCGGCAAGGATGCGGTGCAGATCATCGCCGTGCCCGAGTATCCGAAGATGCTGCGCTTTGCCGCCGACGGCGCGTTGTTGTCGCTGTCGGGCGACAAGCGCGTCGGTGTGGTCGCGCGCAACGTGCCGGGCATGCAGGTGGAGGTTGCGCGCGTGCTGCCGGATCAGCTGCAGCATCTGGTCACGTTCAACCAGGGCACCTACAACAAGCCGCAGATGTATTCGCTGAGTGCCGATCAGATCACCGAGCGCTTCGTCAGCAAGCTGCCGTTCGAGGAAGGGGCCGATCCGACCAAGGCGCGCTTCGAAGGTGTCGACCTCGGCAAGTATTTCGGCAGCGGCGCGAATGCGAAGCACGGCGTGTTCCTGCTCAAGCTTGGCGAGCTGCAGCCCGAGCCGCCGAAGGCCGAGGTCGATCCGAACGCGGACGAGCCCGAGCAAAGCGATGAAGAAGGTCAAGCCAGCGAAGGCGACGGCAGCTATGCGAGCACCGACAGCGGCGACATGCCGGGCGATGCGCGCCTCATCGTCGTCACCGACCTCGGCATGATCGCAAAGAAGTCGCTCGACGGCAGCTACGACGTCTACGTGCAGTCGATCGCGAACGGTGCGCCGGTCGCGGGAGCAACGGTCGATGTTGCCGGCAAGAACGGCCAGACGCTGGCTTCGCACGCGACCGACGCCGCCGGTCACGTCCACATCGATGCGCTCGACGCGATGAAGCGCGAGAAGACGCCGACGCTGTTCGTCGTACGCAAGGGCGACGACCTCTCGTTCCTGCCGATCGGCGAGCGTGACCGCGCGCTCGACTTCTCGCGCTTCGACGTCGGCGGCGAGCGCAATGCGAAGAACGCGGGGCGCCTGAGCGCCTATCTTTTCTCCGACCGCGGCATCTACCGGCCCGGCGACACCTTCCATGTCGGCGTCATCGTGCGTGCGGCCGACTGGACCAAGCCGCTCGACGGCATCCCGCTGATCGCCGAAATCACCGACGCGCGCGGCACCGTCGTCGACACGCGCCGGCTGCGCGTCGACACGGCCGGTTTCCTCGGCATCGACTACACGACGCAGGAAAGCTCGCCGACCGGCACGTGGAACGTCAACGTATACATTTCCAAGGACGGCAGAGTCGACGCGCAGATTGGCTCGGTCGGCGTGTCGATCAAGGAATTCCTGCCCGACCGCATGAAGGCCGAGGCGCGGCTGTCGGCATCTTCGCCCGACGGCTGGGTCAAGCCGGATGGCCTGAAGGCGCTGTTCTCGCTGCAGAACCTGTTCGGAACGCCGGCGCAGAACCGCCGCGTCGAGGCGACGCTGACCCTGACCCCGGCTATCCCGAGTTTCCGCGGCTACCCCGACTATCGTTTCTTCGATCCGCAGCGCGCGAAGGAGGGTTACAACGAGACGCTCGGCGAACGTACGACCGACGACAAGGGCGAGGCCGAGTTCCCGCTCGACCTGTCCAAGTACGCGAATGCGACCTACATGCTGCGTTTCTTCGCCAAGGGCTACGAGGCCGAAGGCGGGCGCAACGTTGCCGCGCAGGCGGCCCAGCTCGTGTCCTCGCTCGACTATCTCGTCGGCACGAAGACCGACGGCGACCTCGGCTTCGTCCAGCGCAACGCCAAGCGCGGCGTCAACCTGATCGCGATCGACCCGAACGCGAAGAAGATTGCCGTAGGCAACTTGAAGGCCGTGATCATCGAGCGTCGTTACGTCTCGATCCTGACCAAGCAGGATTCGGGCGTCTACAAGTACGAATCCAAGGCCAAGGACATCACCGTGTCCGAAGTACCGCTGTCGATCGCCGCCGCAGGCAACGATTTCGCGCTGCCGACCGACAAGCCCGGCAGCTTCGCCCTCGTCGTGCGCAACGGCGACGGCGACGAGCTCAATCGCGTCGAATACAGCGTTGCCGGCGAAGCCAACCTGACGCGCTCGCTCGAACGCAACGCCGAGCTGCAGCTCGCGCTGAACAAGCACGACTACGCGCCGGGCGAGGAAGTCGAAATTGCCATTCGTGCGCCGTACGCGGGCAACGGCCTGATCACGATCGAGCGCGACAAGGTCTACGCGCATGCATGGTTCAAGGCGACGACCTCGGGCTCGGTGCAAAAAATCACGGTGCCCAAGGATTTCGAGGGCAACGGCTACGTCAACGTGCAGTTCGTACGCGATCCCTCGTCGGACGAAATCTTCATGTCGCCGCTGAGCTATGGAGTGGTGCCGTTCTCGGTCAACCGCGATGCGCGCCGCGACGTGACCCAGATCGACGTGCCGAGCCTGGTCAAGCCGGGTGACGTGCTCAAGATGAAGATCAACGTCGCGCAGTCCTCGCGCATCGCCGTGTTCGCGGTCGACGAAGGCATCCTCCAGGTTGCGCGCTACAAGCTCGGCGATCCGCTCGACTTCTTCTTCCGCAAGCGCATGCTCGACGTGAAGACGAGCCAGATACTCGACCTGATCCTGCCCGAGTTCTCCAAGCTCGTCGCGATGGCTGCGCCGGGCGGCGACGCCGACGAGCTGCTCGCGCGCCACCTGAATCCGTTCAAGAAGAAGCGCAAGGAGCCGGTCGCGTGGTGGAGCGGCATCGTTGACATCAAGGACAACCGCGAATTCACCTGGACCGTGCCCGACGACTTCAACGGCAAGCTGCGCGTGATGGCCGTGGCCGTGCGCGCCGACAAGATCGGCATTGCGCAGAGCACTTCCACCGTGCGCGGCGACTTCGTGCTGTCGCCGAACGTGCCGAACATGGTCGCGCCGGGCGACGAATTCGAGGTCAGCGTCGGCGTCGCCAACAACTTGACTGGCCTCGGCGGCAAGGACGTGCCGATCAAGCTCGCATTCGCGCCGACCGCGGGGCTCGAAGTGATCGGCGCGGCCGAGCAGACCGTCACGCTCGGCGAGATGAAGGAGGGCGTCGTCGTCTACAAGCTGCGCGCGAAGGACACGCTCGGTCCGGCCAAGCTCGACTTCCGCGCAAGCTACAACGACAAGTTCGCGAAGATCGGCACCGAAGTGTCGGTGCGTCCGGCGTCGGCCTACCGCAGCGATCTCGCCGTCGGCGATCTCGACAAGGGTTCGGCCGAGGTCAAGGACCTGCGCCAGGTGTTCGACGCGTTCGCCAAACGCAACATTTCCGCTTCGTACACGCCGCTCGTGCTCGCGCAGGGATTGTCCGCGTATCTCGCCGACTTTCCGCACCGCTGCACCGAGCAGCTCATCAGCCAAGGCGTGCCGTCGCTGGTTTTCGCCGCGCATCCCGAATACGGCAGCCTAGCCGTCGACGCGAACGGCAAACCGGTGAAGCCGTCGAGTGATCCGTTGCAGGGCCTGTTCGCGGTGATGCACTCGCGCCAGAACAACGAAGGCGGATTCGGCCTGTGGACGTCGACGCCACAATCGCATCGCTTTGCTTCGGTCTACGCGATGCAGTTCCTGATCGAAGCCAAGGAGCGTGGCCAGCGCCTGCCCGGCGACATGCTCGACTCGGGTGAGCGCTACCTGATGCAGCTCGCCGCGGACGAAAGCGACGGCTCGCTCGACGGCCTGCGCGAGCGCGCGTTCGCCGTGTATCTGCTCACGCGCCAAGGCACGGTGACGACGAACTATCTCGCCGCCGTGCAGAAACGCCTCGACGACCGCCACACCAAGGTCTGGCGCGACGATCTCGCTGCGGGCTACATCGCCGCCTCGCTCAAGCTGCTCAAGCAGGATCGCGAGGCCGATGCGCTGATCGCTGGCCCGCAGGCGCAGCTCACGCGCTCGACGATAGAAAATGCCTATCGCTTCCAGCCGTACTCGTACTACGGCCCGCTTGTACGCGACGCTGGCATCCTCTACCTGCTCGCCAAGCATTTTCCCGAGCGCGCGAAGGCGCTGCCGCCCGCGGCCGTCGCGAACCTGCTGCGGCCAGTGCAGCGCGGCTGGTACAACACGCTGTCGTCGGCGCAGACCATCCTCGCGCTCGACGCCTACGGCGCGCAGGCCGGCGCCGACAAGCTCACGCTCAACGCGCTGCTCAAGGACGGCACGGTGAAGCCGCTGACCCAGCAGCCTGGGGCGCTCGTGCGCGCGGCGTTCGATGCGGCCGCGACCGGCCTGCGCGTCGACAACGGTGCCGATGCGCACGCCTGGTACGCGGTCACCGTTGCCGGCTACGACCGCGCGCCGCCGCAGACCGAGCTGAAGCAGGGCCTCGAAATCATCCGCGAATTCACCGATACCGACGGCAAGGCGATCACCTCGGCGACGCTCGGCCAGGAAATCGATGTGCACCTGAAGATGCGCGCGACCGAAGTCGACACGATCGGCAATGTCGCCATCGTCGATCTGCTGCCTGGTGGTTTCGAAGTCGTGCAGAACCCGCCGCCGGCGCCGGCCGAGGACGCCAATGCCGGCGATGCGAACGCAAACGGAACCGATCAGAGCAGCGCCGCCGCACAGCAGCCCGCGTGGCATTCGCCGATCGGCGTGAGTGGCTCGAACTGGTCGCTCGAATACGCCGACGTGCGCGAAGATCGCGTCGTCCTCTACGGCACCGCCTCACGCTCGGTCAATGAATTCGTCTACCGCATTCGTGCGACGAACGCCGGTACGTTCGTCGTGCCGCCGGCGTACGGCGAGTCGATGTATGACCGCACGGTGCAGGCGCGGTCGCTGGGCACCAAGATCGAGGTCAAGAAACCGTAGGGGCGCGATTCATCGCGCCCGCTCTCGATCTTCGCTCTCCGATGGACCAAACAGAGACAAGAAGAAAGCCGTTGCGCCTGCGCTGTTACGACTACGCGCAGGCCGGGATGTATTTCGTCACGATCTGCGCGCATGAACGCGCATGCATCTTTGGCAAGGTCCGTGACGGGGCGATGCATCTCAATGAACTCGGCAAGCTCATCGCTGAGAAATGGCTCGCACTTCCGCAGCAGCATCGGCGTTTGAATATCGATGCCTACGTGATAATGCCAAATCATTTACACGGTATCGTCGTGTTCGAAGCCCAAGAGCCGGGCTCGATGAATCGCACCCCTACGCTCGGCGAGGTCGTTCGTGCCTTCAAAGCACGCTGCTCGCATGCACTTGGTAGGGGCGCGATTCACCGCGCCCAAGGGGTGCGGCTGTGGCAACGTGGCTACTACGAGCATGTGATTCGCAACGAAGCAGACCTCGTGCGCATTCGCGAGTACATCGAGAACAATCCGTTGCAATGGAGTCTGGATCGGAACAATCCTGCCTGGGATGGGCGTGACGAATCGCGTCCTTACGGCTGGTGAACGCGGTCAGGTCAGTTTCCGAGCGAAAAGCGGGCGCGATGAATCGCGCCCCTACGATTCGGTTTGTCGTGCGCTGGCAGAACTGGCTGATGGCGGTTTTGCTGCTAGCGTTGACGCTGATCGGCATCCGTCTCTGGCCACACACGCCGCTGCGTCAGCTGGCACCGAGTTCGACCGCGGTGTATGACGACCGCGGCCGTCTGCTGCGCTTGACCCTGGCCAGCGACGACCGCTACCGCCAATGGGTGCCGCTCGCGCAGATGCCACCGGCCTTGGTGCAGGGCGTGATGCTGCACGAAGATGCGTGGTTTCGCTGGCATCCGGGCTTCAATCCGCTCAGTCTCGTGCGCGGCGCGTGGGTGACGTATGTGCGCGGCGGCAATCGCCAGGGCGGCTCGACGCTGACGATGCAGCTCGCGCGCCTCGTCTACCGGCTGAACACGCGTACGCCGGGTGGCAAGCTGCGCCAGGTGTTGCGCGCGGTCGAACTGGAACTGTGCTATTCGAAGGATGCGATTCTCGAGGCCTATCTCAACTATGCGCCGTACGGGCGCAACATAGAAGGCGCGGGTGCGGCAAGCCTGATCTATTTCGACAAACCGGTGGTCGACCTGACGTTGCCGGAAGCGTTGACGTTGGCGGTGATTCCGCAGGAACCGAATCGACGGGCGGCAAAAATCGACGAAGTGCAACAAAAGGACGAGCAAAAGAGCAAAGACGAATCGGATGTCATAAACGCACGCCTGTTCGCCGCACGCGCACGCCTGTTCAAGCGTTGGCTCACCAAGCATCCCGAAGACAAGGCCGCGGCATCGTTGATGCAGTTGCCGCTGCGCCTGCGCTCGCCATCGAGCCTGCCGTTCCTCGCGCCACATTTCGTCGAAGAAACATTGGCCGACGCGCGCTTGACCGGCACGAGCGCACCCGTGCTGAACACGACGCTCGATCTCGACATGCAGCGCGTGCTCGAGCGACAGGTGAAAAATCATGTCGAACACAACGCCGATCGCGGCGTGAAGAACGCGGTCGCGCTGCTCGTCGACACGCGCGACCTTGGCATCAAGGCGCTGGTCGGTTCGGCGGACTATTTCGACGGCTCGATTTCCGGTCAGGTCAACGGCGCGCTGGCCAAACGCTCGCCCGGCTCGGCGCTTAAGCCTTTCATCTACGGCCTCGGCTTCGACCAGGGCGTGCTGCATCCGCAGACCGTGCTGCGCGACGTGCCGACTGCGTTCGGGCCGTTCGCGCCGGAGAATTTCGACGGACGCTTCCTCGGCCCGGTCACAGCGACCGAAGCGCTCGTGCGCAGCCGCAATATTCCCGCGGTGTACGTGGCGTCGAAGCTGAAGAGTCCCGACCTCTATCAGTTCCTCAAGGACGCGGGTATCAGCCGCATGGCCAATGAGGATTTCTATGGCCTCGCGCTCGTGCTCGGCGGCGGCGAGGTGACGATGGAGGAACTGGCAAAGCTCTACGCGATGCTCGCCAATCGCGGCTCGCTGCAGCCGCTGCGTCGTCGCGGCGACGAACCGCGCACGCAAGGCGCGCGGGTGTTGAGCGAAGAGGCGAGCTTCATGGTGCTCGACATGCTGCGCCAGAATCCGCGCCCCGACGACACGCTGATCTCGCAGCCGGGTGGTCTGCCAGTGTACTGGAAGACTGGCACCTCGTGGGGCTTCCGCGATGCCTGGACCGCGGGTATCGTCGGGCCCTACGTGCTCGTCGTCTGGGTCGGCAATTTCGACGGCAGCGGCAATCCGGCCTTCGTCGGCGTCGAGACCGCGGCGCCGCTGTTCTTCCACATCGTCGATGCCTTGCGCGCGCGCGATGCGCAGATGCGCGAGCCAGCGCATGCGATGCCGAAGAATCTCAAGCGCGTCGAAATCTGCCTCGCCAGCGGCGACCTGCCGAACGCGTGGTGCCCGCAGCGCGGCATGACCTGGTTTATCCCGGGCAAGTCGCCGATTCGTGTCAGCACGGTGCATCGGCCCGTCGTGATCGACACGGCGACGGGGCAGGCCGCGTGTCCGCCTTACGATCCTGCGAAGACGCGCACCGAAGTGTTCGAGTTTTGGCCGACCGATCTCGCGAAAGTGTTCCGCCAGGCCGGCGTGCCGCGGCGCGCGCCGCCGGCGATCCCCGACTGCACAGCCGCAGCCGATGATGGGCAGGCACCGCAGATCACCTCGCCGGTGCGCGGCGCGACGTATACGCGCCGTGCGAGCCGCGAAGGCGAAGAGCGCATCGCGTTCAATGCGACCGTCGACGCGAGTGCGCACGAGCTGTACTGGTTCGTCGAAGAGGACTTCGTCGGCACGGTGAAACCGGGCGAGCCGCTGTTCTGGCAGCCGGCCGCGCCCGGCGAGTACACTCTGCGTGCGGTCGACGATCGCGGCCGTGCCGATTCGCGGCGCCTGCGCGTCGACGTGGTGCAATGATTCGACATTGCCGACGGCGTTCGCTTCACTTCACCTCTGCTTGAACCTTGTCGGCTTGTCGCCATCTCGTACAGGCTATCCCTCGACAACCACGGAGCCATGCCCATGACCACACTGGAAAAAGTCGTCTACACCGCCCATGCCACCGCCACCGGCGGACGCGATGGCCGCGGCCGTTCGTCCGACGGGCGCATCGATGTCGTGCTCAAGCCGCCGAAGGAAATGGGTGGCACGGGCGAGGGTGTAAATCCCGAGCAATTGTTCGCGGTCGGTTACTCCGCATGCTTCATCGGCGCGGTGAAGTTCGTCGCCGGCCAGGAAAAGGTGCAGGTGCCGGCCGACACGACGATCGAAAGCGCAGTCAGCATCGGACCGATCCCGAACGGCTTCGGCATCGCCGTGGAGTTGAAGATCTCGATGCCTGGCGTCGATCGCGCGATCGCGCAGAAACTGGTCGAACGTGCGCACAATGAAGTCTGCCCGTACTCGAACGCGATACGCGGCAATGTCGACGTCAAGATCACCATCGTTTGATCCCGAACGGACCGTGTCGCTGACGCGGTCCGTTTCCCGCCAATCAAACCGAGAGGCGCGGCATGCAATACGAATATGATCACCTCATCGTCGGCGGCGGCATGACCGCGGACGCGGCGGCGAAGGCGATACGCGAGGCTGACCCTTCGGCGCGCATTGGCATTGTCGGCGAAGAGACGCACGCGCCGTACGAGCGGCCGCCGCTGTCGAAGGCGCTGTGGAAGGACGACAAGCCGGTCGAATCCGTTGACCTCGGCACGGCGAAGACAGGCGCGGTGCTGCATCTCGGCTGCAGCATCGTAGCACTCGACCGCGCGGCGCATACCGCGACCGATGGCAAGGGCGACGTCTACCGTTACCGAAAACTGCTGCTCGCCACCGGCGCCACACCGCGGCGTTTGCCGTTCGACGGCGAGCGCGTGATCGACTTTCGTACGCTCGACGACTATCTCGCGCTGCGACGTTACGCGATGCCGGGTGCGCAGATAGCTGTGGTCGGCGCGGGTTTTATCGGCAGCGAGATCGCTGCATCGCTGGCAAGCAAGGGCTGCAGGGTGACGATGCTGTTTCCCGGCACGGGCATCGGCGCCGGGCGCTATCCGCGCAGCCTGTCGAATTTTCTTGGCGGCTACTACCGCGAGCGCGGCGTAACCCTGCGCGCGGGCGTGCGCGTGATAGATGGCCGATGCAGCGACGACCGTGTCGAGGTGACCTTGTCCGACGGCACGACCGTGCGATTCGACGCCGTCGTCGCCGGTTTGGGCGTCACGCCGAACACCGAGCTTGCCACCGCGGCCGGGCTTACCGTGGACAACGGCATCATCGTCGACGCGCAGCTGCGCACAAACGACCGCGACATCTTCGCCGCCGGCGACGTCGCCAACTTCCCGTGCGCGCCGCTCGGCATGCGGCTGCGCGTCGAGCACGAGAACGCGGCAATAGGCATGGGCCATCACGCCGGCCGTAACATGGCCGGCGCGAACGATGCGTACACGACGCTGCCGTTTTTCTATTCCGACCTGTTCGACCTGGGTTATGAAGCAGTTGGCCTGCTCGATGATCGTCTCGACGTCGTCGAGCAGTGGACCGAGCCGTACCGCGAAGGCGTGGTCTACTACCTCGACGGCGGACGCGTGCGAGGCGTGCTGCTGTGGAACGTCTGGGGCCAGATCGAGCCGGCGCGTGAACTGATCGCCGCGCCCGGGCCATTCGATGTCGAGAGCGTGCGCGGAAAGCTGCCGCGGCCAGCCTGAGCCGCGGCAACCGCTATCGCGACGGGCTTATTTCTTGTCAGCCGCCTTGTTGCGCGGATCGTCGGCCGGGTTCACGTAGGTCATGTCGAACGGACCGGTCGCCGAAATCTGGATGACCATGCCAGTTTTGGTCATCGCGAAATGATTGTGTTTGGCCGGTGCGACAACCAGCGATCCCGCGCTCAGCGGATGCGCCATTTTCGCATCGAACTTGTCGCCGAGGCCGAACGCGCCGGAGCCGCTGACCACGCTGACGACTTCATCGTTCGTATGCCAGTGTGCCGGCACCACGTAGCCTGCCGGCATCTTGACCCGGATGACGAAGAGCCCCGGTTTGCCCGGATCGCCGTAGAGCACGACGGCCTTCGCTCCGGGTGGCAGCGCCGGCGGCGCCTCACCCCATTTGATGTCGGCCGGGTTGAACATGACGTGGGCCGGCTCGTCCGCAGCGGCGGTGCGGCAGATCGCCGCGATGGACAGGCCCGATGCGACTGCAATCAACAATGCTCGTTTCATACGCCACCTCCTCACGTTGGAAGGAAGATGGAGAGGGCGGGTCGATCATACTCCTGTTCGGAAGCGACGGCGTAGCGCCGCAAGGACCGTGCCGGAACGCGGCAAGCCGGTCAATTCAACGGGCTGAACAAGCGGTCGCCGCGCGGCTTGTACCAGCGATCCGCATCGAGCGAATAGGCGACGCGATGCGCGCGTCCGACGATGCTTTCACGCGCCACGAAGCCGAAGTAACGCGAGTCCTCGCTGTTGTCGCGGCTGTCGCCCATCATGAAGTAGTGTCCCTGCGGCACCGTCACCGGGCCGAACGTGCGCATCGCGTTGCGCTTGGGCAGTACCATGATCGGATGCGTCGCCCCGCCGAGTGCCTCGCTGAAGTATTCGCGCTGCTCTCCGCGTGTGGCGATCGGCAGTTCGTCGTCGGCGCTGCTCTGCGTCGAAGCGTAATCGAGCGGTTTGCCGTTGATGGTGAGGCGCTCGCCGTGCATCGCGATCGTGTCGCCCGGCAGTCCGACGACGCGCTTGACCAAGGTCATGCCGTCCTTGGGCGAGGGGAAAATGACGATATCGCCACGCTGTGGATCGCCGCCGTGGGTGAGGCGCACGTTGGTGAACGGCACGCGCAAGCCGTAGGCTGCCTTGTCGACGAGGATGCGGTCGCCCTCGACGATGGTCGGGTTCATCGAGCCGGTCGGCACCTGCATCCAGTCCGCCACGGCCGAGCGGAACATCAGCATCAGCCCGAGAAACAGCAGCAGGGACTTGTTCGCGACGATTTCGTCGAGCACGCGGCGGAGCAGTTTCATGGCAGGGTTCCCGCAAGAGGTTGAGCGACAGACTCGGCGCGGGCCGGATAGTTCCGCGATGCCGATATCGGCGTTTCTTTTTTGACTCGCACTATCCTGTATGCAGGAATCGATGCGATTCATCGCGCAGCTGCGCCGTTTTCCCGAACGGCGATCGGCCCACGCCATTGGCGCAGCACAGCGCGCACGAAGCCGATGTCGCCGGGTTCGAAGCTCGCTACCCGCGGCAATGCGTTCCACGGCAGGCTTGGGTTCAGATGGTGCGTGCGGTGCAGATTGAAATTTAGCAACCAGGCGCTCAGCCAACGCGGGGCGGGCATGTTGAGCGCATAGTCGCGCAGATCGAGCGGCGTGGCGTGGTGCGGCGCATGGTCGAACTGCGAAGCGAGAAAACCGCGCGTCGCGAGGAAGGTGAGGAGCAGCGGCCAGTGCCTCGCGTACAGCGCGAAAGCGATCGTATAGAGCGCGAGAACGAGGAATGCATC
>NZ_DASVOK010000443.1:0-4413 GCF_036383415.1 Rudaea sp. | reverse complement strand
GCCGCGCGCCATCGGGTCAAGCCAGGGATTACCGGGCTCGCCCAGGTAAACGGTTACAGGGGCGAGACCGACACGCTGCACAAGATCCACCGCCGCGTCGAATACGACCTCGAATACATCGAGCGCTGGTCGGTTTGGCTCGATCTCTACATCCTCGCGCGCACGATCCCCGCGATCATTTCCGCGCGCGCCGCCTACTGAGAACCCTGGCATGCGCAGCGCACTGATCATCCCGAACCGCAACGGCGCCGATCATCTCGAGCGCCTGCTGCCGGCGCTCGCGGCGCAGAGCCTGCAGCCCGACGAGGTGCTGGTCGTCGACAGCTCCTCGAGCGACGACTCGCCCGCACGCTGGCGCGCACACGGCGCACGCGTCGTCGCGATCGATGCCGCGCGCTTCAATCACGGCGGCACGCGCCGCTGGGCGAGCACCCTGACCCGTGCCGACGTGCTGATCTACATGACCCAGGACGCTGTGCCCGCCGACCGCGACGCGCTGCGTCGTCTGCACGACGCGCTGTTCGCCGCTCCCGACATCGGCGTCGCCTATGGCCGCCAGCTGCCGCATCCGGGCGCGAGCCTGCTCAGCGCCGCGGGGCGCAGGTTCAATTATCCGGCGCAGAGCCGCATCAAGCGCCGCAGCGATGCGCGCGAACTCGGCATCAAGACCTGCTTCAGTTCGGATGCATTTGCCGCTTACCGGCGCGACGCACTCTTCGCGGTCGGCGGTTTTCCCGAAGACGTGATCGGCAGCGAAGATGCCTTCGTCGCTGCGCGCATGCTGCTGCGGGACTACGCCGTGCACTACACCGCCGATGCGCAAGTGCATCACTCGCACGAGTACACGCCGGTCGAGGAAATGCGCCGCTATTTCGACATCGGCACGTTCTACCGACGCGAGGCGTGGATAGTCGAAGCCTTCGGTCACGCCGGCGGCGAAGGCCTGCGCTTCGTCCGCGACCAGATCGACGCGCTCACCGCCGCCGGCCAGCGCTGGCGTGGCGCCGAAGTGGTCTGGCGCAGCGCACTCAAACTCGCCGGCTACAAGCTCGGCTTCCTCGAACGCCATCTGCCATCCGCGCTGAAACGGCGCATCAGCATGTTTCCCCTTTACTGGGAGGAGAACTCCGCATGAATCGCCAATTCGTCATCGCAAGCCTCGCGCTCGCGCTTGGTGCCTGCACGACACCGGGCGCGATCCGTCCACCCGGCGGAAGCACGGCCAAGGCCCACGAAATCGACACCAAATCGTCCGCCCAGCTGCCGCCCGCGGTCGTGCGCGTGTACGCGGGCGACACACTGCGCATCGTGCGCGATTCGCAGCTGCCGCTGCGGCCCGAGGAGGTGCCGCTGACCCAGTTCACCGTGCGCAGCGACGGCAGCTTTTCCTATCCCGAAGTCGGCAAGGTCGATGCTACTGGCCGCACGCCCGAAGAAATTGCCGACGACCTCGGCAAGCGCATGACCGGCATCTACAAGGAGCCGCGGGTAACGGTGAACATCGCCGAATCGCCAGGCAACCGCGTCATGGTCGGCGGCGCGGTGCGCACGCCGAACGCGAGCTTCGATCTCGCCGGCATCGGCACGGCCGAGCAGGCGATCGTCGCCTCGGGCGGACTGCTTTCAGGCGCAGACCCTCATCACGTCGCGCTCGTGCGCCTCGACGACAAGCGCCGCTACCAGGTCTATTTCTTCGACTACGCGAACCTGCTCCAGCCCGGCGACGGCGGCGGCCGCCAGCCGATCGCCCTGCAGCGCGGCGACATCCTGTTCGTACCCAAATCGCGCATCGGCGAACTCGTCGACAGCATGGATCTCTACGTGACCCAGTTGATTCCGTTCTTCCACGGCATCGGCGTCAGCGCGAACTACCAATTGAACAACACCAGCGTGCCCGTGCAGCAGGTGGGAGGTGTGAAATGATCGAGATCCGCAGCTTTCGCGACCTGTTGCGTCTGCTTTTCATCTTCAAGCGCGCGTTCGTGCTGACCGCACTGGCCACGATGATCCTGATCGTGCTCGGCGCGCTGTTCCTGCCGTCGCGCTTCACCTCGACCTCGCGCCTGTTCGTCAACCTCGAGAAGGGCGACCAGGTGCGCGTGCCGATGCAGGTGATGCGCGAGCCGAACTTCATCCAGCCGGCGACGCTGCGCGATCCGATCCTCGACGAGGAGCAGATCCTGACCAGCGCGCCGGTGATCAGCAAGGTTGCCGACGCCTATCGCGCAGATCTCGAACACGCGAGCGACGGCAGCCTGTGGAAGCGGATCAAGGCCAAGGTGCGCGTAGCCACCGGCGCGATCAAGGACGGCTTCGACGCAACGCTCGCCTTCGTCGGCATCATCGACCGGCAGACGCCGCAGGAAAAGCTCGCCGCAGGTCTCGCCAAGGCGCTCAAGGTCAGCCACGAATCCGGCGCCGACGTGATGGAACTCGACCTGACCTGGAACGATCCGACCGAGGCGCAGCAGATACTCAAGCACTGGGTCGACGCCTACTTCGACGCGCGCGCGCAGGCCGCCGGCGGTGCGGAGCTGTCGCGCTTCTACGAGAACCAGAGCGAGGAGCTCGGCAAGGAAGTGCTCGCGCTCAAGCAGGAGCTGCACACCAAGCTCAACGACCTCAACGCGGCCAGCCTGCAGCAAAAGCTCGACAGCACCGCCGACCAGCTGCAGCGCCTGTACAAGGGACGCCAGGACGCGCTCGCGCAGAAGGTCGCGGTCGAAGCCGCGATCGCCTCGGCGCAGCAGCGCCTGCCGTCGATGCCGGCCGAGATCGTCACCGGTCGCGCAATCAGCCTCAATCCGATCCAGCAGGACATGCAGGCCAAACTCAACGTGATGCAGACCCAGCGCCTCGACCTGCTGCGCACCTACGACGAAAACGCACCCAAGGTGAAGTCGCTCGACGCGGCGATCGCTTCGATGCGCACGCAGATCGACTCGCTGGCGAAGCAGGTGCAGAGTTCGCAGAACCTCGCGCCGAACGCGCTTGCACTCAAGCTCAAGGGCGACATCCAGGACGGCGAAACGCAGGAGGCGCACCTCACCGCGCAGCTCGACGCGATCGACAAGCAGATCGCCGCGCTGCAGTCCGACCGCGACCACGTGCTCACGATCGAGCCCGAACTGTCGCGCCTCGGCCTGCAGTTGAACACCGCCGAGAAAGCCTATGGGCTGACCAGCGAGTTCCTCATGCACGCACGCGTGCAGCGCGACCTCAACGCGAACCGCCTGAGCAACGTCGCGGTGGTCGAACCGCCGACCTTCGTCGCCGCGCGCGTGTTCCCGAAGACGACGACGATGCTGCTCGCTGCGCTGCCGGCGGGCATTGCGGTCGGCCTGTTCGCGGTCTTCCTCTGCCGTCTGCTCGATCAGCGCATCCACGACGGCGGCGGCGTCGACGAGCGCTTCGGCCTGCCGCTGCTCGGCGTGGTGCCCGAACTCAACGGCCGCGCCAAGCAGGGCCTGCCGCTGCGTTCCGCACTGCATCGCATCTGGCGCCAGCTGCCGCATCAGGACATACCCGCGCGCGGTCTCACCATCGGCATTGCCTCGGCGAATCCCGGCGAAGGCGTGCATTTCATCGCGCTCGGCATCGCCAACTTCGCCCAAGGCCAGGGCTACAACGCACGCATCACGAGCAAGCGTCGCGCGAATCCGGGCGAGGTCGCCATCGTCGAGGCACCCGGCGTGCTCAAGGACGACATCGGCTTCGACGAACTGCAATACGCCGACCGCATCGTCGTCGTCGTGCAGGCGCGCGCAACGACCATTCCGGTGGTCGAGGAAACACTGCGCTCGCTCGGCCAGGCGTTCGACAACGTCTGCGGCATCGTCCTCAACCGCCGCTACTTCGAGATCCCGCAGTCGTTGATGGACCGCTCGAGCCAGCTGCTGAGGCTGACCTCGTCATGAAGATCGTCCTGCTCGCACCGCTGCCGCCGGAGCAGAACGGCATCGCCGACTATGCCGCGAATTTCGCGGGCGCGCTCGAAGGCGAAGGCATCGAAGTGCTGCGCCCGTTCGCCGGAATGCCCGTGACCGCTGACCCGGCCGAGATTCGCGCGCGCCTGGAAACGCTGAGCTGGCATGGCGTCGAACTCGCCCATGCCGAGCTCGGTGGCGGTCGCGTGCGTGAATTCATCGCGCTCGAACTGCTGCGCCAGCTGCATCCGGCCTTGCCACTGACCGCGACCGCGCACGATCCCGAACGCCTGATCTGGCGCGCCGCGCAATTGCCGCCCGCGCTGGCGTGGACGCAGCGCCTGCCGCAGCCGATGGCCAAGCTCGCCAGCGTGCTCGGCGATCCGGCTACGCTCGCGCAGGAACGCCGCCTCGCCCACGGCCTCGTGCGCATTGTCGCGCTGACCGATACCGGCGCGCAGGCGTTGCGCGCGCGCATGCAGTTGCC
>NZ_DASVOK010000442.1:0-1525 GCF_036383415.1 Rudaea sp. | reverse complement strand
CAGCGGAGCGAGCGGCTTCGATGGCGGCGCTGGCGGGGCGGGTGGCGCAGGCGGTGCGGGGACGAACAGACTCTTGAACTCCGGCGCCTTCATGCTCAGCGTCTGTGTCTTGTGCGCGCGCAGCACCTCCACCTTCACCTCGCGGCCCGTCTCGCCTTCGCGCAGCAGGCGCATCGCATCCTCGGGGCGCTCGATCTTCTTGCCGTCGATCGCGAGCAGCACATCGCCCGACTTGAGCGTCTTCGCCGTTTCCGCATCGGCAGACAGAACGAGCGCGCCATGGTCCGCGCCGAAATAGCTGCCGAGATCGGGATTGAGGCTGGCGAGATTGAGGCCCCACCATGGCGTCGAATAGTAAATTCGGTTCGCCGAGGCCTGATGGCGTGCCTGCGCGGCGATCTCGCGCGCTTGTGCGGCGACCTCCCGGCCCTGTTCCGCGGCAAGTCGGCTCTGTTCTGCGGCCAGCTTCGTTGCTTCGCGCACCTGCTCGCGGATCTGATCGGCCTGCTCCTTGCTCATCTGTGCGTCCTGCGCGGCCTGTTCGGCGTCGGCGCGGACCCGTTCGATATCGGCGCCGTCGAACGAGAATGCGAAGTTGAACGGCTCGCGGCGTTCGGCCTTGATCTTGACGTCCACGTTTTTGTTGTCGCGTTGAAGCGAGAGCGTCACTTCCTGGCCGGGTTTGAGATTGCGCAGCTTCTCGTTGAGGATCTTCGGTGACCCGTCGCTGGACTCGCCGAGGTTCTCGCCGCGGACCTTGACGATCACATCACCGTTCTTGATCCCGGCTTTGTCGGCCGGGCCGCCCGGCGTCACCGCGTCGACGCGCGCGCCGCGCTCGTTCTTCGACAGCACCACGCCGATCATGCCGCGATCCCGATCGCCGATGTACTGGTAGGCATAGTTGCGCGGGCCGAGGTCGCCAAGCTGCGCCGACATCTCGGCCATCTTCTTCGACAAGTCGCGCATCTGTTCGCGCATGCGGTCGAGTTCGCGGCGGGCCTGCTCGGCGTCGAGCTTAGCGGCGGCTTTCACGTCGACGCCGACATCAACCTTGGCGTTGGCCGGATTGCCGGTCGGGGCGGCGCTGCTCGTCGGTGGCGGGTCGGCGGCGCGAGCCGCGCCTGTGCCGAATGCGACGGCGGCAGCGATCAGAGGGAAGGCGTACAAAAAGTGTTTCATGGGCGTTCTCTAATTTCTCCAAACGGCGGGAGCTGCATCCATTCGGTTTGCGGAGGTGTCGTTGACGGCGATGCCGTTGCGCAGGCTCAGCGCGTTCGCGCTGTAGCGCAGCGTCGACAGGTCTTCGAGCAGGGCGACGCGGCGGCGCCAGAGTGGCAGCGCTGCGTTCGCATCGGCCGGGTCGGCTGCGCCGAGTTGCACGTCGACAAGGCCGATCATGTCTTCGATCTCCGCGCTGGCGGCGAGGTCCTGCGTCGATTGCGGCGCGGACGCGGCGCCGGTATCGCGCAGCCAGCGCTCGAGCGAACGCGAGCGCGACTGCAACGCGGCGAGGTCTGCGGTG
>NZ_DASVOK010000441.1:0-20025 GCF_036383415.1 Rudaea sp. | reverse complement strand
CGTGGAAAAACTCGAAGCCGACGTCGGCGCCGCGGTCAAATTCGACCAGGTTCTGCTTCTCGGTTCGGGCGAAGGCGTCAAGGTCGGCGCGCCGACCGTCAGCGGTGCCTCGGTCGCGGCCAAGGTCGTCGAACACGGCCGTCTCGACAAGGTCCGCATCATCAAGTTCCGCCGCCGCAAGCACCACATGAAGCAGATGGGGCATCGGCAGTACTACACCGAAATCGAAATCACCGGCATCACGGGTTAAGAGGAGCATAAGTCATGGCACATAAAAAGGCAGGCGGCAGTACCCGTAACGGCCGCGACTCGAACCCGAAGTATCTCGGCGTGAAGCTCTATGGCGGTCAGGCCGTGGAAGCCGGCAACATCATCGTGCGCCAGCGCGGCACCCAGTTCCATCCGGGCACCGGCGTCGGCATCGGTCGCGACCACACCTTGTTCGCGCTGGTCGACGGCAAGGTCGATTTCGCGGTCAAGGGCGCCAAGCAGCGTCGCACGGTCAGCGTCGTCGCAGGCTAAGCTTCGCGCGCCAGCAATTCGACAGAGCCCCGCCTCGTGCGGGGCTTTGTTTTTCTGTAGCTTCTGCTGGTCATTCCCGCCAGAAACATGCGGGAATGACGGCGTTCTATACTTGCTTTCCCCTCGTTCAATCCCTCGCTGCCCCATGAAATTCGTCGACGAAGCCGAAATCACCGTCCACGCCGGCAACGGCGGCAGCGGCTGCGTGAGTTTCCGGCGCGAAAAATTCATTCCGCTCGGCGGCCCCGACGGCGGCAACGGCGGCGAGGGTGGCAGCGTGTTCCTCGTTGCCGACGAGGGTCTCAACACCTTGGTCGATTTCCGCCACGACCGCGTATTCCGCGCGCAGCGCGGCGAGAACGGCATGGGCCGGCAGATGGCCGGCAAGGCCGGCGAGGACAAGATCATCCGCGTGCCGGTCGGCACCGCCGTCATCAATGTCGATACCGACGAGACGATCGGCGACCTGACCCATCACGGCCAGGTCATCAAGGTTGCCCAGGGCGGCCGCGGCGGCGCCGGCAACGTCAACTTCAAGAGCTCGACCAACCGCGCGCCGCGCAAGGCTACGTCGGGCACCGAAGGCGAGACGCGCGAGCTGCGCCTCGAGCTGAAGGTGCTGGCCGATGTCGGCCTGCTCGGCTTTCCGAACGCGGGCAAATCGACCTTTATCCGTGCGGTTTCGGCGGCGACGCCACGCGTCGCCGACTATCCGTTCACGACGCTGCAGCCGCACCTCGGCGTGGTGCGCATCGGCACCGACCAGAGCTTCGTCATCGCCGATATTCCCGGTCTGATCGAAGGCGCGGCGGATGGCGCCGGGCTTGGCATCCAGTTCCTCAAGCATGTTTCGCGCACGCGCCTGCTGCTGCATCTGGTCGATATCGCCCCGCTCGACGACGAAACCGACCCGGTCGAGCAGGTGCGCGCGATTGAGGCCGAACTCGAGAAATTCGACGAGGAATTGCTCTCCCGCCCGCGCTGGCTCGTATTCAACAAGGCCGACCTCGTGCCCGAGGACGAGCGCCAGAAGCTGGCCAAGGCGCTGGTGAAAAAGCTCAAGTGGAAGCAGCCGTGGTTCCTCGTCTCGGCGATCGCGCGCGAGGGCACCTGGGAGGTCGCGCTGAAGACCCAGGACTTCTTCGACCGACTGCGCGCCGAGGCGGCGGAGGAGTCGCGGAGCGAGGACGCGTGAAGTGCGCGCGGTTTCGCCTCGATCTCACCATGCGCGCCCGGGAAATCGGAAAAACAAAAAGGCCGGCTTGCGCCGGCCTTTTTGGCAGTTCGTCGCGGCTTGGCTTAGGCCAGAGCCTTGATGTGCGCGCTCAGACGGCTCTTGTGGCGCGCAGTCTTGTTCTTGTGGATCAGGCCGCGGCTCGACTCGCGGTCGAGAATCGGCTCGGCGGTCTTGTAGGCGGCCTCGGCGGCGACCTTGTCTTTCGCCGCGATCGCGTTGACGACCTTCTTCACGGCGGTACGCAGCGCGGAACGCGCACTGGAATTGCGGGCGTTGCGCTTGACAGCCTGACGCGCACGCTTCTTCGCGGATTTGATGTTAGCCAAGGAAAAACTCCGGTAGTAGTGGCGCAGCCCGGTGCGGACGGCGCGGGAATCGGGGATGGAAAAAGGGGCGGAATTGTAAGCGTTGTGCGGAGTTGCGTCAACTTGGGTGAGGCCTTGGCCGGCCGATGAAGACTCCCAGCCTGCTGCGCTCGATGTTCTCGTTCAGCGCGATGACCTTTATTTCGCGCATTCTGGGCCTGGTGCGCGACCAGTCTATCAGCGCCGTGTTCGGCGTAAGCTGGATGACCGATGCGTTCTGGGTCGCCTTCCGCATCCCGAACTTCATGCGCCGGTTGTTCGCCGAAGGTTCGTTCAGCACGGCCTTTGTGCCGGTGTTCACCGAGGTCAAGGAAAAGCGTTCGCATGCGGAGTTGAAGACGCTGGTGGCGAAGACCGGCGGCACGCTCGGCGGCGTGCTGCTCATCGTCACCGCTCTCGGCGTCCTTTTTTCTGGCCAGATCACCGCGTTGTTTTCGCTCGGTGCGCTAAGCACGCCGGAGAAGGCGCGCCTGACCTCGGACTTGTTGCGCATCACCTTCCCATTCCTGCTGTTCGTCTCGCTGACCGCGCTGGCCGGCGGCGTGCTCAACAGCTTCCACCGCTTCGCCCTGCCGGCGCTGACGCCGGTGATCCTCAACCTGTGCATGATCGCCGGGGCGCTGTGGTGGAGCCGCTATTTCGACGTGCCGATCAAGGCGCTGGCCTGGGCCATCTTCCTCGCCGGCATCCTGCAGTTGCTGTTCCAGTTTCCCACACTGCGCCGGCTCGACCTGCTCGCACGGCCGAGCTGGGGCTGGTCGCATCCGGAAGTGCGCCGGATCATGCGCCTGATGATCCCGACCCTGTTCGGCTCGTCGGTCGCGCAGGTGAACCTGCTGCTCGACACGGTGATCGCCTCGCTGCTGATCACCGGTTCGCAGACCTGGCTGCAGACCGGTGACCGCCTGCTCGAACTGCCACTCGGCATCTTCGGCGTCGCGCTCGGCACGGTGATCCTGCCGAGCCTGTCGCGCCATCACGTCAACACCGACCATGCGGGTTTTTCGCGCGCGCTCGACTGGGGCCTGCGCACGACGCTGCTGATCGCCATTCCCGCGATGCTCGGCCTCGTCCTGCTCGGCAAACCGATCGTCGCGACGCTGTTCCAGCACGGCAGGTTCACCGCGGGGGATGCGGACATGGTCGCGCTGAGCCTGTCCGCGCTGAGCTTCGGCCTGCCGGCGTTCGCCTTGGTCAAGGTGCTCGTGCCGGCGTTCTACGCGCGCCAGGACACGAAAACACCTGTGCGTGCAGGCATCGCCGCGATGATCGCGAACATGGCGCTCAACGTGCTTCTGGTCGGCGCGCTGTACCTGCTCTGGCGCGGTGCAGAGACGCCGGGCGAAGACCTGCTCGCGCGCATCGCCAATGTGCGCGGCCTGCATATGGCGGTGGCGGTGGCGTCGAGCCTCGCGAGCTATCTGAACCTGCTGCTGCTCTGGCGCGCGTTGCGCCGCGAGGCGATCTATCAGCGCGAACCTGGCTGGGGCAGGCATCTGTTGCGGCTGGCCGTGGCGTGTGCGCTCATGGTGGCCGTCATCCTTGCAGGGCTGGCGATTTGGCCGGAATGGAGCACGGCGGGCGTCGCCCAGCGTGCTTGGCGGCTGGGTACCATCATCGCGGCGGCGGGCGGGATTTATGTGGCCAGCTTGTACGCCAGCGGCTTGCGCCTGCGCGATTTACGCGCTCACTGAACTGCGGCGGCGCAGCATTCTTCGCTATAATCGCGCGATGCGTATGTTGTTCCGCGATATCGCGGGCGATCCGGTCGCCGCGCGAGGCAGTGTCGTCTGCATCGGTGCGTTCGATGGCGTCCATCTGGGCCATCGCGCCGTGCTCGGGCGCGCGCGCGAACGGGCGCGCGAGTTGAATCTCGATGCGGTCGTCGCCAGTTTCGAACCGTTGCCGCGCGAGTTCTTCGCGCATGGGCGGCCGGTGGCGCGGCTGAGCAATGTGCGCGAGAAGATCGAGCAGTTCCGCGACGCACAGGTCGACCGGGCGCTGCTGTTGCGATTCAACGCGACGCTCGCGGCGATGAGTGCGCAGGATTTCGTCGAGCGCGTGCTGGTCAAGCGTCTCAACGCACGCGAAGTCTGGGTCGGCGAAGGCTTCCGCTTCGGCCATGCGCGCGGTGGCGATGTCGAATTGCTGCAGCGTCTTGGTCGCGAACACGGTTTCACGGCACAGGCACTCGCGCCGGTCGTGATCGAGGGTGAGCGCATTTCGAGTTCGGCGATTCGCGAGGCGTTGGCCGGCGGCAGTTTCGCGCTGGCGGCACGCTGGCTCGGTCGGCCGTTCGCGATCGGCGGGCATGTCGTGCGTGGCCAGCAGCTCGGGCGCAAGCTCGGCTACCCGACCGCGAACCTGCGGCTCGGTTCGCGTACGTCGCCCGTGGACGGCATCTTCGCGGTGCGCGTGCACGGTATCGATGACGTGCCGCGTCCCGGCGTGGCGAGCCTTGGCGTGCGACCCACGGTCAACGGCAAGGAGCCGCTGCTCGAGGCGCACGTGTTCGATTTCGACGGTGACCTCTACGGCCGTCGTATACAAGTGGAATTTGTGGAAAAATTGCGCGACGAGGAGAAGTTCAGCGATCTCGACGCGATGGTGAGGCAGATCGATCGCGACGCCGAGCAAGCGCGTGGAATTTTGTTCCGCCCCGGAACAAAAATGGATAAATGACGTTGCTCCAGCGCGGAGCATAAGACAAACAACAAGAGTTGCTGCACGACGGTGGCGACTGGAGCGAAGAAGTGAGCATCGACTACAAATCCACGATCAACCTGCCGCAGACCGATTTCGCGATGAAGGCCGACCTTGCCAAGCGCGAGCCGGCGATGCTCGCCGAATGGGAGAAGGTCGATCGCTACAACGAGATCCAGATCCGCACCGCCGGGCGCGAGCACGCCTTCATCCTGCACGACGGTCCGCCGTATGCGAACGGCGCGATCCATCTCGGCCATGCGGTCAACAAGATCCTCAAGGACATCGTGGTCAAGTCCAAGCTCGTCGCGGGCCTGCGCTCGCCGTACGTGCCGGGCTGGGACTGCCACGGCCTACCGATCGAAGTCGCGGTCGAGAAGAAGGTCGGCAAGGTCGGCGTCAAGGTCGATGCGGCCGAGTTCCGCAAGCTCTGCCGCGAGTACGCGACCAAGCAGATCGATCTGCAGCGCACGGACTTCAAGCGCCTCGGCGTGCTCGGCGACTGGAGCCGTCCGTACGAAACGCTGGCCTTCAAGTTCGAGGCCGACGAAATCCGTGCGCTGGCGAAGGTAATCGCGAACGGCCACCTCGTGCGCGGCGAGAAGCCGGTCTACTGGTGCTTCGACTGCGGCTCAGCGCTCGCCGAGGCGGAGATCGAATACCAGGACAAGCAGTCGTGGGCGATTGACGTTGCCTACGACGCGCTCGATCCGAAAGCGCTCGCCGCGAAGTTCGGCGTGAGCGTGAACGACGGCGACATCGTCGCCGTGCCGATCTGGACGACGACGCCGTGGACGCTGCCGGCCAGCGTCGCGGTCACGCTCGGTCCCGACATCGACTACGTGCTGATCGAAGGGCCGGCACGCAATGGCAAGCGCGTGCTGCTCGTCGTCGCGGAACTGCTGCTGGAAAAAATCGCCAAGCGCTACGGCCTCGACAATCCCGTCGCACTTGGCCATATCAAGGGCGCCGGGCTTGACCTGACAAAATTGCACCATCCGTTCTACAAGCGCGAAATCCCCGTCATCAACGGCGACCACGTCACCACCGACGACGGCACCGGCGCCGTGCACACCGCGCCGAGCCACGGCATGGAGGACTTCGTCGTCGCGCGCGAATACGGTATCGCCGGGGTCAATCCGCTCGGACCGAACGGTGTCTACACGCCGGACACGGAACTGTTTGCCGGACAATTCATCTGGAAGGCGAACGATGCCATCGTCGACCTGCTGCGCGAGCGCGGCGTCCTGCTCGCCGCCGAGAAGATCACGCACAGCTATCCGCATTGCTGGCGTCATCGCACGCCCGTCGTGTTCCGCGCCACGCCGCAGTGGTTCATCGGCATGGAGACGAAAGGCCTGCGCGCCGACGCGCTCAAGGCGATCCGCGATGACGTCGACTGGTATCCGGCCTGGGGCGAGGAGCGCATCTACGGCATGATCAAGGACCGCCCGGACTGGTGCATCTCGCGCCAGCGCACCTGGGGCGTGCCGATCGCGTTGTTCATCCACAAGTCCACGGGCGAGCCGCATCCGCGCAGCGTCGAGCTGATGGAGCAGGTTGCGCAGCGCGTGGAAAAAGCTGGCGCGGATGCGTGGTACGCGCTCGATGCGCGCGAGCTGCTCGGCGACGAGGCCGAACAATACGACAAGGTCACCGATATTCTTGATGTCTGGTTCGATTCGGGCACGACGCATTACTGCGTGCTCGATCAGCGTCCCGAACTCGCGCGCAAGCCTGGTGACAAGGTCATGTATCTCGAAGGCTCGGACCAGCACCGCGGCTGGTTCCATTCCTCGCTGCTGACCAGCGTCGCGATGCACGGCAAGGCGCCGTACGACGAAGTGCTCACGCACGGCTTCACCGTCGATGCGCAGGGCCGCAAGATGTCGAAGTCGCTCGGCAACGGCATCGAGCCGCAGGACGTGATGAAGAACTACGGCGCGGACATCCTGCGCCTGTGGATCGCCTCGGCCGACTACCGCAACGAGATGGCGTTGTCGGACGAAATCCTCAAGCGCGTCGCCGACGCTTACCGCCGCATCCGCAACACGGCGCGCTTCCTGCTAGGCAACCTGCATGGCTTCGACCCGGCGCGGGATCTGGTCAAGGTCGAGGACAGTCTGCTGCTTGATCAATGGGCCGTGCAGCAGGCGTACGACACGCAACAAGCGGTGATAGCGGCTTACGCGCGCTACGACTTCCCCGAAGTCGTGCAGCGCGTGCTGAACTTCTGCACGAACGAGATGGGCTCGCTCTACCTCGACATCACCAAAGATCGCCTGTACACGATGCAGGCCAACAGCCACGGCCGGCGCAGCGCGCAGAGCGCGATGTACCGCATCGTCGAGGCGATGGTGCGGTGGCTCGCGCCGATCCTGTCGTTCACGGCCGAGGAAATCTGGCCGTTGATCCCGGGCACGCGCGATGCCTCGGTGCTGTTCGAGACGTTCTACGATGGACTTGCCGCAACGCAAGGCAAGCCCGAGCAGCGTGCGTTCTGGAACGACCTGCTGACGATCCGCGCAGCCGCGGCGAAGCTGCTCGAAGGCATGCGCAATGCGGGCGAGATCGGCGCGGCGCTCGAAGCCGATGTCGCGCTGCATGCGGATGCGCCGCTACATTCGCGCCTCATGCCTCTCGCGGACGAGCTGCGTTTCTTCTTCATTACCTCCGGCCTGCATCTCGGCGACGACAAGAATCCGCCGGCGAACGCGGTGAAGGCGGAAGTGAGCGACGGCGCAGCGTGGATTTCCGCCAGGGTCGCCGATGGGCAGAAGTGCATCCGCTGCTGGCACCGTCGCCCCGACGTCGGCGTCTATCCCGAACACCCGGAAATCTGCGGCCGCTGCGTTTCCAACCTGCCGGACGGCACGGGCGAGCAACGGCGGTATTTCTGATGAACAAACCCGTGTCCTGGAAGGCCAGCGGATTGCCGTGGCTGGTGTTTTCCCTGTTCGTGATCGTGCTCGACCAGGCGACCAAGGCAGTCGTGCTCGCGCAATTGCAGCCGTTGCAGCCACATGCGGTGATTCCCAACCTGCTCAACTGGACGCTCGCATTCAACACCGGCGCGGCGTTCAGTTTTCTGGATGTCGGTCCAGGCCCGCAGCGCTGGCTGTTCAGCGTGCTCGCGGTCGTTGTCAGCGCCATGCTCGTGCGCTGGCTCGCGACGATTCCGCGTTCGGACTGGCGCAACACGCTGCCGCTGTCGCTCGTCATCGGCGGCGCGCTCGGCAACTTGGTCGACCGCCTGCGCTTCGGTCAGGTCACCGACTTCATCGATGTCTACTGGAATGATGCGCACTTTCCTGCGTTCAACGTCGCCGACTCGGCGATCACGGTCGGCGCAGTGCTGCTGATCTGGTTCGGCTTGTTCGCGAAGGGGCAAAAAGCGTCCTGACGCGGCTATCCGCGTTAAAATCCTTGCCATGCAAATCCTTCTCGCCAACCCCCGCGGATTCTGCGCCGGCGTCGACCGGGCGATCGAAATCGTCGAGCGCGCGCTCGAATCGTTCGGTGCGCCGATCTACGTGCGCCATGAAGTCGTGCACAACAAGTTCGTGGTGGACGGGCTGCGTGCGCGCGGCGCGATCTTCGTCGACGAAATTTCCGAAGTGCCCGATGGCGCCACGGTGATCTTCAGCGCGCACGGCGTGTCGCAAAAGGTGCGCGGTGAAGTGGCTGCGCGCGACCTGCGCGTGTTCGACGCGACCTGTCCGCTGGTGACCAAGGTGCACATCGAAGTCGCGCGCTACGCAAAGAGCGGATTCGACGTCGTGTTGATCGGCCACGCCGGCCATCCCGAAGTCGAAGGCACGCTCGGCCAGTGGGACAAGGCCGGTGCGAGCGGCGAAATCCACCTCGTCGAGACGCCCGAAGACGTGGCCCAGCTCAAGCCGAAGAATCCCGAACAGATGGCCTATGTGACGCAGACCACATTGTCGGTCGACGACACCAAGGCCGTGATCGAAGCCCTGCGCACCCAGTTCCCTGCGGTCATTGGCCCGAAGCACGACGACATCTGCTACGCGACGCAGAACCGCCAGGACGCCGTGCGCAAGCTCGGCCAGCAATGTGATCTCGTTCTCGTCGTCGGCTCGCCGAACAGCTCCAACTCCAACCGCCTGCGCGAACTCGCGCAGAAGCAGGGTGTGCCGGCCTATCTGATCGATGGCGCCGACGACATCGACCGCGAATGGCTGACCGGCAAGGCGCATATCGGCGTCACCGCGGGCGCTTCGGCGCCGGAAAGCCTGGTCCAGGGCGTCGTCGCGCGGCTGCGCGAGTGGGGCGGGGCAGATGCCGAGGTCAGCGAGCTGGCTGGCGATCCGGAGAATGTGACGTTTGCGCTGCCGAAAGAGTTGCGGGTCGTCATGGTGGGCTGACGCGCGTCGAAAATCTGCAGTTGTCCGGGCAAATTCGATCTATTGCGCCCAGCAGTTTGCGGGTGTCTTGCTGAGTACTCCGGCCGTCGTAAAGCCTGAGTCGTAGATCAGAGTCTTGCAATTGGTGCCGTACTGATTGTCATTGTCCTGTCCCGAATTGGCGACGGCCGTGATCTTGAACCCGGTATTGGTAGCATTCGGGGCCAAGGTAGCAGTCGCATAGTAGGATGCGGTATACGGATTTGACGGGAATTTCAGGGTGGCAAGCGTTGAGCAAGCATAGCCGAAGGCATTCGCGTACTCTGGGCAGTCCGCGCGGAAACGCTCCTCCAGCAACGCAATTTGCTGCATGGCCTGTTCCATGTCGCTACGTCGACCTTTGCGCAACTGGCTCAGGTAACTGGGCAGCGCGATCGCCGCGAGAATGGCGATGATTGCGACGACGATCATCAGTTCGATCAGCGTAAACCCACGGTTCCTGTTCATGCGCCCCCCAGACTCCGCTCAGTAGCGCGAATACTAATCGCCGCGTCCTTGATGCGTCCAGCCGAATAACAGGAAATTCGCGCCATTGGTCGGATTCGTTTCGAAAACCGCTGACAACAGCATAGAATCGGCAATCGGTTCAGGGACTACCGGGGGCACAATGCAGCGTTGGCGGCAATCTGGCTTCACTCTCGTCGAGTTGATGGTCACATTGGCGGTGCTCGTCATCCTCGCCATGCTGGCCGTGCCCAGCTTTAATGACTTGATCGAGAAGTCGCGGTTGCGTGGTGCGACGGACGATATCGTCAATCTGCTTAATCAATCTCGCGTGAACGCGGTCAAGCTGCAGCGCGACGTCAACGTTTCCGTTTCCAGCGGAACGACTTGGTGCGCAGGAGCGATTAGCGCCGCTACGCCCACGGCAGGGGTGCAGGTGGCCGGCGTGTCGGATTGCGATTGTTCCAAAAAAACCCCGGTGGTTTGTTTGGTGGGCGACGACAACAATGGTTACCAAAACGCACTCGTCTCATCAGGGGACTATTCAGGAGTGATCTTGCAACTGCCCAGTAACAGCACTATCAAGTATGTCCTCGGCACTGGTGGGGTTACCTTCAATTCCAAGCTGGGGACACTGGATATCACGAATTTGCCCACCAATCCGCTGATGACTCTAAATTCCAAGTCAGGCAAATATTCGACACACATCAATTTGTCGGCGCTCGGGCAAACACTGGTATGCGTGCCGTCTTCGAGTCCTTTCGTGGCAGGGTATCCGACATGCGCAACCGGTCAATGAAACCGAGCGGAAAGCCTGCGATGTGGGGGTTCTCGCTGATCGAGCTGATGATTTCGATCGTGATCGGCATGATCGTTGTTGGCGGTGCCATCAGTCTAATTGTGGCGATCAATCAGTCGAATTCCGAGACAATCCAGTCCACCCGTCTAACACAGGAATTGCGCGCGCTTGCATCCGTTGTCGCTGACGACGTCAAGCGCATGCGGTTCATTGAAGACCCGGCAGCGATGGTAGGGCAAGGGACAACAACTGCATGTCCTACTGCGTCTGCGGCGTCGGTTATCCAACCCTGTTACGCAGTCACGGTGACCAATTGTCCGGGGCTTAGCTATGGCTATTCCGGCACTACCTCCGATCAATCTCTCTACAACTATCATCAAGTCCGGCTGGACAGAACCACGGGTAGAGTGTCGCTCGATTATTTGACGCTGAATCCAACCGGTGTGACAACGGTTGCGAACTTGCCCACTTCGTCGGCGCTGCAAAGTTGCCCTATCACCAATTCGACTACTGCTGTTTTGAGTTCAAGTCAGATCAAAATAACTGATTTAACCTTTACTGTGGTGAGCGCAAATGAAATTGATTTGTCCGTGACTGGCAGTTTGGTCTCGGGTGATTCGTACACGAACTCCATTTCGCGTACTTTCAAACAGCCCATTTTCATTCGGTCCACCACGGTCAATTGATTCCGGAGCTTTTTTATGTATCGGTTTGCTCATGGCAGGCAATTGAATTCGAAGCTGCAATCAGGCACAACGCTGATCGTTACCCTGATGTTGCTTTTGCTCGCGTCGCTTCTTGCGTTGTTCGCGATGAATGCCGGGATTTTGGAACAACGCACATCGGCAAGCGACGTACGTGCCCGCTTGGTAAAGCAGACCGTCGAGGCGGCCATTTCTCAGGGCGCCGAGTACATCAAGGCCAATCGTTCGATCATCAACCCGACCAATGGGAAATGGACTCGTTGCGGTGGTACCAACGCCCCTCCCGACACCAACTTCCCCTGTGGTGCAGTGCCGCAGTGCGTGGCGGGACAGTACAGTGGCACGGGTTGTGCGAGCCCAAGTATGCAACGGCGCGGCAATATGTACTATTACAACGTGGGCGCCAGCTATGACGTCAATGGCAATAACAGCACTTCCGACGACATCGACACCAGGTCCATTCCGCTCGACAGGCGGATGACAACGGTAGGCAATGGATACGCGGTGAATTACGGAGTTGGAGTGGTGATGTGCATGGTCAAAACTCCTGCGCAGACGACCGATCCCACGGAATGCACTACCGATCTGACGCAGGCATCGGGAACCTATCTATTTACGGTTATCGGCGTCGGCAATATCGCCGGCGAATCCGCCAACACCACGTTGAGCACGACCTTCGGTATTTCTCCGATCGCCGGTGGCGGTGGAAACCTTCCACCCATCACGGCGTCTGGATCGGTCGATGTTACCGGTGGTATCCAAGTTGTAACCAACTCGAACGGGGCGGGAAAAGGGGTGCCGGTATCTGTTTGGACGCGGCAAGCGCTGACGAAAACCGGTACGCCAAATACTTGTTATTTCGAGGATTACATCCGCAACCAGGGCAACGTGCCAGGCCAAGGATCCGTTGATTTTGCGAAGACTTCGACTGGCGGAACATCAAGCATAATTACGTGCGATACCTGCTCATGCAGCAATTCCATCTCATATCAATCCTCCGGCAACGGGGGAAATATGGGAATCGACCTTCTCGATATCGATTCCGTTCCGGTGGTGGGTACATCAACATGTACTTCGACGCTTCAGGCTGCAGGTTCCTGCAAGTCCAATGCAAACGTCAGATCAAACGAATTTCCCTGCGATCTGTTTAATTACGTGTTTCATGTACAGGCTTGGGAAGACGACACCGGTACCAACCCAGACGGTTACTGTACAGATGGTCACGACTGTTTTTGCGAAACACGCAAGATGACAACGACCGCTTATCAACCAGCCGATAACTCCCCGCTTCCAAGCGGAGGCATTGGCGTGGACGAAGCGTGGTTGTACAACCATGCGACGCAAATCATTCCCGGTACGTTGCATTCCTCGGGATGGATCAAACCAGACAAGCTGGCCGCTTGTTCCGCGCTGGCCGATTCGGGAGCCACCAATGGAACTACCGCCCAAGGCGGGCTGATCTGGGTGCAGAACGGCGCCACATGTTCTACCAACAACGTCACCATGGGCACGCCGGATCTTCCAGTCATCGTGGTATGGGACGGAAACGTGAGCAACTTCCACGGAAAGCTGTATGGCTTACTTTTTATACGCGCGCCGAATAGTCCCCTTGATCCAACTACTGGGGGATCTACAGATGGGAGCGGCGGCAGTCTAACGATGCAGGCCGGCTCGGTGATCTATGGTTCTGTCGTCATCCAAGGCCAATTCATCAAAGGAAACGGCACGGCGGCCATTGTCTACCTACCCAAGGTACTGGCGGGATTCACCGGCGAGCCAACGCTTAATCCGGCCTCGCCTGTTCCAGGTTCCTGGACCGACCGATTCTCGTATTGAGTGGATAAGACCATGCTTACCATGAATCCGAAATCTGCCGTTCTCCGTCGAGTCTTCGGTTTCTCGATGATCGATGTCTTGATTGCGATCGTCGTTCTGTCGACAGGATTGTTGGCTCTCGCTCTTCTGCAGGGTGCCTTGACTCGCAACAGCGCTGATGCTCGGGCGCGCTCGCAGATTGCCGCGTATGCGGAAGGGCTGATCGATCAAATGCGGGCCAGTGGCTACAGCGCGGGTGCGCTGACCTATACCGCGACCCCCACCGCTACCACGAATCCGCAGCAGACAATCGTTTCACCCAGCCAAGGTTCAGCCGCGCAGAAGAGCGCAGCTCTCGTTGCGCAAACAGCCGCTGGCGTCGGCAATCTGACAACCACCATTACTGTCAACCAGTGGGCTGCTACCAGTATTGCCAACCCGGCTTTTAAAAAGACTGCAGGCGCGCCCCTTTCCGACGCCGGTGCTTATAAACAGGTGAATGTCACGACGACGTGGACGGATTCCTCCGGTCAGTCCCGATCGCTCGCCACCGACACCATCATCAGCCCCACTTTGAACGACAACGGCAACAATGGTCTCATCGTACAGACCCCGACGATAACCTCGACCACGGCGTCGCCCACAGTACGGCAGATCAATCCCGCTGCCACGCCAGGAGTCATTCCGATTGCAACCGGCAATGGTAACGACACTGCAGCCACGAACCCGAAGCCACAGATTCTCGCTCTCAATGGCAACAACTCCGCGGTTGTCGGCACCTCATACAATGTGCTTACTTACCAAGCTCCCGACAACAATAACGAGACCGTCATCCAGAAGAGTGTCGATACCAAGGTAGTCATGTGCAGTTGCAAGTATGGCGGTGCGGTCAGCACGGACAGTAATCTGACGACCGTTTTTGCGACACCATATAGGCCTACCTATTGGGATGGTAGCCAATATGTGGCGCCGACGGCGGCCGGAACGACTTCCGCGACAGGCGTCGACTCGAGTGCTACGCAGGATAATGATTGCGATGTTTGCTGTCGTGATCACAACGATAGTGCCAGTGACACAGTCAAGTTTGATCCCTTCAATACGACGGGCAACTACAGCCATTATCGCTACGACTCCACCAACACCTTGGTGGCGGTGCCCTCGTCCGATGCAGCTGACGCCTACATGAATGCCTGTCGGTTAATTCGTGTCGACGGCGTCTACGCAGTGGCAACGGATCTGCATAACTATTTCTTCGGCCTGTTGGCAACGTCGAGCCCGAGTACGGCGGCCACCGCCGCCACCAGCTCAAATCCGGATACAACGGACACTGCGGACTTCGGTACGGGGGGGGCCGTCGGCGCCTATCAGTCCTTTATTCTCAATTATCTAAAGACCAATGTCTCCACTCTGGAGCAAGGTAGTCTTCCGAGTTTGGCAACCGCTCAATCCAGCTATGCGGCCTCACCTTACAATCTGGATGTGCCGACAAGCATAAAAATCACTTATTCGTCGACCAATCCGGACTACCGCTATTTGCATGCGCGTGGCTTGTACATAGACTATCTTGAGCCCGCTGCGGTAACCGCCATCACGAACGCTATTGCCAGTTGTACGGCCACGGATAAGTCGAGCTGCTATTTGCCATTATTGCCGTTTACGACGATTAATGTTACGGACATTGCCAACTGGTCCCCTTCACCCGGGGGTTGTCATTCGAACAGCGTTTCAGTGAACAACGATGCGATTATCACCGTAAAAAATGCAGCGCCGACGTTCAACAGTTCGCGAGGAGTGGTGAGCGCGCTTTCGTGTGCCAGTACGGGGGATACGGCTACTGTCACGACGACGATTTCCAATTCCAATTCCGGACTTGCCGCGACAGGGTCCGGATTCGGCAGCCCTGTGGATTTGGACGATGCATCGGCATCGAATAAGCAAAGCGATACGCAGGCTTTCTCTGTCTCCTCGAGCAATAGCTCGGGGAGCGGTAGTGTGTCTGCGACGTTATATCTCACGCCAGTTCCGGCTTCTGTCAATAGCGTGCTTCCGCAGCTCTACAAGGGATATAGTGGAAGTTACCCTACTGTGTCTTGGCAACTGGACAGCACGGCCGCACCTACAGGTAGCTTGACCTCTTGTTCATCGAGTTCGAGTGGAAACGGAGGCAACAAGCAGCTGAATTCCTATACGTGCCCATCGATAACCACATCCTCCACGCCACCTCTTGCCGCTGTAATTACAGTGACAGTACAAAATTATAATTATGCATATACAGCTGCGGGATCAAATCCATGCTGGAGTGGGCACAACACTACCGTACAGTACTGTGCTAATTACAAGGTTGATACCGCCAACATTTTGGTGAATGGCGTTGCGGAAGGTTCGTTGGCCAATATAGTCGTCACCGACAATGGAAACGTAGGCAATACCACGTTAGGCACAACTCCTGAAAAGTCGACGATTACGTTCCCAAGTCTGAATTTGTCCAGCACCGATACGATCAGTATAGGCTTTACTGCTGAAGGTGTTACTTCGCCAAGCTATACTTGCTCTGGTAGTAATAGTCGCACGGCGACCTATGCGTCATGCCAGTAAGAATAAAAAAGGGTCCAGCTCGGCTGTTTTTTGTGTTTGAACGCTAAATCTTGTTGCTTACTTGATGCCACAGTTGCGAGCAATGGAGTGGTTCGCTTTAGACTGAATAAGGACTACTGGGCGCCGGCCTAAAGCGAGATGATTGCGCGGCCCGAAGCTTGCCAATTGTGATCGAACGTATGTGGCACGACGCGATGCTGCGAGATGTAGTCGAGCACGATTGCATCGAGAGAGCGATGTTGCTCAAAGCGAAGCGCGCGATCGCCGCCTCGAACAGTTGAGTGCCTTGCGCATGGTATTTGGCGAATCGAAGGGGACTAATTTTTCCGCGCTTGGGCACACCCTCTTGCCGTTTGCTCTTCGTCGCACGAGGCCGCTGCTCTTTCGTTCAGACACACCACCGACAGTGCGGCTTCGAGCTGCTTACGCAAGCCCAACTGCGTCTCGTGTCGCTCGCCGGGCACCCACCTGCTTACTGGTTAAGGCGGCCACCATGTCGCAGGCGACGCTCAACCCGAACAGGCTTCCGCGACGCTGGCGGGGTTGGGCGGCGTCGAATGCAAATTCCCGTTGTTCCCCATCGCATAAGCGCTCGCCTTCGCTGGCCCGCGGCCGTCGCAAAGCGTGAAGGTGACATTGCTGCCCACGCTGCCGCCGCTGGGCTGGAAATGGATGCGCGTGCGTCCGCTCGTGCTGACCAGATGCACTTTGGGCGGCAGGGCATCTTGGCGCAGCAAGATCGGGTCGCCCGGCTGACGTTCGCTGCCACCGTGGGTGGCGGCGAACGCGATCCAGCCGTGCTCCCAATGGTCGCCAGATGTACAGGCCGCGCCGTCGAGGCTTGGGCAGAGCACGATCTCCACTCCCGCGTTCGCTGCACTGCTGCGTGCGCGGGTGAGTGCGGCTACGAAGCTGGCGAGTCCGTTGCTGCCGCGTGCGGCGTGAATCGCTGCAGAGACGCTGCTGCTCGCGAATCCGGCGAGCACGGCGACGATGGCGACGACGAACATCAGTTCCACTAGGGTGAAGCCGGTCTGCGTGGTGCGATTGGCTTGCATGTCGATCTCCTGGTTTTGCAGGGATGGCGACATGCTATGGAGCCGCGCGCGGCCGCTCCATCCACGGATTGCGCGCCACCATGTAGGAAAAAGCCGCAAGCGGGGGCAGTATCTGCGGCTGCCATCGGCGCAGCACTGTCAATGCCTGACGGCGGGCCGGGGAAAGATTGCCCTGGAGACCGGAATCCTTGATCGGAAGGATTCATGTCGCTACACTATGCGGCTCCGTGCCGGAGTAGCTCAGTTGGTAGAGCGGCGCATTCGTAATGCGTAGGTCGGGGGTTCGATTCCCTTCTCCGGCACCACCGATACACGAAAGGCGGCCTCCGGCCGCCTTTCTTTTTATCCTTTTTCTTTTTCACCCATCACGTCGCGCAACGCACGAAACAACTCGCGCGCCGCGTGTGGTGGCTTGCTGCGATCGCGCTCGATGCGCGCCTGGCGCGCGAGCGTGCGCAGGCGCTGGCGGTCGGCCTGCGCATGCAGGGCGATGAATTCGTTGAGCGTTTCGTCGTCGCCTTCGAGCAGACGGTCGCGCCATTGTTCGACGCGATGCAGGACTGCGGCTTCGCGGCGGATGTTGTTGCGGTCGCGATCGAGCGCGGCACGGATGGCGTCGACCTCGGCATCGTCGAGCTTGCGCATCTGCTTGGCGAGGAATTGTGTCTGCCGCTTGCGCGCAATTTGCTGCGTCACCGCGCGTGCCCGCCGCACCTCGTCGAGCAGATCATCGCCGAGCGGAACCTGGCCGAGCTGCGCATCGGTCAGATCGACCAGTGCTTGCGCGAGCTTGAGCACGTCCAGCGCCTCGCGCCGCAACTGGCTGCGGCTGGGCCCCTCGTCATCGTGTTCCGGCCCGGGTGGATTGAGTTCGTGCTCGCCGATCTGCATATCACGGATAATAGCCGATCGAACCAAGGAACTGCCGAGTGAACGTCGCCACCCAGGATTCTCCAGTCGCATTGCAGGACGACAGCCTCGCCCGGCTCGACCGTCTCGCCTCGCTCGCCGAGGACGTGATCCGCCGCTGCCGCGCGGCCGGTGCGAGCGAGGTCGAGGTCGGCGCGAGCATCGATTCGGGGCTCAATGTCGGCGTGCGTCTCGGCGAGGTCGAAACGGTCGAACACTCGCGCGACCGCGGCTTCGGCGTGACCGTGTATTTCGGCAAGCGCAAGGGCTCGGCAAGTACGGCCGATCTCGCCGCCGACTCGATCACGAAGACGATCGAGCAGGCCTGCGCGATCGCAAAGTACACCGAGGAGGATCGGTACACCGGCCTGGCCGATCCCGCGCGACTCGCGCAGGATTTCCCCGATCTCGACCTGTGGCATCCATGGCAGGTCGATGCGCAGGAGGCGATCCGCCTCGGCATTGAGATCGAGGGGGCCGGGCGCGCCTATCGCGGCATCACCAATTCGGAAGGCGCTTCGGTGCAGGCCGGCGAGTCGCTGTCGGTGCTCGCTACCTCGGCCGGTTTCGTCGGCCGCGAGCGCGGTACGCGGCACATGCTGTCGTGCGCGTTGATCGCAGGCGAAGAGGCGGGTATGCAGCGCGACTACTGGTACGAATCGGTGCGCGCCGCAGGCGATTTCGGCGATCCGGCGGTAATCGGGCGCAAGGCAGCCGAGCGCACGCTGGCGCGCCTCGACGCGCGCGAGCTGACCACGCGCGAGGCGCCCGTGCTGTTCGCGCCAGAAGTCGCGCGCGGCCTGATAGGCCATCTCGTCTCCGCCGTGTCGGGTGGAGCGCTCTACCGCAAGTCGAGTTTCCTCGTCGACCACGCGGGTAAAAGTATACTTCCGCAGTTCATCGATATCGTGGAAAAGCCGCGCCTGCTGCGCGGGCATGCATCGGGCAACTTCGACAGCGAAGGCGTGGCGACCGCCGAACGCGCCTTGGTTCGCGCGGGCGTTCTCGAACGCTACGTGCTCGGCAGCTACTCGGCGCGCAAGCTCGGTCTCGAGTCGACCGGCAACGCGGGCGGCATCCACAATCTCATCGTCAAGACCGGCGGCGACGATTTCGATGCGATGCTGCGCAAGCTCGGCACCGGCCTGCTCGTCACCGAAGTGATGGGGCAGGGCGTGTCGATCGTCACCGGCGACTACTCGCGCGGCGCTTCGGGTTTCTGGGTCGAGAACGGCGCGATCGCGTATCCGGTCGAAGGCATCACGATCGCGTCCAACCTGCGCGAGATGTTCCGCGGCATCGCCGCGATCGGCACCGATGTCGATCCGCGCTCGCATATCCTGACCGGATCGATCCTGGTCGAGCGGATGACGATCGCCGGACAATAGGCGGTGCGCGAGATGCGGCGCAGGCGGGTGATTTCAAGCGTGACCTCCGGCGCTTGTCTGCCCGCCGCGTTCGCGGGAAACTGACTCTGCCCACAATCACGCAGGAGAGCCGCATGAGCGTTCCACCGAACGAAGTCCCGCCGGGCAACGGCCCCGCGCCCAGCGACGCCTTCCCCCCGCCGCCGGTGCCGTCAGGCACGCCGAGCGCTGAGGAGCGGCAATGGGCGATGTTCGCGCACCTGTCCGCGCTGCTCGGCGCAATCGTCACCGGGCACATGTTCGCCTGGGGCTGCTTCATCGGGCCGCTGGTGATCTGGCTGATCAAGAAAGATACGCTGCCTTTCGTCGACGATCAGGCCAAGGAAGCGCTCAATTTCAACATCACGCTCGCGATCGTCGGCCTGGCCCTGCTCGTGCTCAGCATCATCACGCTCGGCCTCGGTCTGCTGATCGCGGTTCCAGTCGGCATCATCGCCGGCGTTGCCTGGCTCGTGCTGACGATCGTCGCCGCGGTCAAGGCGAATGAAGGCGTGGCCTACCGCTATCCGATCAGCCTGCGTTTGATCAAGTAACGCATCGGCGCGCGAGCGCGAGCAGCGAGCCGATGTGTCATCCCGGCTACGCGTCGCGCTCGGCGATGAAGCGCGCCAGTGCACGCAGCGTGTCGAATCGGTCGCCCAGCGTGGCCAAGGCGTCGATCGCTGCCTGTGTCAGCTCGGCCAGATGCGTGCGCGCGCCGGCCATGCCGAGGACGGCAGGATAGGTCGGCTTGTTGTCGGCGGCATCCTTGCCTGCGGTCTTGCCGATCGTCGCGACGTCGCCTTCGATGTCGAGGATGTCGTCGCGGATCTGGAATGCGAGCCCGATGGCATGGCCGTAGCGTTCGAGCGCGGCGAGCGTCGCCGCGTTGCGGCAACCGGCAGCGAGCGCGCCGAGGCGCACCGAGGCGCGGATCAGTGCGCCGGTCTTGTACACGTGCATGCGTTCGAGTTCGGCCGGGGTCAGCGCCTTGCCGACCGCGGCGAGATCGAAGGCCTGGCCGCCGGCCATGCCGTGCGC
>NZ_DASVOK010000440.1:0-4786 GCF_036383415.1 Rudaea sp. | reverse complement strand
GGCCAGCGCCTTCAAACCGCGCGAGATTTCCGAAATCTCGGTCGCGCGGTTTTCCTTGTTGCCGGGCACGGCCATGACCTTGGCCCCGCGCGCGCGATCGCGCACGCGCGCGAGGTTGCGGCGCAACGCGCCGAGGTGGATCGTGGCCAGTGTAGTGCGACTCATGCAATCTCGGACGGAACTCGCGGAGCGCGCATCGTAGCGCGTTTGCGCGCCGTTCCGGATTGCGGCACGCGGGCGAGTTCCGGCTTTTTTCGGGCGCTCAGTCGAAGTTGCCGTAGCTGTCCGCGGCGAAGTTCTCGAACTTCGTGTAGTGGCCGAGGAAGGTCAGCTTGACGTGACCGGTCGGGCCGTTGCGCTGCTTGCCGATGATGACCTCGGCCTGCCCCTTGTCCGGCGATTCCGGGTTGTAGTACTCGTCGCGGTAGATGAACAGGATCACGTCGGCGTCCTGCTCGATCGCGCCTGATTCGCGCAGATCGCTCATCATCGGGCGCTTGTCGGTGCGCTGTTCGAGCGAGCGGTTGAGCTGCGAGAGCGCGATCACCGGCACGTTGAGTTCCTTGGCCAGCGCCTTCAAACCGCGCGAGATTTCCGAAATCTCGGTCGCGCGGTTTTCCTTGTTGCCGGGCACGGCCATGAGCTGCAGGTAGTCGATGACGATGAGGCCGAGGTCGTGCTCGCGCTTGAGGCGCCGCGCGCGCGCACGCAGTTCGCCGGGCGACAGCGCCGGCGTGTCGTCGATGAAGATCTTCGCGTCGGACAGAAGCGTGATCGCGCTGGTCACGCGCGGCCATTCCTCTTCCTGGATGTCGCCGGTGCGCAGATGTTGCTGGTTGATACGGCCCAAGGACGAGATCAGGCGGAACGCGAGCTGTGAAGCGGACATTTCCATCGAGAAGATCGCGACCGCCTTCTTCGACTTGATCGCCGCGTGCTCGGCCATGTTCACCGCGAGCGCTGTCTTGCCCATCGACGGGCGCGCGGCGAGGATGATCAGGTCGGACGGCTGCAGGCCGGCAAGCATGTCGTCGAGATCGGCGAAGCCGGTCGACAGGCCCGTCACCGCGCCCTTGTTCTCGTAGCGGTGATGCAGGATCTGGAACGCTTCCTTGACCGCCGCACGCATAGGCGTGAAGCCCTTGCGCCCGCGCGCGCCGGCTTCGGCGATGCGGAACACTTCGAGTTCCGCGCCTTCGAGGATTTCCTGGGTCGAACGCCCTTCGGGCTGGAAACCGTCGCCGGCGATCTTCGTGCCCGCCTCGATCAGCTGGCGCAGCACCGACTTCTCGCGCACGATGTCGGCGTAGGCGCCGATGTTGGCCGCGCTCGGCGTCGCGTTGGCGAGTTCGATCACGTAACTCGAGCCGCCGACCAGTTCGGACAGCTTGTTCGACTCGAACCAGTCCGCGAGCGTGACGGCGTCGCAGGGCATGTTCTTGTTCGACAGCTCGCCGATCGCGCGGAAGATCAGGCGATGATCCTTGCGGTAGAAGTCGTCCTCGACGAGCTTGTCGGCGATGCGCTCCCAGGCATGCGCGTCGAGCATGAGTCCGCCAAGCACAGCTTGTTCGGCATCAATCGAATGCGGCGGCACACGCAGCGCGTCGATACGCGCGGATTGGAAACGATCTGGGGAAACTGCCATGTCTTGGTTTCTTGATTTTTGTATTGTGAATCGTCTGTTGCGTTGCGCGTATTCTGCCCCTCAGCGATCTCAGCGATCGAGAATCACGCGCACCCCGAGGCAGGGATGCTTTCACATCCGTCTGTTGGCTCGCCAGTGGATAACTTGTGGAAATTGCTCTTACACCCACGTGATAAGGTTCAGGCATGAAGGGGTGGGCTGGGAAAGGGGCGTTCTGGAAACGCGCAGCCGGGTACGGAGTCCTGCTTGCGGCGGGAACGCTCGTGCTCGCCCTGCTCGACTATCAGCGCGTGGTGCGCTCGCATTTCGCCGACGCCGCCACCTTCCTGATCGGCGCCGGCTTCCTCGCACTCGGCATCTATATCGGCACGCGCGTGGTGAAGACGCCGGCCGCGGCCGCATTCGACGGCAATCCGCAGGCACAGGCCGCGCTCGGCATCAGTCCGCGCGAGCTGGCCGTGCTCATGGAACTCGCCGCGGGCCGCTCGAACAAGGAAATCGCCAGACGTCTCGACGTTTCGCCGAACACGGTCAAGACCCATGTCGCTCGGCTGTTCGAAAAACTCGGCGCCAGGCGGCGCACCGATGCGATTGCGAAGGCGCGTGAACTCGGAATCATCCGCTGAGCGCCGTCCGTTCGGGTCGAATTGGGCAAATCACCCGTTTGGATGATTGCCGACCGATACGGAATGACGGTCAATCGGCTCCTCGACCAATGGAGGCACCCCGCATGTCCCATATCATCCTGCGCTACGGCGTCCTCGCCGGCCTGATCGTCGGCATTCCGATGTTCGGCTCGATCGTGCTCCTGCACGGCCACATATCCCTGACCTGGGGCATGATCATCGGCTACACGACGATGCTGATTGCATTCAGCCTCGTCTTCGTCGCGATCAAGCGCCATCGCGACAGCGACCTCGGTGGCGTGATCCGCTTCTGGCAGGCGTTCGGCCTCGGGCTCGGCATCAGCGCGGTCGCCAGCGTGGTCTACGTCGTCGCCTGGGAGGCGGTGCTCGCCACGACGCAGATGGATTTCATCGGCCAATACGCTACGGCCGTGATCGAGAAGAAGAAGGCGAGTGGCGTCTCGGCCGAGGCGCTGGCCAAATTCACCGCCGAGATGGAGGCGATGAAGGCCGACTACGCCAATCCGCTGTACCGGCTGCCGATGACGTTCATCGAAATCTTCCCGATCGGCGCGCTGGTCTCGCTGATCGCCGCCGCGCTGCTGCGCAACCGCCGCTTTCTCGCGGTCCCACGCGCGTGAGCCGAAGTTTTCGTTCCGGTCCGAAACGAAAAAAGGCGCCGTGAGGCGCCTTTTTTTGCCGCGGCGTTGGACGATTACTCGTCCGCCGTGACCGTGACCTTGACCGTCGTATGTACGTCGGCGTGCAGGTGCACGTGGACCTCGAACTCGCCGGTGTGGCGGAGCGGGCCTTCGCCCATGACGACTTCGCTCTTCTCGAGCGGATGGCCGGCGGCGCTGAACGCCTCGGCAATCTCGCGCGGGCCGACCGAGCCGAACAGCTTGCCCTCGGGGCTCGCGTTCGCCTTGATCGTGATCGCTGCGCCTTCGAGCGAGGCTTTGCGCGTATCGGCCGCGGCGAGGATCGAGTTCGCCTTGGCCTCGTACTCGGCGCGGCGCTTCTCGAATTCGGCCACGTTCTTCTCGGTGGCCGGCACGGCCTTGCCCTGCGGCACGAGATAGTTGCGGCCGTAGCCCGGCTTGACCTTGACCTTGTCGCCGAGGGCGCCGAGGTTCTTCACTTTCTGCAAAAGGACCAGTTCCATTTCTTTCTCCGATTCGTTAGCGCCGCTCTGGAATGCGACGCAGCAGTGGGTTGTTGTCCGAATCACGGACGTTTGTGCTGAGGTACCAACTCACCCCTTGCCCTCTCCCGCCAGCGAGAGAGGAGGAGTGATCGTCGCGGGTGCGCCCGCGACAACGTTACTTAATGCGCGTCGCTGTACGGCAGCAGCGCGAGGAAACGCGCGTGCTCGATCGCCGACTTGAGCTGACGCTGGTAGCGCGCCTTGGTGCCGGTGATGCGGCTCGGCACGATCTTGCCGGTTTCGGTGAGGTACTGACGCAAGGTATTGAGATCCTTGTAATCGATCAGGGTCACGCCTTCGGCGGTGAAACGGCAGTATTTCTTGCGGCGGAAGAATTTCGACATGGTCTTCGTATCCTTTTTCTTGCTCTTGGGGGCGGCCATTTATTCGGCCGCAGCCGGGGCGGGACGCGGGGCGCGCGGAGCGCGCGGACGGTCGTCGAAATCCTCGCCACCGAAGCCGATGACTTCCTCGCCGTCGCGGCGGCGGCCGCCCTTGTCATCCTTGTTCTTGAGGATGAACGACTGCTCGGTGATCGCTTCGTCGCGGTTGATGATCAGGTGACGCAGGACCGCGTCGTTGAAGCGGAAACCGGTCTGCAGTTCCTTGATCACTTCCGGGCCGCACTCGACGTTGAGCAGCACATAGTGCGCCTTGGCGAGATTGTTGATCGGATAGGCAAGCTGGCGACGGCCCCAGTCTTCGAGGCGATGGATCTTGCCCTGGCCGCCTTCGATCAGCGCCTTGTAGCGCTCGATCATCGCGGGCACCTGCTCGCTCTGGTCAGGGTGGACCAGAAACACGACTTCGTAATGACGCATGTTGGCTCCTTGTGGGTATCGCGCGAAGGGATTTTCGTCGCGACAGCCTCCCGCCGCAGCAGTGAGGCAAGGCTTCGCAGGCACGAGCCGCGCGAAGAACCGCATATTCTAGTGGAATCAGGGATTTGGCGCAACCGATGCGTCCGCACCGGCGTTGGCGGCCCCGCTCACCGGTTCACGGGCCTTGGCGCCCGCGGCCCGCACGGGCTCGATTCGCAGGATGTTGTTCGTCGGCAGGACCAGCGACTGCTTCGCTGCGGCATCGTAGACGAAAACGTAATTGGATACGGCGCCGAGCCAGGTCCAGGACGGCGACTTCGACGCGACCAGGTCGGCATCGGCGCCGTTCAGGCGTACCCTAACCTGCGCCGCCTTTCCGCTGCGCGCGCGCTCGGCCTGAAAACTGGCGTAGATCGTCACGAAATTCCAGCCGTACAGCACGATCACGAAAAAATACGCCGCCTGCAGCACCCACATGTGGTTG
>NZ_DASVOK010000439.1:0-7493 GCF_036383415.1 Rudaea sp. | reverse complement strand
TGGTTGAGCCCGGACTTGATCTGGATTGGCCCCAGGCCCAGTGCGAAAGCCTGGCTTGCAGCCAGCGCCAAGGCAACCGAGAGCGCGGATTTGATAGGCCCTTTCATGCTTTTTCCCCAAAGATCGGATGTTGTCAGGCGCGACTTTGCAATTCCGGGGCAACTCCCGGCCGTGCACATCTTAGAATGCACATCATCTAAGGGGCATAACTATGAAACGCCACTGCGTTTTTCGCAAGGGCTCGGGATCGCTGGAGCGATCCCGAAATGCGAATCTGATCAAAGATCGGGTCAAAGATAGGAGGCGATCAGCAGCTCGCCGACCTGCACCGCATTGAGCGCCGCACCCTTGCGGATATTGTCGGAAACGATCCACAGGTCGAGACCGTTGGGATGCGAGACATCCTCGCGGATGCGGCCGACGAAGGTCTCGTCGTTGCCCGCCGCGTCGCCGACCGGGGTGGGATAGCCGCCGGCCTTGCGCTCGTCGATAACCTTGACGCCCGGCGCCGTCTCGAGCAGCGCGCGCGCTGCCTCGGCGGTGACCTTGTCGCGCGTCTCGATGTGCACGGCTTCCGAGTGACCGTAGAACACCGGCACGCGCACCGCGGTTGGATTCACGAGGATGGATTTGTCCTCGAGTATCTTCTGCGTCTCCCAGACCATCTTCATCTCTTCCTTGGTGTAGCCGTTGGCCTGGAATTCGTCGATATGCGGGATCACGTTGAACGCGATCTGCTTGGTGAACTTCGACGGTGGATACTCCTGGAAATTGAGCAGCGCCGCGGTCTGCTTGCCGAGCTCCTCCGCACCCGAGCGGCCAGCGCCCGAAACGGACTGGTACGTCGCCACGTTGATGCGCGTGATGCCGTACTTGCGGTGGATCGGCGCGAGCGCGACGAGCATCTGCATGGTCGAGCAGTTCGGATTGGCGATGATGCCGTGCTTCGTGTAGCCCGCGATCGCGTGCGGGTTCACTTCGCTGATGACGAGCGGGATGTCATCCTGGTAACGAAACTCCGAAGTGTTGTCGATCACGACCGCACCGGCCGCGGCAGCGCGCGGTGCGTGCACTTTCGACACGCTGCCGCCGGCCGAGAAGAACGCGATGTCGACTCCCTTGAAATCGAAGTCGGCAAGGTTCTGCACGGTGATCTGTTTGCCGTTGAACTCGACCTTGCCACCCGCGCTACGCTCGCTCGCGAGCGGCACGAGTTCGGAAATCGGGAATTTGCGCTCGGCGAGGATGCTCAACAACGTCTCGCCGACGGCGCCGGTGGCGCCGACCATCGCAACCTTGTACTTCTCTTTCTTGCTCATTGTTACGTCAACTCGAGGCTTCGGGGAGTGGATTCTTGTTTGCTGCGCAGCAGCATAGCACGCAAATCCGGGCGCGCCAAACAGCCGTCTGGACGTCTAAATGACATTGGGCGGCCGCCCCGCATCCGGGCCATGGCCGAGCGCAGCAATCAGGTTGTCGACGGCCAGCGACGCCATCGCGCGCCGTGTCGCCAGGCTCGCGCTGCCGATATGCGGCGTCAGCACCACGTTGTCGAGCGCAAGCATTTCGGCCGGCACCTCAGGCTCGCGTTCGAACACATCGAGCCCCGCACCGGCAATGCGTTTCTCGCGCAGCGCCGCGATCAATGCCGCATCGTTGACCACGCCGCCCCGTGCGATGTTGATCAGATAGGCGTCGCGTTTCATCGCCGCCAGCTCGGCCGTGCCGATCATGTGCCGTGTTTCGGCGCTCAGCGGCACGGTCAGCACGACGAAGTCGGCCTCGCGCAACAAGCTGTCGCGATCGACATAGCGTGCCTTGCAGTCCTGCTCGATTTCGGCGGCGACGCGCGAACGGTTGTGGTAGATCACCGGCATACGGAAACCGCTCGCGCGCCGCGCGATCGCCTGGCCGATGCGGCCCATGCCGAAGATGCCGAGCGTTTTGCCGTAGACGTCGCCGCCGAGCATGATGTGGAACGACATGCCCTTCCAGTTGCCGGCACGCAGCCAGCGCTCGGCCTCGGTCACGCGCCGCGCGGTGGCCATCATCAGCGTCCAGGCGAAATCCGCAGTGGTCTCGTCGAGCACGCCGGGCGTGTTGGTCGCGATGATGCCGGCTTTCTTCAGTGCGGCGATGTCGAGATTATTGTAACCAACGCCGCGGTTCGCCACGGCACGCAGCAGCGGCGTCTGCGCGATCACGCCCGCGTCGACCGGATCGGCCACGCCCAGGATCGCGCCAGTCTTGTCGCGCAGCTTCTGCGCCATCTGCTCGCGCGTCCAGTCGCGGTCGCCATCTTCGACTTCGACATCGAAATATTCGCGCAGACGATCGAGGATATCGTCGAACAAGGGGCGCGAGACCCAGACGCGAGGGCGCGACGCTTGCGTGCTCATAGCACTACACTTCGACCGAGCCCGGAATGCGCGGCTTGATCTCACCCACATCACCGCACTGCGCGCGATGCCGCAGCGCGTGATCCATCAGCACGAGCGCGATCATCGCCTCGCCGATCGGCGTCGCGCGGATGCCGACGCAGGGATCGTGGCGACCGATCGTGCGCACGTCGATGGGCTCGCCCGCGAGGTTCACGCTCTTTCCGGGAATCAGGATGCTCGAGGTCGGCTTCAGCGCCATCGAAGCGACGACCTGCTGGCCTGAGGAAATGCCGCCGAGAATGCCGCCGGCGTGGTTGGAGAGAAAACCCTGCGGCGTGATCTCGTCGCGGTGCTCGCTGCCGCGCTGCGCGACCGCGGCGAAACCGTCGCCGATCTCGACGCCTTTGACCGCGTTGATCGACATCAGCGCCGAGGCGATGTCCTGATCGAGCTTGCCGTAGATCGGCTCGCCCCAGCCCGGTGGCACGCCGTCGGCGACGACAGTGACGCGCGCGCCGACCGAGTCGCCGGATTTGCGCAGCGCGTCCATGTATTTTTCGAGTTCCGTCACCATCGCAGCATCGGGCCAGAAAAATACGTTCTCTTCGACCGCACTCCAATCAAATGCTCTTGGCTTTACTTCGCCGATCTGCGACAGATAGCCGCGCACGACGACGCCGTAGCGCTGCGCGAGCCACTTCTTCGCGATCACACCCGCGGCGACACGCATCGTCGTTTCGCGCGCGGACGATCGTCCGCCGCCGCGCGGATCGCGGATGCCGTATTTCTGCCAGTAGGTGTAGTCGGCGTGCGCGGGGCGGAACGTCTGCGCGACCTCGGCGTAGTCCTTCGAACGCGCATCGGTATTGCGGATCAGCAGGGCGATCGGCGTGCCCGTCGTCTTGCCCTCGTACACGCCGGAAAGAATCTCGATGTCGTCGGCTTCGCGCCGCTGCGAGGTGTAACGCGACTTGCCGGTAGCGCGGCGGTCGAGGTCTTGGCGGAATTCATCGGCCGACAATTCCAATCCCGGCGGGCAGCCGTCGACGACGCAGCCGATCGCGGGACCGTGGCTTTCGCCGAAAGTTGTAACGGTTAGAAGCTTTCCGAAAGAGTTGCTAGACACGATGTTGCCCTTGCTTCCCTTCTCCCGCCGGGAGAAGGTGGCGCGCAGCGCCGGATGAGGGAAAGGTGTTTCACGTTGAAACGTCGTTGCACACCGAAAGGCTCTTCCCTCATCCGCCCTTCGGGCACCTTCTCCCGGCGGGAGAAGGAAAGCGTCAGCGTTTCTTCAACACCGCCTTGATCGCCTTCGCATGCGCAACGATATCTTCGCGCGCGATCGCGAACACGCCCATCTGACCGACTTCGAACTCGATCCAGTTGAGCGGCAGCTTGGGCAGCAGTTCGACCAGCGCGCGTTCGCTCTCGCCGACTTCGACGATCAGCATGCCACCCTTCGACAAATGCGCGGGCGCCTCGTCGAGGATGCGCAGCGCGAAATCGAGTCCGTCCGCTCCGGCCACCAAACCCAGCTTCGGTTCATGGTCGTATTCGGGCGGCAGCGCGGCGAATTCCTGTTCGGTGACGTAGGGCGGATTGCTGACGATCAGGTCGTAGACCTCCCCTTTCAACTTGGCGAACAAGTCGGACTTGATCGCGCGCACGCGGCCTTCGACGTTCTGGAATTCGATGTTCTCCCTGGCCAGCGACAGCGCCTTGTCGCTGACGTCGACGAGATCAACGTGCCAGCCGGGATTGTGCGCGGCCATCGCGATGCCGATGCAGCCCGAGCCCGTGCACAGGTCGAGCGCACGCTGCATGGCGACGTTGTCGAGCCAGGGCGAAAAGCCGTTCAAGATCATCTCGGCGATCGGCGAGCGCGGCACGAGCGCGCGCTCGTCGGACTTGAACTTGAGCCCGGCGAACCAGGCCTCGCCGGTCAGGTAGGCGACCGGCTTGTGCTCCTTGACCCGGCGCTCGATCAGCTTGAACACTGCCTTTTTCTCTGCCGCGGTCAGCTTGGCCGAGCCGTAGGCCGGCGACAGGTCGTGCGGCAGATGCAGCGTATGCAGCACGAGGTGCGTCGCCTCGTCGAGCGCGTTGTCGTAGCTGTGGCCGAAGGTCAGCCCGGCGCCGGCAAAGCGGCTTGCGCCGTAGCGGATGAAGTCGATGATGGTGGCAAGTTCATTGGTCATCCCACAAGTATACAGAACGGGCCCGCTATAATGGCCGCATGAATTCGCCTGCCCCCGCCTCACGGCCCAATGTCACTCTGTTGATCGTCCTCGCCGCGGTAGTCGCCGCGTTCGGCCTGTGGCTCGGCACGCGCTATGCGAATGCGCCCGCGCAGCCGAAGCTCGCGAGTGCCCTGCTCTATCCCGAGCCGCGCACGATTGCCGACTTCGCGCTGCAACAAGCGAACGGCAAACCGCTGACGCCGGCCGACTGGCGCGGCCACTGGAACTTTGTCTACTTCGGCTACACGACCTGCCCCGATGTCTGCCCGACCACGCTGGCCGAACTCAAGTCGGTCTGGGCCGAGCTCGGCAAGCGCGGTGCGCAGGACAAGCTGCGCGTCGATTTCGTTTCGGTCGATCCCGAGCGCGACACGGCCGACACGCTTGCCAAGTACGTCGGCTTCTTCAGCCCCGACTTCGTCGCCGCAACCGGCTCCGATGCGGAGCTGACCAAACTCACGCGCTCGCTCGGCATCGTCTACTCGCGCACGAAGAAGGACGACGGCAGCATCGAGGTCGATCACTCGGGCTCGATAGTCATCGTCGATCCGCAGGGCCGGCTTGTCGGCCTGTTCCGCCCGCCGTTCGCGGCCAAGGATCTCGCCGACGACATGACCACACTCGCCGGCTGGCGCTGACGCATGCGCGCGGCCCTCGCTCTGCAATACGTCCTGCCGCACCGCGCGCTGTCGCGCATCGTCTACTGGGCGACGCGCTGGACGTGGGCGCCGTGGAAGAATTTCCTCATTGACACCGTGGTGAAGAACTACGCGGTGGACATGGGCGATGCCGCGCAACCGGACCCGAGCGCCTACGCCAGCTTCAACGCATTCTTCACGCGCGCGCTCAAGCCGGGCGCGCGCACCGCACCGGCCGATCTGCGCGCGGTCGCCTGCCCGGCCGACGGCAGGATCAGCCAGGCCGGATCAATCCAGGATGGCCGCATCTTCCAGGCCAAGGGCTTCGATTTCAGCGTCGCCGAACTGCTCGGCGACGAGATCGAGGCGCAAAAGTATACGAATGGACAATTCGTCACCGTATACCTGTCGCCGCGCGACTACCACCGCATGCACATGCCGCTGGCCGGCACGCTGCGCGAGACCGTGCATATTCCGGGGCGCCTGTTCAGCGTCGCGCCGTTCACGGTCGAGGGAGTGCCGCGCCTGTTCGCGCGCAACGAACGCCTGGTCTGCCATTTCGACGGCAACGGGCCTGATGGAATCGGTGGCCCGTTCGCCGTGGTCATGGTCGGCGCGATGCTCGTGTCGAGCGTGGAGACGGTCTGGAGCGGTCTCGAAATTCCGCCCTACGCGAGCACGATTGCGCGCAAGGACTGGCGCGAAAAGCGCATCCGCCTGGAACGTTTCGCCGAAATGGGCCGCTTCAACATGGGCTCGACCGTGATCCTGCTGCTGCCGGCCAGCCACGCGGCGAAACTCGCGGTCGCTGCGGGCGCCAGCGTGCGCGTGGGCCAGGCGATCGGCTGACCCACGCGCAGCGCGACTTCAGCGCAACGGATAGACGAAGACGTCGGCCGAGCCGTGATTGTGTGTCGCGGTCGTGTTGCCGTAGGTCACGCCGCTGGTCCAGATCGTCGCACCGTCGAGCGCCATGAACAGGTTCGATTCCGCATAGGCATCGGCGCCATCGTTGTGCACCGTGCCGAACTGACGCAGGCTCTGCACTCTGCCCTGCTTGTCGAGCGTCGCGGCGAAAACATCGCGGTCGCCGACCAGCGTGCCGAGGCGTCCAAACGTGTGGCCGACGACGACGATGTTGTCGTCCGTCGGCGCGGCGATCGCGACGCCCGCGTCGTCGTCCGCCGTGCCGATCTCGCGCTGCCAGCGCACGCGTCCGTCCGACGAATACGCGATGACCACTGCGTCCTTGCCGCCGTTGCTGCCAGTGCCGAGCGTGCCGGCGGCGAGCAGCGTGCCGTTCGGACTGACCGCGAGGCCCGCAATCAGATCGTTGCCGGCCGTGCCGGTCTGTTTGAGCCAACTGCGCGTGCCGTCCGGCGTGAACGCGGCGACCCAACCGTCGGTGCCGCCGGCGGAGCTTGCGCCGGGCATCGCCGCTGACGTGACCCCGCCGACGTAAACCGCATTCGCGGACGCGACTACCGCAAGCGCCTTGTCCTCGCCGGGGCCGCCGAACTGGCGGCTCCACAGCACGTCGCCGTTGCGGTCGATGCGCATGAGGAACGCGTCCTTGTCGCCGGCATTTGCGGTCGTGCCGTCGATCGAGCCTTTGGTGTATCCGGCGAGATAGCTGCCGCCTTTGCCGTCGGGCGCGATCGCGTAAGCACGGTCGGCCGCGGCGGGATCGCCGTACTGATGTCGCCACAACACCGTGCCGTCGACGCCGATCGCTGCGGCCATCGCATCGCCGGCGCTGTTCGACAACGCGTGCGCGCCGTCGAGATTGCCGTTCGTGTAGCCGGCGACGGTGACCGAGCCGTCCGCATTGCGAATCGCGCCGTACAAGCGTTCCGCGGCTGCAGTGCCGAATTGGGTCGTCCACAAGGTCTGGCCGTTGGCCGCGCGATGGGTGACGACTGCGTCGGTGCTCCCGGCGTACGGCGCACCGTTGATCGAACCCGTGGCGGCGAGCGCGACGATCGCACCACCCGCACCGTCGGGCACGATGCCACCGGCCCAGTCGTCACCCGCCGTGCCGATCAGCGCTGTGTCGATCGCCTGCGGCTGGACCGTGCCGATGTAGTGGAACAGGTTCTGCACGCCCTCGACGAAACCGGGCCGCCACACGTCCCAATCGTGACCGCCGCCGAGCACGCGCCAGTCGGCGCTGATGCCCGACGTGCGCACGAGCTTGTTGTAAACCACGGCGGTTTCGAAATCGAGATCGTGCG
>NZ_DASVOK010000438.1:0-10272 GCF_036383415.1 Rudaea sp. | reverse complement strand
TGGCAGCGAAAACGAGACGCGCACCGCGCAGGCAAGCGACGTCGGCGAACTCGACGCACGCGTGCGCGCGATCGCCGAGCGCGAAGGCAAGACGCTGGCCGCGCTCAACGCCGGCCTGTTCGCGGGCGATCTCTCCGACCGCGTCGCGCAACGCGTGGCCGCGGCGCGCAAGGATCTCGCCCAGCGCGTGATCCGCAACTACTGTCTCGCCAAGGGCATCGCCGTCGCGCTCAACCCGGTGCCGGTCGCCGACCTGCTCGCCGCCGCCTCGCTCGACGTCGCGCTCGTGCTGCATTTGGGAAAAGTATACGGAATGCCGCTGACGCGCAGCGAAGCCGGCACACTGATCGCCACGATCACCGGCGCGCTCGCCGCGTTGATGGGCGCGATCTGGGGCGTGCATCTGGTGTCGAGCGCGCTCAAGGGCGTCAGCGCGGGACTGACCACGCTCGTCACCGCCGGCGCGCAGGGCGCGCTGGCCTGGTACGCGACCGAACTGGTCGGCCGCGCCGCGGAAAAATATCTCGTGCAGGGCAAGTCATGGGGCGAAGGCGGGGCCAAGCGCGCGGTCGCCGACATCGTCGCCAGCCTCGATCGCGACTCGATTCTGCGCGAGGCGCGTGCGGCCATCCTCGCGCGGCTGCGCGGGCAGGCGGGCGAACCGCGCTGACGCGGCGTGGCATACTTTGCGCATCATTCCGGTCGGCCCTTCCGGCTGGCAGCTGACGCTGTCCTTCATCGGCAGCATTCCGTATCCGCCGCATGAGGCCACGCCGCTGAGCGGCACGCAGGGGTTTCGCACAGTGACGATCCGCGCCCAGGTGCCGCACGGCGCGCAGCAGGCCGGGTTCGCAGCCGTCCTCCTCGACAGCGGCACAGCCTGGCTCGGCGACGTGAACCTGCGCGTCGTCGATTAAACGTTGCCCCACGTCAGCGCGCGAGGAAACGCATGATCGTCGCCGCGTCGAACGGCCAGCCGATCTCCTCGCCGGAACCCTCGTCGCGCAACACCGGCACGCGCTCGCCGTAGCGCGCCTCGAGTTGCGCATCGTCGTCGACGAATACGCTGTCGAATTCGGGTGCATTCGCCTCGGCCAGCACAGCAAGCGCCAGATCGCACAGGTGACAGTCGTCGCGTTGATAGAGGATCAGTCGCATCGGCGCGGGTTGCATTCGAGGAAGCGTAGAATAGCCGCAAACCTCCGGAGCAATTCATGGCAGTCAGCGTCTTCGACCTGTTCAAGATCGGCGTCGGCCCTTCGTCCTCGCACACGGTCGGGCCGATGCGCGCGGCGGCGCGTTTCTGCACGCGCTGGCTCGAGGAGAAAGGTGACCTCGCGCGTGTCGCGCGCATCCGCGCCGAGGTGTTTGGCTCGCTCGCGCTGACCGGGCGCGGCCACGGCACCGACAAGGCCGTGCTCTGCGGCATCGAGGGCGAATGGCCGGACAAGATCGATCCCGATTCGATTCCCGAGCGCTTGAAGCGCATCCGCGAGACGAAAAAGATTCGCGTGCTCGGTACGCACGAAATCCCGTTCGACGAGAAAACCGATCTCGTCATGAACAAACGCCAGAAGCTGCCCTATCACACCAACGGCATGCGCTTCACCGCGTTCGATGCGAACGGAGAAGTCATTGCGACGCGCGACTACTACTCGGTCGGCGGCGGCTTCGTCGTCAACACCGACGAGGCGGCCGACGACAAGATCGTGCCCGATGCAACGCCGCTGCCCTATCCGTTTTCCTCGGGCGACGAACTGCTGAAACTCTGCGCAGAATCGGGCAAGACGATCGCGCAGGCGATGCTGGCCAACGAAATGGTCTGGCGCAGCGAAGCCGAAGTGCGCGAAGGCCTCTTGGTTATCTGGAGGGCAATGTCGGACTGTGTCGCCCGCGGCATGCGCGAGAAAGGCACGCTGCCGGGCGGACTGAAGGTGCTGCGCCGCGCGCCGACGCTCGCGGCGGAATTGCGCAACCGTCCCGAGGCCGCGCTGCGCGATCCGCTGACGATCCTCGACTGGGTCAATCTCTACGCGCTTGCGGTCAACGAGGAGAACGCCGCGGGCGGTCGCGTCGTCACCGCGCCGACCAACGGCGCCGCCGGCATCATCCCCGCCGTGCTGCACTACTACGAGCGCTTCGCGCCCGGCGCGAACGACGACGGCATCGTCGACTTCCTGCTCACTGCCGGCGCTATCGGCATTCTCTACAAGGAAAACGCCTCGATCTCCGGCGCCGAAGTGGGTTGCCAGGGCGAAGTCGGCGTCGCGTGTTCCATGGCCGCGGGCGGACTCACGGCCGCGCTTGGCGGCAGCATCTACCAGGTCGAGAACGCCGCCGAAATCGGCATGGAACACAACCTCGGCCTCACCTGCGACCCGATCGGCGGCCTCGTGCAGATTCCCTGTATCGAACGCAACGCGATGGGCGCGGTCAAGGCGATCAACGCGCAGCGCATGGCTTTGCGTGGTGACGGCAAGCATCGCGTGAGCCTCGATAAGGTCATCAAGACGATGCGCGACACGGGACGGGACATGCAGGACAAGTACAAGGAGACGTCGCGCGGCGGGCTTGCGGTCAACGTGATCGAGTGCTGATCATTCCCCGCGCAACTTACGAGCGGCCGCCGGCAACGCCAAGGACGCAATCAACTCCTGCACCGTCTTCTGCTCTTTGACCGGCAAAGACAGAAATGCCTCGAACGTCAGCCGATCCGGGCCGCTGACGTGCTCGGGCCAAAGCATGCGCGGCTCTTGCACCCGAAGCGGTTCGGCCTCGCGCAACAAGCTGTAGGCATCCATACCGAGCATCTTCGACAGCCCGTGCATCGCCTCGATCCGGGGTAGATGCTTCGCGTGCAGCCAATGCGAGATCGTCTGCTGCGCAACCGACACTCCGCCTTCCCGTGCCAGCGCCTTTACCAGCGCGACCGGCCGGGAATCGAACTTCTGCCGTTTCAATTCCTCGCGCAGCCGCCGCGCAAAGATCGTTCGATCGTTTCTCATGGCGCAGACCTTACGGCCCGTGCCTACGCCATTTTGCAAGATTTACGTTCACTTTTTTGAGCGTTTTACTTACATTTGTGGTTCGTTCCACCCACCGGACCACCATGGCCAAGTCATTGCTGGAGCAACTGCCGAAAATCGTCGCCGACGGAAAGGCACAGGCCGAGAAGATTCTCGAAGGGCTGGAAAGCCGGCATCGCGTCGGCCTGCAGACGCGTGAATGGGTGCTGCCGTCGAAGGACGCGAACGAGACCGACTGGATCGCCGCGAACGAGCGCGCCGTACAGTTGCGCTCAGGCGACGGCGGCGACTGGCACAACCGGCTGATCTATGGCGACAACCTGCTGGCGATGGCCGCGCTGCTCGCGGGCGACGAGACCACGCCGAGCCTGCGCGGCAAGGTCGATTTGATCTATATCGATCCGCCGTTCGACTCGAAGGCGGACTACCGCACCAAGGTCGCGCTGCCCGGCGTCGAACTCGAACAGCGGCCGACGGTGATCGAGCAGTTTGCTTATTCCGATACTTGGTCGGATGGAACTGCGTCATATCTCGCGATGATCGTGCCGCGGCTGATCTTGATGCGCGAGCTACTCGCGGATTCTGGATCGCTCTATGTGCATCTCGATTGGCACGTAGGTCATTACGTCAAAGTTGTATTGGATGAGGTTTTTGGGAAGAAATCCTTCCGAAACGAACTCATTTGGTACTACTACAACAAGATGCCGGATACGAGGAATAAAGTGTTTCCTCGTTCGCATGACGTCATTTATTGGTACGCAAAGAACCAAAAGTCTGACTACTTCTTCGAGCATCAAGAGGAACGGCGCGAAAAGTCAGTACGACAGCTCGTCCGCAAAAAGGTAGACGGACGAATGGTCAATGCGCGTGATGAAAACGGCAATGTTCAATATGTTGAGAGGGATGCGAGAACGGTCGATTCAGTCTGGCGCATATCTATGCTTCAGCCAGCCGACAACACAGAAAACACTGGCTACTATACGCAGAAGCCTGAGTCCCTGATCGGGCGAATTATCAATGCAACCACTCGGTCCGGTGATTTGGTCGCAGACTTCAACGGCGGCTCCGGCACTACTGCCGCCGTCGCGGAAAAACTCGGCCGCCGCTGGATCACATCCGACCTTGGCAAACCCGCCTGCATGATCATGCGCAAGCGCCTGATCGACCTCGGCGCGAAACCGTTCCTCTATCAGGCGATCGGCGACTATCAGGTCGAAACCGCAAAGAGTCACTTCGGCCGCAGCATGCGTATCGGCGACCTGTCGGCCATCGTGCTGTCGCTATACGGCGCGCAACCGCTGGATCCGGACGATAATCCGCTGCGCAATCTCGGCAAGGTGATCTTCGGCGGCAAAAAGACGCTCGTGCTCGTCGATTCGCCAAGCAAGCTGACCGGCGCGGCGACGCTCAAACGCGCGATCGCACAGCGCGACAACCTGCTCGGCGGCTGGGATCGCGTCGTCGTGCTCGGCTGGAATTTCGAGCCTGGCATCGGCGAAAGCATCTCGCACTTGAAGGACGACCGGCTCGAAGTGCTGGTGATCCCGCCCGACTTGCTCGATCGGCTCAAGAAGAAAGGCGGTATCGAGAAGCTGCGCGGGCAAGTGCGCTTCGCAAGCCTGCAATACCTCACGGTAAAACCGGCACGACGCGAACGCGCGGGCGATGGCGAGCGGCTCGTCGTCGAACTTGCGAACTATGTGCTGCTCTCGCCGGAAGCGATCAATTTCGATGAAGAAAACCGCAGGAAACTGCACAAGGTAATGAATGCCGAACCGCTGGCGCTGATCGAATACTGGGCGGTCGACCCCGACTACGACGGCAAGGTGTTCCGCTCGGTCTGGCAGGACTATCGCGGCAATACGGACAACGACGGCGATCCTCTGCGCGTGGTCGCAACGGCGGATTTCAGCGTGCCGCGCAAAGCCGGTGCGCGCCGCATCTGCGTACGCGCGGTCGACGTGTTCGGCTTTGAGGCCGAGTCGGTGCAAGAAGCGGTGGAGCTGGGCACATGACCCGCGGCGCCGACGATCAACTCGCGCTCGCGAAGGCGCTGACTCGCCGCGCGGAGCAGCTTTACATCGGCCTCGAACACGGCGATGCCGAAATCCTCGATCTGGTCACGCCGGCCACGGCGGACCTGCTGCGCTGGTGGTTCGGCGAAGACGCCTGCCAGTCGCGCCGGCTCAATTTCCACGCCGGCCAGCGACAGGCGATTCTCAACACGATCGTCGCGCATGAGGTACTCGACAGCCCCGACCTCGCCGACTTGTACAAGCAGATTTGCGCGGACGCGCTACTCGAAAACGACCACCTAGCCGAAGTGATACAGAGCAAGCACGCGCATCCGAAGTATTGCCTGAAGATGGCGACCGGCACGGGCAAGACGTGGGTGCTGCAGGCGCTTTTGATCTGGCAGTTTCTCAACAAATCGGCGGCACTCGACGACGGGCGCGACGATGCGCATTTCACCCGACGCTTTCTAATCGTCGCGCCGGGCCTGATCGTGTACGAGCGCCTTCTCGATGCGTTCCTCGGCAAGCAGCGCGAGGATGGCACACGCGACTTCGCCACTTCGGATATCGCCACTTGCGCCGACTTGTTCGTGCCGCCGGCTGAACGCGATCGCGTCGAACAATTCGTGCGCGGCAACGTCTGCGCCAAATCCGAGATCGGCCTCAAGGCGACCGGAAACGGCATGATCGCCATCACTAACTGGCATCTGTTGACCGAGGCCGAAGAGGAACAGGAGGCCGACGAGGAAGCCGAACGATTCGACGCGCCGGCGGCCCCGGCCGACGCGCATATCGTCGCCGCGCAAGTGTTGCCGCTTGCGCCCGGCAAGGCGAGCGGCAATGCGCTCGACGTACTCGACCGGCGTTGGCAGCGCGGCAATGTACTCGCGTTTCTCTCCGAGCAGCCCGACCTGCTCGTGTTAAACGACGAGGCGCATCACATCCACGACTTGAAGAAAGCCGGCGAGGAAACCGAAGTAGAGTGGCAGAAGAGCCTGTCGCGCATCGCCGCCGGCAAGGGCCGACGCTTTGTGCAGATCGATTTTTCGGCAACGCCATACAACCAGATCGGCAGCGGCAAGAAACAGAAGCGCGCGTACTTCCCGCATATCGTCGTCGATTTCGACCTGAAGTCAGCGATGCGCGCGGGGCTGGTGAAATCGCTGGTGCTCGACAAGCGCAAGGAAATCGGCGCGCTTCCGCTGGAATTCAAGGCCGAGCGCAACGAGAACGACGACGCCGTTTCCCTGTCCGAAGGACAGCGCGTGATGCTGCGCGCCGGATTGAAGAAACTGCGCAAGCTGGAAGGCGACTTTGCCCTGCTCGACCCCGAGCGACATCCCAAGATGCTCGTGGTCTGCGAAGACACGACCGTGTCGCCGTTGGTCGCGCGCTTCCTGCTCGATGAAGGCTTGAGCGAGGACGACGTGTTGACCGTCGATTCCGGCAAGAAGGCGGAACTCGGCGAGAAGGATTGGGCGCCGGTGCGACAACGCCTTTTCAACGTCGATCGACATGCGCAGCCGCGCGTCATCATCAGCGTATTGATGCTGCGCGAAGGTTTCGACGTCAACAATATCTGCGTGATCGTGCCATTGCGGTCATCGCAAGCGTCGATCCTGCTCGAACAAACAATCGGCCGCGGCCTGCGTCTGATGTGGCGCGACGCGGAATATGTTGATATCAAGCGCGAAAATCGCGAGCGTATCAATCGCCGTGAGGAGCCTGGATCGCTGATCGATATCCTTTCCATTGTCGAGCATCCCGCATTTCAGCATTTCTACGACGAAATGGTCGAGGCAGGCCTCGTCGGCAGTATGGGCGAGGATGACGACGAAACGAGCAGCAACGGCGACTTGATCGCTGCGGAATTGCGCGAGGATTACCAGCGCTACGATTTTGCGATTCCGTTCATTCTGCAGGAAGCCGACGAAAGTACTGAGCATCAGCTGATCGATATCAATGCGTTGCCGCCATTCAACGGAATGAGCCGCGGCGAACTTGCTGCCCTGCTCGGCAAAGGCGACACGTTCACTTCGCACGATTTGCAGAGCAGCACGATGTTCGGCGATTACCGCGTCGACGGTGAGGTGATGAACGTCAGCGGTTACAACGAGTTTCTGTCACGGTTGACCCGACGCATCGGACAATCGTTGAACCACCCGCTGCCACGCAACGGCCGCGAAGCGAAACCCTATTTGCAACTCAACACCGCTGCCCTTGCGGCTGCGCTCGATGATTACGTGCGCGAGCGCCTGTTTGGCGAATTGTTCGAGCCTTTCGCAGACGAGAACTGGCGTCTGTTGCTTCTACAACCCGTCGTCGATCACATCGTCAAGGTTTTCGGATTGGCGTTGTTGCGCTCGGAAAATCAAATTTCCACCGGAAAAACAGAAGCCCGCCACCGGCATTTGTCGGAAGTGACGAAACTGATGGTGCGCGAAAGCGCCTCTATCGAAGCACGCAAGTGCATCTACGAGCGATTGTCCTTCCCTTCCCGCAGCGGCGGGTTGGAACGGGCATTCATCGAATGGGCGGACGCCGATGCATCTATCCACGCATTCTGCAAGATCAGCGAGAACCGCCACGACTTCATGCGCCTGCGCTATGTGAAGGAAGACGGCATTTCCGGCTACTACATTCCCGATTTCGTCGCACGAACCAGCGATACGCTATATCTGGTGGAAACCAAGGCGCAGCAGCAGGTCAGCCATCCCAATGTGCAGCGCAAACTGAAAGCCGCATCGACCTGGTGCGAACGAATCAATGCGCTGCCGATAGCGGAACGCGACGGGCTGACTTGGCACTACGCGCTCGTCGGCGAATCGCAGTTCCACGAATGGCGACAGAAGAACGCGCGTCTTTCCGAACTACTCGACTACGCACGCGTGCGCACAATCACGAGAGCGCAGGCGCAAGGCACGCTTGCGTTGCCTGAGTGATTCTTGACAAAGTCCCAAATTGGGACTAATTTCCACCCATGCGACTGATCGCCCTGAAGTCCTTGCGTGAGTTCTGGGCGCGGCATCCGCAGGCGGAACAACCGCTGCGCGCGTGGGCCGACGAAGTCAGGCAGGCACGGTGGAAGCGCCCTGCCGATATCAAGGCGCAGTTCGCCAGCGCCAGCATCCTGAAAAGCCGGCGTGTGGTGTTCAACATCAAGGGCAACGACTACCGCGTGGTGACGGCAGTCGCGTACCGGTTCCAGGCGGTGTACGTGAAGTTCGTCGGCACACACGCCGAATACGACGAGATCGATGCCGACGAAGTGGAATCCCGATCATGAGCAAGCGCCATACTTTGAATCCGATCCGCACCGAAGCGGATTACGAAGCCGCCTTGGCACAAGCCGGGCGTTATTTCGATGCCGAGCCCGATCCCGACAGCGCGGAAGGCGCGCATTTCGATGCGCTGATCACGTTGATCGAGGCGTGGGAAGCCAAGCATCATCCGGTGCTTCCGGCCGATCCGATCGAGGCAATCAAGTTCCGCATGGAGCAGGCGGGGTTGACGGCGCGCGACTTGACCGCGGCGATCGGCGGCGTGAATCGCGTGTATGAGGTGCTCAATCGCAAGCGCGGCCTGAGCCTCGCCATGATCCGCAAATTGCACGACGAATTCGGGATGCCGCTGAACGCGCTGGTCGGGGTCAAAGCCACGCATGCGCGTGTCGCTTGAGAACGTCATCGACAACGTCATGCTGAAGTTCTCAAGCTGGATTCTTGTCGCAGCGCTACTGGTTTTCGCGGCGACGGCGCACGCACGACCACGCATCGTCGGCTACGTCGGCGTACGCAATGCGAGCGACACCTGGGACGCCGGCAAGGTTGACACGCTGATTTTCGCTTTCGCTCACGTAGCCGATGGCGAAGTCACGCTCGCCGATGCCGCAAAGCCGCGTCTGCAGAACATCCTCGCACTGAAGGTGGGTCATCCGCGATTGCGCGTGACGATCTCGGTCGGCGGTTGGAGCGCGGGCGGATTTTCCGAGGCAGCCGCGACGGCGGAAGGCCGGCAGCGTTTCGCGCGCAGCGCGGTGGCGATGGTTCGCGCGCAGCATGCCGACGGGCTCGATGTAGACTGGGAATATCCCGGCCACCATGAAAGTGGCATCGCATCGAGCGAGAACGACCGCGGCAATTTCACCGCGCTGCTCGCCGCGGCTCGCACGGCGCTGGACGCGGCTTCCGCGCGCGATGGCCGCCGCGGCGCGGATCGCTACACGCTCAGCATCGCCGTGGCCGATGCGGAGTTCGTCGATCACATCGACATCGCCGCCGTCGACAAGCAGATCGACTCGTTCAACCTGATGACCTACGACTTCGTCAACGGTCTGACCCCGACGACCGGGCACCATAGCGGTTTGCATGCGTCTGCGCTGACGCCGCCGACGGCGCGCACGGCCGATCGCGCCGTGCAGCAGTTTCTCGCCGCCGGCGTTGCTCCGGGCAAGCTGGTCCTTGGCGCCGCGTTCTACGGGCGCGAATTCGCCGATGTCGAGCCGGCCCACGACGGCCTTTACCAGCGCTACGGGCGTTTCGTCGCCTATCGCGGCTGGAAGAAGCTCGAGTCCGACTTCATCGACAGGAACGGCTACCGGCGGCACTGGGACACAGTAGCGCAGGCGCCGTTCCTGTGGAACGAAAAGACCAGGCATTTCATCAGCTACGAAGATGCGCAGTCGCTGAAAGCGAAGACCGCGTTCGTCCGGTCGAATGAATTGGGTGGCATCATGTACTGGGAGCAGGACGAAGACCCGAAAGGCGAGTTGCTCGACGTGCTGTGGAACGGGCTGCATGAGGCGCCCGCGCGGCCGTAGCCCAGGTTTTCTGGCGGAGTCGGAAGTGCAGACGAAACGCGCATCAAATCTGTTCCGGACGATATCGGCACTCGCTCTCGCCGGCGTTGCCGTGGCCGCACAGGCCAAGCACATGTACCAGTACACCGATGCGCAGGGCATCGTGCATTTCACCGACGTGAAGCCGCCGGACAATACGCCGGGAGTGAAGTCCACGCTCGTGCACACGGATGCGCAGCCGCTGCTGCGCTCGCGCGAGGACGGCACGGACGAGGATCGCACGATCGTCTTCGTCAACAGCACGGGCGGGCCGATCACGGTCGAGATCGACGTCAACGACGCGAAGAACGTACGCACCGAACCCGAGGTGCTGCCGGCGCGCGTGGTGCTGCCCGGGCGCAGCGAGACGCGCGCGCTGCACATCGTCGCGACC
>NZ_DASVOK010000437.1:0-4659 GCF_036383415.1 Rudaea sp. | reverse complement strand
TTGCCCATGCCCAGCCTGCCCCCGATGCGACCGGCCACACCCTACAGCCCGCGCGCACTGGCGGCGACGCTGGCGTGGCTGCGCGTCTGCGCCGTGGTCGGGCAGCTCGTCACCGTGCTCGCGGTCGCGCACCTGCTCATGCTGCCGATCGCCGAAGGCGCGCTGCTCGCCGGCATCGGCGCGCTCGCCGCGTTCGACGTCTTCGTCTGGTGGCGGCTGCGTCAGCCGTGGCCGGTCGGCGAAACCGAGGTCGTCGCCCATCTCGCCGTCGATACCGGCGTGCTTTGCTATCTGCTCTACCTGACCGGCGGCGCGACCAATCCGTTCATCTCGCTCTACATCGTGCCGATCGCGCTCGCCGCGATGACCTTGTCGCCTCGCCACCTCGCCGCGAGCGTGGGCATCGCCTGCTTCGCCTACTTAGTCGTGCTGGTTCGGCACGAGCCGCTGCCGGACATCGCCAGCCATGCCCTGCACGACGCCATCGACTCCAACGAACGCGACTTCAACCTGCACGTGCTCGGCATGGCGGTGAACTTCGCGATCAGCGCGGTGCTGCTCGGCTTCTTCATCTGGCGTCTCGCGCGCGACCTGCGCCGGCGCGAGACTCTCGCCCAGCGTGAACGCGAGCGCGCACTGCGCGACGAGGCCATCCTCGCGATCGCGACCCAGGCCGCAGGCGCCGCGCATGAATTGAACACGCCGCTGTCGACGATCCGCACTCTCGTCGGCGAACTGCGTCGCGAGCACCCGGCCGACACGCCGTTCGGCGAGGACTTGGCCCTGCTCGCCGGCCAGGCCGAACGCTGCCGCGACATCCTGCGCGAACTCGTCCAGGTCGGCAGCGCGCAATTGACCGAGCAGGCGCAGGTGCAGACTTTGTCCGAATTCGTCGCCGATTGCGCAGAACGCTTCCGCCTGCTGCGCCCGGCGATCACGCTCGACATCACCCTGGCCGACGCCGAGCATCCGCCGCGGCTGCGCATCGTGCCCGCGCTGCGCCATGCGATCCTCAACCTGCTCAACAATGCCGCCGATGCCTCGACGCTGACCGCGAGCACGAAAGTGGAATTTGCCGCGCGTGCCACCGACACCGACATCGTCATCGAGGTGCGCGATTACGGCCCCGGCCTGCCGCAGGTCGTGCGCGAAGCCGCCGGCATGCGCTTCGTCTCGGCCAAGCGTGATGGCCTTGGCCTCGGCCTCGCCCTGACCAACGCGACGATCGAACGCCTGCACGGCAGCCTGCACGTCGAGTCCCCACCCCGTGGCGGCACGCTGACGCGACTGACCCTGCCCTTGTCGGCACTGCGCGGCTCACCGCTGTAAAATTGCGCAAATGCCCTTGGCGACCCGTCCATGACTTCCGCTCCGCCCGATCTCAAACGCGTGCTGCTGATCGACGACGACGAGGTGTTCACGCGCGTGCTCGCGCGCGCGTTGGGCGCGCGCGGATTCGCCGTCGCCATCGCCCTCGACGCCGCGCAGGCACGCGCGCACTTGCGCGCCGAACCCGCGCAGTTCGCCGTGCTCGACCTCAAGCTTGGCGCAGACAACGGACTCGCGCTGATTCCCGAACTCAAGGCATTGCGACCGGAGCTGCGCATCCTGCTGCTGACCGGTTACGCCTCGATCGCGACCGCGGTCGAGGCGATCAAGCGCGGCGCCGACGATTACCTCGCCAAGCCGGTCGATGCCGACGCGATCGTCGCCGCGCTGCTGGAGACGCAGCACACCGCGGGTGCGCACGACGAGGTCGCGCTGCCGCATGCGCCACCGCCGCTGAAGCGGCTGGAGTGGGAACACATCCATCGCGTGCTGACCGAATGCGAGGGCAACATCTCCGAGACCGCGCGCCGCCTCGGCCTGCACCGGCGCACGCTGCAGCGCAAGCTGGCCAAGCATCCGGTACGCGAGGCCGATTGAAGTCGCCGCGTTGAAGCAGCCGCGGGCTCAGACGCGTACGCGCTGCGCGTGCACCTTGGTCTGACGCTGCAGCAGATCCTGCATGGCCTGCGCATCGAGCGCTTCGGAGTAGAAACGCCCCTGGGCGAAACGGCAACCGAGCGCTTCGAGCACGCGTGCGGTGCCCGCGTCCTCGACCGCTTCGGCGACAAGATCGATGTCGAGCGTATGGCCGAGCGCGAGGACGCTGGCGACGATGCGGCGCGCCTTGTCGTCCTGCACCAGGTCGGAGACGAAGAGGCGGTCGAGCTTGATCCGGTCGACCGGCAACTGGCGCAGATAGGCGATCGACGAATAGCCGGTGCCGAAATCGTCGAGCGCGATGCGTACGCCGGCCGCGCGCAGCGCATCGAGTTGCGACAGCACGCCGTCATCCGAACGGATCAGCACGCCTTCGGTGATTTCCACGCACAGGTTGCGTCCGGGGATGCGATGCCGGGCGAGCTCGTGCAGCATCTGTGTGGCCCAATGCGGATCGTGCATGTCGCTGGCGGAGACATTGACCGAGATCGCGAACCCGGGCAGGCGCACGAGCGGCCAGTCGGCCGCCGCGCGCAGCGTCGCGACGAGCATCTCGTGGTCGAGCTGGCCGATCAGGTTGTTGCGCTCGGCCCAGTCGATGACGTCGCAGGTGGTCACGCCCTCGGGCGCGCCATGCCAGCGCAGCAGGGCTTCGACGCCACGAATCTCGCCGCTGCGCATGTCGACGATCGGCTCGAACTGCGCCGCGAACGCGCGCGCGTTCCAGGCACTCTCGATCGCCGCATCGACGTCGGCCGCGGCGAGGCTGCGCTGCACGGTCTCCCTGCGGTGATGCTCGACATAGCCGGCGTAGTAGCGTTCGAGATGGAAAATCTGCCGGTCATTGACGCTGATCATCGTCAGGAACAGGCCGACCAGCACGCACAGGATCTGCGGCAGGGCCTGTCCCAGCCACCACAGCGGTGCACTCAGGTACGGCAGGGCGGCCTTGACCGTGGTCACGTCGAGATACCACTTGTCGGCGCCGACCTTGATGTCGAATCGCAGCGCGAGCTGCGGATCGGCACGACTCAACGTTCCCGGCTGCGACTCCATCTGCGCGAGCACGCCGCTGTCGGCATTGCCCAGCACGAGGCCGTGGCCCTCGGCGAGCAATTCCTGCCCTGCCTGCTGCGCGCCGAGCAAGGTGTCGATCCGCAGCGGAGCAATGACGACGCCGCGCGGCTGCGCGGTGGCGAGATAGAGGAATACCGCGGGCATGCGCGTGCCCGCCTGCGCTGACATGGCGCGCGAGGATGCGGTCAAGGTTCCGTCCTGCGCGGCGAACACGGCCTTGCGCCGGTTTGGCTCCGAGGCCAGATCGAAACCCAGCAGCGATTTGCGTGCATCCGGTGCAATGCGCAGCAGCGGCCAATATTCGGCACGACGCGGCGCCACGACGAGCCGGCCTTCGGCGTCGAGCTGGCTCAGCGTCACGGCGCGGCCCTGCTCCGCCGTCAATGCCGCTTCGACGCGGGCGCGCTGGTCATCGCCAACCCTACCAGCCCAATTGAGCCCGATCAGCAGCGGCGTGCGTTCGAGCAATTCATTGGCGAACTGGGTGAACCGATCCTGCGACATTTCTCCGGTCACGCGGTAGTAGGCGCGCAATGCGGTGAGCTTCTGCTCGGCCATTTGCAGATCTTCCTGAATCCCCGCCCTGAAGGCGGCGCCGAGTTCGCTGAAACGCTGTTGCTCGCGCGTCGCCTGCTGCGCACCAGCATAGGCGGCAAGCGCCCACGCCGGAAGCGCGACTAGCACAAGCGCAATCCACGGGTTGCGCAAGCGGTTGTGGGCGAATTTCGGCAGGTCCAGACGCAGTTCGCGGATCGCGATCAGTGGCACCGCCATCCATATCGCCAGCGTCGTCGATACCCACATCGCAGCCGCGAATGCGATGTTCTCGGTACGGATCGGCAGCGTGATCCAGCCAAGAGCGAGAGCGAGCACCGCCATCTTCAGCAGGCAGGCGGCCGGGCCGGCAAGCAGGAGCATCGACGACCATCCGGAGGCGGACAGCGAACCGTCGCGCAGCGCCGGCATGTAGTGGCGCAAGACCCGCGTCGACAGCCACGTCTGGATCACGCTGGCCAGGGAGATCGTCGCCAGCGAGATGCCGGCGAATTCGCGCTTGCCTTGCGCGCCGAGCAGGCTGAACCATTGCCAGTCGGAACTGAGGTTGACAGCGAGCGCGCCGATCAGGACGCCGGCCAGGGCCGGCCGCTTCCAGTAATAGACGCACAGCAGGGCCACACCCGCAACCGGCCAGAGCAAGGTATACGGGTTGGCCGCGGTGGCGAGCGCATTGGCGACGCGGCCGGCGGCGACCATGGCCAGCGCCGTCGCCAGAGCCTTCGCTGCAACCGACCACTTGCCGGTAAACAGTGTCACTCGACTACCCCTGGTCGAAGTACAACAGCCAGGCGATGTTCCGCCATGCGTATGGATGCGGGATCGAACAATCCCGCGTCGATCACGCCACTCCCAGCTTCATCCGGGGCGGCTCCTCGTTCACGACGGCGCGGTTTCGCTCCTATTGTGTCGCAGCCGGCGGATTTCGCCAATCAATTGGCAAACAATCGTTTGTCGCAGTCCGTCACGCGGAAGTTCGCAGCGGTTCTAATCTGATCCCTGTTCGCAGCGTTTGGCGTCTTTGCAGGAACCAGAACTCGA
>NZ_DASVOK010000436.1:0-1859 GCF_036383415.1 Rudaea sp. | reverse complement strand
CGACCGCCGTGCAGTACGATGCGCCGCTGGTCGTGATCGTCGTCGACAACTCGCAATACGGCACCATCCGCATGCACCAGGAGCGCGACTATCCCGGTCGCGTCGTCGGCACCCAGCTCAAGAACCCCGACTTTGCGATGTACGCCAAGGCGTTCGGCGGCCATGGCGAGCGCGTCGAGCGTACCGACGAGTTCGCACCAGCCTTCGAGCGTGCGCTCGCTTCGGGCAAGCCGTCGATCGTTCATTGCATCATCGATCCGCGCGCAATCTCGGTCGGCAAGGACTTTACGCCGGCGGCGAAGGCGTAAGCGATGTCGGAAGTCCGCCACGTCGCCATCATCGGAGCCGGCGCGGTCGGCGTGATCAGCGCCATCGAGGCGCTGCGCGAGGGTCATCGCGTCACCTTGATCGACGCGGGCGAACCCGGTGGCGAACAGGCGGCGAGCTACGGCAACGCCGGCTGGCTCTCCTCGCATTCGGTGATCCCGCCGGCCGAGCCGGGCGTCTGGAAAAAGGTGCCGGGCTATCTGATGGATCCGCTCGGTCCGCTCGCGATCCGCTGGTCCTATCTGCCGAAGGCGCTGCCCTGGCTGATCAGGTATCTGCTCTCGGGCTGGACCGAGGCGCGGGTCGAGAAGACTGCGTTTGCGCTACGCGATCTCCTCAAGGATGCGCCGTTGCTGCACAGAAAGCTGGCGGAAGAAGCCGGCGTGCCTGAGCTGGTCGAGCGCAACGGCGTGATGCACGTGTTCCCGTCGCGAGGCAATTTCGACAACGATCTCGGTTGGCGCCTGCGCAAGAAGGTCGGCGTCGCATGGATGGAGCTCAGTGCCGACGAAATGCGTCAACGCGAGCCGGATCTGCATCCGCGCTACACGTTCGGTGTGGTGGTGGAGGAGGCCGGCCGCTGCCGTGATCCCGGCGCTTACGTTGCGGCGCTTGCCCAGCACGCGCTGGCAAGCGGAGCGAAGCTCGTGCGCGCCAAAGCGACCGGTCTCAAGCTCAACGGCAATAAGCTCGTCGCCGTCCTCACCGAGACCGGTGAGATTGCTTGCGATGCCGCGGTCGTCGCCGCCGGCGCGCATTCAAGGAAGCTGACAGCGTCCGTCGGCGATCCCGTTCCGCTCGAGACCGAGCGCGGCTATCACGTCATGATCGAGCATCCGGAATCCGGACCGCGCAATTCGATGATGGCCTCGGACGCCAAGATGGTGGTCAACTGGACTGACAAGGGTTTGCGCGCCGCCGGCACCGTGGAGATCGCCGGGCTCGACGCCGCGCCGAACTGGAAGCGCGCCGAGATCCTGCGCCAGCATCTCCTCAGCATGTTCCCGAAACTGCCGAAGGATATTCCACCTTCACGGATCAAGACCTGGTTCGGCCATCGCCCGAGCATGCCCGACGGACGGCCCTGCATCGGCCATAGCCGCGCCTCGCGCGACGTGGTCTATGCGTTCGGCCACGGCCATGTCGGCCTGGTCGGCTCGGCCCGCACCGGCCGGCTAGTCGCGCAACTGCTCAGCGGCAAGGCGCCGGAGATCCCGATTGCGCCATTCGCGCCGTCCCGCTTCTTGTAGGAAGTAAACCTCAGCTCTCGCCGGCCCAGGCCGCGATCGCGGCTGGCGCGATCACGCGTCTCGGCGTGTGTGGATTGATCGTTCCGGCGCTGACGTCCTGAGTTTGTTCGAGCAGCGTGCGTGCAAACGCCTTGGCATCCCGCTCGGTCGTGAAGGTGCGGGTCTGGCGCGCGAAGCGGTGGTGTCCGGCGTCAGGGTTTCTCACGGCGAACGAGACGTACCAGATGGCCTTGTCCGTCTTCATCGCGCGGCTCAGGCTAGGGTGGTTCGCCCGCGCGATCG
>NZ_DASVOK010000435.1:0-3195 GCF_036383415.1 Rudaea sp. | reverse complement strand
CAGTCGGCTTCGGTCGCTCCGGGCGGCAGCGGCGTGCCGGAAATCTCGACCAGCCTCGCCACCGAGCCGCGATAGAACAGAGCGAGCGCCTCGCGCACGCGGCCTTCGCGCCAGAGCGCGCGTACGGCCGCGGCGAGATCGTCGGGCAAGGCCGCAGGTGCGCTTGGTTCGTCGCCGAGGATCAATTCGTCTGGCGTGCGTGCGCCGGCGATGCGCGCGGAAATCCACGGCAGCCAGACGCGGTGCTTGGCGATCAGGAAAACGATCAGCAGCGCGAACAGGATCCACAGACCGAATTGCGCGATAAAACCGACGATCCGCCCCAGCCCCTCGGCCCACCAGGGCAGCTTGACCGGAGGCGTGTCCTTTTTCTCGGGCTCGGGAATGCGCCGCTTCCACTCCCACATATTTTCGTGCGGATCGAGGTCGTCGCCCACGTAGGCCTGCCTGACCGAATCGCGAAAACTTTTGCCGTCGTTGCGATGCGCTTCGCCGAGCAGCTGTTCGAGCGTCGGCGCCTTGGCCTTCTCGTCCTCGTCCACGCGTGGGCGCTCGATCAGTTGCCTGATCTTCTTGTCGAATTCGTCGCCATCGTCGGCCGCATGCGCCGCACCGATCATGCAGGCACCGATGACGACGAACGCCAGCACGGCGGCGCCCTGCGCCAGGCGCGCAGCCGTGCGCCGGAACGCGAGTTCGATATCCCAGCCTTCGAGCTGCACGCGACGATTGAGATAGAGGCCGAAGCCGGCACCGACGAAACAGGGTTCGACCGCGCTCATCGCGATCCAGGCGAGGAAATTCGCCAGCACCTCGGCCCAAGCCGGTGGATTCTCGAACAGCGTCTGCCACGTCGCCTTGACCGAGTCGCTGAAGAATTCGACCGGCACGAACATGAGCCCGAGCGCGATCAACGAAAAGAACAGCACGGCCTCGATGTTGGCGCCGAGCAGGGTCAGCAGCATGTTCGGCGAGGCGCTCACCTGGGCGAGCACGGACACGCGCGTGTGCCGCAGCGCGCCGGTCGGCGCCTCGAGCATGTCCACCGCGATCAGCATCGCGCGACCCGGATGCAGGCGCCGCCAGGTCAGCCATGGCAGCAGCGCGCGGCGGCCGAAATCGCGTTGCGCGTGCAGCGTCTCGCGCAGCGTCGGTACCTCGCCGAACACCGCGCGCGAGATCACGAACAGCGGGATGCGATCGAACGCCGGCTTGAACCACCACAGCACGAGCGCCGCCCACCACGGCCGATCGACGGCAAAAAACACGAGATTCAACACTGCGAACACCGGCAAGGTGATCAGCACCCATGCGGCGTAGATGCGCAGCGCATGCGCGCGCACGAGCGCCACGCCGAGATCGGCCGCTTCCCACGGGGTGCGCGGGCGCAAGGCGATGTTGAGCTGGTCGACACGCATCAGCTCTTTCCTTCCGTCGCCTCGCGGCCACGCCCGCCGCGCCACAGCCAGAGCAAGATGCCGCTCCACATCAACGCGCCGAAGCCGAACTTCACCACGCTCGGCATCCACGCGATCGACGACCAGTAGGCTTCGATGAACGCGGCGAACACGAGCATCGCGAACACGCCGAGCACGAGCTTGGCGCCGATTACGCCGGACTCGGCCAGCGCGCGTGCGCGCGTGCGCCGCCCGGGCGCGAGTAGCGCCATGCCGATCTGCAGGCCGGCGCCGCCCGAGATCACGATCGCAAGCAATTCCGGCGCCGAGTGGCCGGCGACGAAGCGCCAGAATGGCCCGCCGTAGCCGATCGCGGTCAGGTGGCCGGCGATGCCGCCGATGAAGACGCCGTTGAACAGCAACACGACGACCGAGCCGACGCCGGCGACGAGTCCGCTCGCGAACGTGCGGAAACCGATGCTGACGTTGTTGAGGATATAGAAGCCGAACATCGCAAGATCGGTGCCACTGCTGCGGCCGAGCGCCTTGGCCGCGGCCGCAGGGTCATACATGGCCTCGAACTCGGCGATCTGGTCGGGCGAAAACAGCGAGTGCACGAGTTCGGGCCGGTATTGCAGCAGTACGATCGCGCCGATGAGCGGCGCGAAAAACAGCGCCGCCGCCACCACCATCGCTCGCCACTGGCTGCGCACGAGGTGCGGGAATTCCGCGGCGAAGAAATCGGCGACGCGTGCGAGCCGCGGCGGCGGCGGCCGGTACAAGACGAGATGGCCGCGCTGGACGAGATCGGCGAGGCGCCGCGTCAGCGCCTGGCTGTAGCCGCGCTTCTCGGCCAGTGCGAGCTGCTGGCAGATGCGGCGATACGCGGCAGGGAAATCGACATCGTCGAACGATTCATCGGCAGAGCCCTTCGCCGGCGTTGTCGCGCGCGAGCGCGAGGCCAGCCAAGCCTCGAACCTCGTCCATTCCTGCCCGTGCCGTGCCTGGAAAGCTTCCTGCTGCATTGTTCAACGCCGCCCAAGGATGCCGTTGGCGATGCCGAACAGGCGCTGCACCGCGAGCGTGCCGCGCGTGCCGGTCAGCGCCGGCAGCAGGTCAGCGAGTTCCTCCTGACGCTCGGGCGTGAGCTGGCCCGCGCGCTCGGCGAATTCGACCACGGCGGCGCGCTCGTCGAGCTTGAGTACGTGCGACGGCAATACCACCGGCACCAACGGCACCTCGACCGCCTTGCGCGGCGCATCGACGTAGACGACGAGCGTGCCGGCGACGATGTCGCCGAGACGGCGACTGCGCGCATCGGCAAAGCTCGTCACCAGACCGAAGCCATAGAACACGGGCAGCATATCGACCGTACGCATGAGATTGCGCAGGAACGAGGCCAGCCAGGTCACCGGCGTGCCGTTCGCGTTGATCACGCGCAGTTGCATCACGCGCTTGCCCGGCGTCTGCCCGTCGCGCAGCACCTCGAACAGCACCGGATAAAACCAGAGCACGGCGAACAGCGCGATCGCGTAGAGGCCACGGCCCGAACGACCGACGAAGATGATCGGGATCGACACGATCCAGATCACGCCGACGCGGATCGCCGCGTCGACCGCCCAGGCGATCGCGCGCGGCATCGGCCCGGCCGTGCGCAGCGGCAGCGCGATGCCTTCGGGCGTCTGCACTTGCGCGACGGTGTCGAGCATGCGGCTGGACCGGCGGTCAGGCCTTGACCACGATGGTGTCGGCGATGTGATCGTGGATACAGCGGTAGTCACCGCGGAAGATGAGCAGC
>NZ_DASVOK010000434.1:0-2660 GCF_036383415.1 Rudaea sp. | reverse complement strand
CGGCGGGCGCATGGCCGGCGAGCAGGTCCAGGTCGCGCAGGCGACGCTGTTCCAGAACCGCGATTTCCCTGTTCTGACCGACTACAAGGCGTTCTTCGCCGGCCTGATCCAGCACGTCTACGGCCTGCAGCAGGCGAGCCTCGAGCGCATCTTCACCGGCATCAAGCCGAAGGATCTGAACCTGGTTTGAGGGGGCACCGCAAAAATATCGAAAACAACCCCATGCAAAGTAGCCGGTTGCCGGTATTCGGCACGGCACCTTGACTCGTCGGGCAACTCAGCGATATTTTTCCATTATACAGAAATCGCGCGACGGCGGCCGCCTCTGCCCTGGTCTCAAGTCGGATGCGGAACGACCCGCAGCGGCAGCGCAATCCCGAGCCGGTCGAGCATGCGCTGGAAGTCGCTTGCCGTGTAGCGGTCGTTCTCGGTGACCAGCCCAAGGACCCGCCCTTGCCCTTCGACAGCCACCGGCCCGATTGCACCAAGGGCGCTGTCCAGCGGGTCGAGCAGAGGCCGTCCCTCGACGGAGCGCTCGAGGAAACTGCGAAGCCAGGGCAGATGCGTGCTCGATAGCGTCATCGCACCGATGTCAGCATGCCGTGCGTCGAGCTCTGAGATAAACGCATCGACCTTCTGCTGAACGCCGACTTGGTCAAACAGGAAGGCGCCGCTCTCGACCAGGTCGACGAGCGGCGAGGCGTTGACGAAGAGAACGCGCCGTACCCGATCGCCGGCCTCGGTCGCGGCAAAGGCGCGCATCTCCGCGCTCTCGACCAGCGACTTCACGCCGAGAATCGCGATGTTTCCGTTTGCCTGCGCAAGCGCCTCCTTCACCGGCGGACGCACCCCGAACACCTGCACGGAAACCATGTCCTTGAGATCGTCGAGGACGGTGATCGAAGGAGCGTTCGACGCAACGAGGATGGCGGCGGGATCGAAGCGAAGCAGGAAATCAAAGGTTCGCCGCATCGTGTCGAGCAGCTCCTGCCGGCTCTTGCTGCCGTAGGGAAAGCTCGCACGATCTGCGAAATAGACGAGGTCCTGCCGAGGAAGCGCGCGCTGCAAGGCGGCGACGGCTGCATAGCTGCCGATGCCGGCGTCGAACACGGCAACAGGCTTGGTCAGGGCAGGAAAATCGAGCGCTCGATCGGTCATTGGGTCTGATGTGGCGCCGGCTACGCCTTCGCCGCCAAATCGGCGATCGCCTTCATCACGGCGTTGCGGATGCCGGGATCGTAGAGGATGTGGCCGGCGCCATCGATGATGCGGACCTCGCTGTCCGGCCAGCGCGCGGCGAGTGCGTGCGAGGTGGCGGGCGGGCACAAGAGGTCGTAGCGGCCTTGTACGATGATGCCGGGAATGCCGGCGAGCTTGCCGGCCTCGTCCATCAACTGGTTCGGCCGCATGAAGCAGTCATTGGCGAAATAGTGCGCCTCCATGAACGGCGTCGAGGGCAGCACGCCGGACGTCTTTTGCAGGTCGAGCCGCGTCTGTTTCGGTGCGTGTTCCGACAGCGTGCGCTCGGTGTCATGCCAGGCGCGCGCCGCGCGGCCGTGCACGTCGACACTGGAATCGAGGATGCGCCGATAGTAGGAGGCGAGCGGCGTCGCGCGCTCGTTCTCCGGCAAGAAATTGAGGAAGTCCTCGTAGAGTGCGGGATAGAATTGCGGCAGCGTCCGGAGGAACGCATCTTCCAGTTCCTCGCGCGTGCCGAGGAAGGTCGCGCGCAGCACGAGGCCGCTGACGCGCTCGGGATGCGCCTGCGCATAGGCCAGCGCCAGCGTCGCGCCCCAGGAGCCGCCGACCACCATCCAGCGCGCGAAGCCGAAACGCACGCGGATCTTCTCCAGGTCTGCGATAAGATGCTGCGTCGTGTTGTGGTTGCGGCTGCCCTTCGGCCGGCTGCGGCCGCAGCCGCGCTGGTCGAACAGCACGGCATGAAATCGCTCGGGATCGAACAGCTTGCGATGATCAGGCTGGCAACCCGATCCCGGGCCACCATGCAGGTATACCGCCGGAATGCCACCTTGGCGGCCGACACTCTCGACATAGAGTTCGTGACCGTCGCCGACAGGAAACTGCTCTGACGTCAGCGGCGCAGCCGCTTCACTGCGCCCAGGACCTACGTCATGCGCCATCGCCGCCGGCCGCCCCGCTCACTTGCCGTCGTCCAGACTCACGATCACCGCCGCGTTGGCAATGGTGATGGCATCGCCGCCGCCTTCGGCCGGGATCTCCAGTCCGCCTTTTACCGCCTTGACGGTCACCGTCCCGTAAGGGAGCTCCTTTGCGACCGCCGATGTGTCGACCGCATCCGGGTTCGGAACTCCGATGGTGACATCGACCAACATGTCGTGCGGCGTCTTCCCCAGCATCCTGACAAAGCCGAGGCTGGAATGGCGGATCGCGTCGGAGACGGCGCGCTTGGCGGCCTTGGTGGCGTCGCGCCCGTGAACATCGACGCCCATGCCCATCTCGGTGATACAGCGCACGCGTGCCATTGATTCGTTCCCTTTGCCTGTTCCAAGCAGATTTCCAAGCTCTACCACGCGATCGTGCCGGGCGGCTTGCCGGTCGCATCATAAAATAGATACGGCATAACTGGCACGAAAGCGCGCCCGGTGCTGCTTCAGAAGCAGAACTTCGCTATTCCATGA
>NZ_DASVOK010000433.1:0-2445 GCF_036383415.1 Rudaea sp. | reverse complement strand
GGCGCGGTGTCCTTGCCGATCGCGGTGGTGTCCTTGTCGCCGACGAACAGCAGTGTCGGCGGCTTGATCTGCTCGAATTCGTAGAACACCGGCTGGGTCGCGATCATGTCGTAGAGCCGCGCCGAGCTCGATGCCACGGCGCCGCGGCCCTCCCCGCGATACATGCCGGCGAGCATCTGCACCCACGTCTCGTAGGACGGATCCCAGGTGTCGGCATAGTAAGTCGCGCGCTCATAGGCGCGAATGCTGTCGGCGGTGACGCGCGTCTCGCGCTGCATCCAGCCGTCGAGGCTGAGCCACGGCACGCCCTTGGCCTTCCAGTCCTCGAGCCCGATCGGATCGACCAGCACCAGGCGGTCGGTGGCGTCCGGATACATCAGCGCGTAGCGCATCGCCAGCATGCCGCCGGTCGAGTGGCCGACCATGATCGAATGTCCGATCCCGAGCGAAGCCAGCAACGCGCGGCTGTTGCCGGCGAGCTGCTGGAAGGTGAACTGATAGCGTTCCGGCTTACTGGATTTGCAGAAGCCGATCTGGTCGAGCGCGATCACGCGATAGCCGGCGCCGCTGAGCGCCTTGATGGTGCCGTCCCAGGTCGCGGCGCAGAAATTCTTGCCGTGCAGCAGCACCGCGGTCTGGCCGTTCGGCGTCGCCGGCTTGACGTCGAGATAGGCCATGTCGAGCTCCTGTCCCTGCGAGCTGAAGCGATAGTGCTCGACCGGATAGGGATAGTCGAAACCCTGCAATTCCGGCCCGTAGGCCGGCTCGGCGGCGGATTGCGCCCATGCGCTGGACGAACCGAGCGTAACGGTTGCAGCGACGGCAAGATGAAGCAGGGTTTTCAGGTGCATCTCGGCAAATCCAGAACTCAGGGACGACGTCGTGATGCCGTAGCCGAACGCATGAGCGCCATCCAGCGCCAACAGATGATTTGTTCGTGATCCGGCGCTGAAATTACGCCGGATCGAACGCCCGGATCGGCGGCAGATTGCCGTTGAATCGCTCCACCTCGACGGTCGTCAGCTGCCCCGTGCAGCCCTGCGCGAAGGATGAGGTGCCGATGTCGCGGGTCAGCACGTTCGGATTGCCGTGCACGCAGAGCGACGCCTCCTCCTCGGGGTCCATCGGATCGTACCAGGCGCCGGTCGGCAGCTGCACCACGCCGGGCGCGATGCCGTCGGTGACATGCACCGCGGCAAGGCAGGCGCCGCGCGCGTTGAAAATGCGGATGATGTCGCCATCGGTGATGCCGCGCGGCTTGGCGTCGCGCGGATTCATGCGCGCGACCTCGCGGCCGCGATGCTTGGCGTCCAGCGAGTGGCCGCCGAAGTCGAGCTGGCTGTGCAGGCGCGTCACCGGCTGGTTGGCGACGAGGAAGCACGGCGTATCAGGCTTTGGCGTGTCTGATTTCTCGAGCCAGACCGGATGGCCCGGACAATCCGCATCGCCGTGATCGGCGATCTTCTGCGAGAAGATCTCGATGCGGCCGCTTCGTGTCGGCAGCGGTCGCGCGATCGGGTCTTCGCGGAAACGACGCAGCGAGCCGCCATCGTCGAGATGTTGCGGCACCACCAGGCTGCCGCGTTCCCAGAATTCCTCGAAACTCGGCGCCTCGAGCCCGCGCGCGGCGAGCGCCTTGCGGGTCGGCTCGTAGAGATGTTCCAGCCATTGCCGCGACGTGCGCCCCTCGGTGAAGGGCTCGCGGGCGCCCAGCCGGTCGGCAAGATCAGCAAAGATGTCGTAGTCGTCGCGGGCGAGGCCGAACGGCTCGGCGATCCGGTGCATGGCGACCATCAAGGGATCGTTGCTGGAATAGCCGATGTCCTCACGTTCAAGCGTCATCGTCGCGGGCAGCACGATGTCGGCATGGCGCGCGGTGGCGGTCCAGGCGAGCTCGTGCACGACCAGCGTGTCGAGCTTCGCAAAGGCCTTGCGCAGGCGGTTGAGATCCTGGTGATGGTGGAACGGATTGCCGCCGGCCCAATAGACCAGGCGGATATCCGGATAGGTGCGTGTCTCGCCATTGTAGCGATAGGTGGTGCCGGGATTGAGCAGCATGTCGGCGATGCGCGCCACCGGAATGAAGTCGGCGACGCCGTTGCGGCCCTGCCCGAGCGTCGGTCCGGGCACGGCATTGACTCTGCGCCCGTAATAGCCGATCGCGCCGAGCGAATAGGCATAGCCGCCGCCGGGCAGGCCGATCTGGCCGAGCGCGGCCGCCAGCACCATGCCCATCCACACCGGCTGCTCGCCATGCTCGGCGCGCTGCAACGAATGCGAGACGGTGATCAGCGCGCGCCGCCCGGGAAGCCGCCGCGCGAGCGTCCTGATCGTCGTGGCATCGATGCCGCAGATCGCGGCGGCCCATTCGGCGCTCTTGGGCGCACCGTCGCTCTCGCCCATGAGATAGCGCAAAAACACCGGCCAGCCCTCGGTGTAGCGATC
>NZ_DASVOK010000432.1:0-2055 GCF_036383415.1 Rudaea sp. | reverse complement strand
CCCCGATCCAGGATAATCGCAGTTGGCGCCGCAACGCGGCACGCTTCAAACATCTGGATGAGTTGAACCGGCGCGTGCAAGCGCTGGAGAAGGACGCAAAACCATGAACGACACGAAGACCAAACCCGCCCTGCCGATCGAGGCGCACGACATCGCCAAGATGTTGCCGCATCGCTATCCGTTCCTGCTCGTCGACCGCGTGCTCGCGTTCGAAGCCGGCAAGACCCTGACCGCGATCAAGAACGTGACGATGAACGAGCCGTTCTTCCAGGGCCATTTCCCCGGCTTCCCGGTGATGCCGGGTGTGCTCATCATCGAAGCGCTGGCGCAGGCCTCAGGCGTGCTCGTGCACCTGTCTTCACAGTACGCACCCGGCGCGCATCCGCTCTACTTCCTCGTCAAAGTCGACAAGGCCAAGTTCAGCAAAATCGTCGTGCCCGGCGACCAGCTCACGCTCGACATCGAACTCAAGCGCATGATCCGCAGCATGGCGATCTTCCACGGCCGCGCCTCGGTCAACGGCACTCCGGTCGCCGAAGCCGAGATGATGTGCGCGGAGAAGACGGACTGATGATCCACGCCACCGCTCAAATCGACGCCAGCGCCAAGCTCGGCGCGAACGTCGGCGTCGGTGCCTACAGCGTGATCGGCGCCGACGTCGAGATCGGCGATGGCACGCAGATCGCGCCGCATGTCGTCATCCAGGGTCCGACGCGGATCGGCCGCAACAATCGCATCGCCTCGTTCGCCTCGGTCGGCGGCGACCCGCAGGACAAGAAATACCACGGCGAGCGCGGCGAACTGGTCATCGGCGACGACAACCTGATCCGCGAATTCGTCACGATCAACCGCGGCACCGGCGACGGCGGCGGCGTCACCCGCATCGGTGATGGCAACTGGATCATGGCCTACGTGCACATCGCGCATGATTGCCTCGTCGGCAGCCACACGGTGTTTTCCAACAACGCTACGCTCGCCGGCCATGTCGAGATCGGCGACCACGCGATCCTGTCGGGCTTCGCCGGCGTGCACCAGTTCTGCCGCATCGGCGCGCATGCCTTCGTCGGCATGAACTGCATGGTCAACGGCGACGTACCGCCGTTCGTGATGATGGCCGCCGACTACGGCCGCCCGCGCGGGGTCAACACCGAAGGCTTGAAGCGTCGCGGTTTTTCCGCCGAGCGCATCGCCGCGATCAAGCGCGCCTACCGTGCGCTGTACGTGTCGAAGTCGCCGCTCGAGGAAGCGCGCGCCGCGCTCGCCACTAGCGCCGAGTCCGAGCCAGACGTACGCGCGATGCTCGACTTCATCGAGCGCGGACAAAGGCCGCTGGCGCGGTGACTCCAGCTGCGCCGCGCTTCCTCCTCGTGGCCGGCGAAGCCTCGGGCGACCTGCTCGGTGCCGACCTGATCGCGCGGCTCAAGGCGCGCTTCCCGAACGCACACTTCGCCGGCATCGGCGGCGCGCGCATGCGCGAGGCGGGCATGGAAATCTGGCAGCCGATGGAGCGCCTGTCGGTGATGGGCCTGGTCGAAGTGCTCAGGCACCTGCCGTCGCTGCTCGCGCTGCGTCGCGCGGTATTTCGGCGCACGCTGCAGCAACAGCCCGACGCCTTCATCGGCATCGACGCACCCGACTTCAACCTCGGCCTCGAAAGGAAACTCAAGCGCGCCGGCATCCGCACCGTGCACTACGTCAGTCCGTCGATCTGGGCCTGGCGCGAAAATCGCGCGGAGAAAATCGGCCGCAGCGCCGACCGCGTGCTCTGCCTGTTTCCGATGGAGCCGCCGATCTACGCGCGCCACCGCGTCGACGCGCGCTTTGTCGGTCATCCGCTGGCCAACGCGTTCGCGCTGCATCCGGACAAGCTCGCCGCGCGCCGCGCACTCGGCATCCCCGAAGATGCGCTGCTGCTGGCGATGTTGCCCGGCAGCCGGCTCGGCGAGATCAGCAGGCTCGGTCGCGATTTCCTCGATGCCGCAGTGCTGCTGCGCAGGCAATTCCCCGATCTGCGCATCGTCGCACCGACGGCGAATGTATCTTGCCGTGACGCGT
>NZ_DASVOK010000431.1:0-2295 GCF_036383415.1 Rudaea sp. | reverse complement strand
GATCACGGTCGAGCGCCACGAGCCGAGGAACAGCAGAATCATCAGGCTGGTCAGCGCGGCCGCGATCACGCCCTCCTTGGCCACGCCGCCGATCGCGCTGCGCACGAAGATCGACTGGTCGCCGACCGCCTTGACCACGAGTGCCTCCGGCAGCGACGGCTTGACCGCTTCGAGCATCGCCTTGACCCCGTCGACGATCGCGAGGGTCGAGGTCGCGCCGCTTTTCAACACGTTCATCAGCACCGAGCGGCCGCCGTCGACGTGGACGATGTTGGTCTGCACCGCGTTGCCGTCGCGCACGTTGGCGACGTCGCGTATGTAGACCATCGCGCCATTGACCGTCTTGATCGGCAGCGCGGCGATGTCCTTGAGATCCGAGGGCGCGTTGTTGAGGTTGATCGCATACTCGAACGCGTCGATCTTCTGTGCGCCGACCGGCGTAAGAATGTTCTGCGCGGCGAGCGCGTTGGCCACGTCCTGACCGGTGAGCCCGCGCGCGAGCAGCGCCGCCGTGTCGAGGTCGATCTGCACCTGGCGCGCCTTGCCACCGAACGGATACGGAATCGCCGAGCCTTCCACGGTGACCAGGCGCGTGCGCAACGAGTTCATCGCGAGGTCGGCGAGGTTGGCTTCGGTGAGGCCCTTGCCCGACAGCGCGAGCTGCAGGATCGGCACGGTCGAAGCGCTGTAGTTGACGACCAACGGCGGAGTCGTACCCGGCGGCATGTTCTTCACCATCGTCTGCGCCGCCGTCGTCACCTGCGCATTCGCCGTGGCGATGTTCACGCCCGGATGGAAATAGATCTTGATGATGCCGAAGCCGGTGTACGAGTTCGACTCGATGTGCTCGATGTCGTTGACCAGCGTCGTCAGCGCACGCTCGAACGGCGTGGTGATGCGCCCGGCCATCTGGTCCGGCGGCAGGCCGGTGTACTGCCAGGCAACGCCGATCACCGGGATATTGATGTTTGGGAAGATGTCGGTCGGCGTGCGCAACGCCGCGAGCGGGCCGATGATGAGGATCAGCAGCGCCAGCACGACGAACGTGTACGGGCGCGACAGCGCGATGCGAACGAGGCCTTGCATGGACGAGGATACCTTGGGGCAGAAACTTGCCGAGGCAATTATGCTGCCGCGCCGCAAGTTTTCATCATCGCGGATATGAAGAATTGTTTAAACGACGGGAGGTGCGGTCTCTGCAACGCGCGAAAACGCAATGCCGGTAACGGTTTGTGCGCGGAGTCGTGTCGATGAAATTTTCTTCATGTGCCGCGGACGCCGCCCTCAGCTCTCGCTCGACGAGCAGTAGATCGTCATACGCGTGCCGGGCGGCGCGTCGGCATCGGCGATCTCGAAGCGGTAGTCGTGCAGCTTGACGATGGCCGAGACGATGGACAGGCCGAGGCCGAAGCCGGGGGCTTCGCATTCGTGTTCGTTGCGGCAGGCTTTGGTGCGGTAGAAACGGTGCAGCACCGCCTCGCGCTCGGCGGCGGGGACGCCGGGGCCGCTGTCGATCACGTCGATGCGCGGGCCGGCCTTCTCATCGACCGCGCGCAGCACGACGCGGCCGCCGTCGGGGGTGAACTTGAGCGCATTGTCGACGAGGTTGGAGATCGCCTCGAACAGCAGGCCGCCGTCGGCGCGCACGCTGGCGAGCGTCGCGGGAAGTTCGAGTGCGAAGGCAATATGCTTGTCCTCGGCCAGCGGCGAGTAGAGTTCGTGCACGCGCGCGAGCTTCTCGCGCAGGTCGACGTCGCCGAAGCCCGCGCGGCGTTGCAGGTCCTCGAGTTCGGAGATGCGCAGCAGCGCGCGGAAACGGTTGAGCAGGTTGTCGGTATCGGCGATGCAGCGTTCGATCGTCGCCGCGTGCGCGTCGTCGGCCGGCGTCTCGCGCTGCAGGCGATAGAGCTGCGCGCGCAGGCGCGTGAGCGGCGTGCGCAGGTCGTGGGCGATGCTGTCGGACACGCCCTTGACCTCGCCGAGCAGCGTTTCGAGGCGATCGAGCATGCGGTTGACGATGCTCGCGAGCATATCGACTTCGTCGCGTCGTTCGGAAATCGGCAGGCGCACGCCGAGGTCGCCGCGCATGATCGGCGCGACTGCGGTCTCGATGCGGCGCACGCGCTGGAGCGAGCCGCGCGCGAGCAGGAAGCCGCCGAGCAGGCCGGGGATCAGGGTCAAGGACAGCGCCCAGACGAAGCCGTTGCGAATGATGATGCCGACGCGGTCGAGCACGCGCGTCGTGCGCGGGAGCCCGATACGCGATCCGGCAGCGACGCGCCCCGCGACGCCGCG
>NZ_DASVOK010000430.1:0-6645 GCF_036383415.1 Rudaea sp. | reverse complement strand
TCTCGCTGTTCGGCGCGGTGCCGCTGATCGGCGACACGCTCGTGCAGTGGATCATGGGCGACTACAACCCGGCCGATGCGACCCTGAACCGCTTCTTCGCGCTGCACGTGGTGGCGCTGCCGCTGGTGCTGCTGCTGCTGGTCGTGCTGCACATCGCGGCGCTGCACGAAGTCGGCTCGAACAACCCGGACGGCGTCGAGATCAAGAAGAAGAAAGACCCGAACACGCACATCCCGCTCGACGGCATCGCGTTCCATCCGTACTACACGGTGAAGGACCTGTTCGGCGTCGGCTTCTTCCTGCTGATCTGCGCCTTCATCATCTTCTTCCAGCCGACGGTCGGCGGATGGTTCCTCGAGAATGACAACTTCATTCCGGCGAACAACCTGGTCACGCCGGCCGAAATCAAGCCGGTCTGGTACTTCACGCCGTACTACGCGATCCTGCGCGTGATCCCGAGCAAGGGCCTCGGCGTGCTGATGCTGCTGCTCGCCGTGCTCGCGCCGTTCCTGATCCCGTGGCTCGATCGCGGCACGGTCAAGTCGATCCGCTACCGCGGCCGCGGTTTCAAGATCGCGCTCGGCGTCTTCGCCGTCGCGTTCTTCCTGCTCGGCACGATCGGCGCCGGCAAGACCACCGAATGGATTCCGGAACTGTTCGGCGCGAATGCCGACCTGACCTTCATCGAGAACACGTTCGGGCGCCTGCTCACGGCGATCTATTTCGGCTTCTTCATCTTCCTGTGGGTCTACACCCGCTTCGGGTACGAGAAGACCAAACCGGTACCTGAGCGGGTGACCACCCATGCCTGAGTCGACGCGGACCCCATCCATCATGCAAAGCCTCATCGTAATGGCGCGCGGCGTCGCCGTGCTGCTGGCCGCGACGCTCGCCGGCTCCGCAGCGTGCGCGGCGGAAGGCGGGGAAATGGCGTCGGCGCAGGTCAACGTGTCGAATGTCGCCTCGCTGCAGCGCGGCGCGCGCCTGTACTTCAACTACTGCTCGGGCTGCCACTCGATCAAGTACCAGAGCTACTCGCGCCTGGCTGACGACCTCAAGCTGCCGCCCGACGAGGTGCTGAGCAACTTCGCCTTCACCGGCGCGAAGATCGGTGACCAGATCGTCTCGAACATGCCGGCGGACCACGCGCAGGCATGGTTCGGCAAGGCGCCGCCCGACCTTTCGCTCGAAGCGCGCGCGAAGGGCCCAGACTGGATCTACACCTACCTCAAGTCCTTCTACCTCGATCCTTCGCGTCCGGTTGGCTGGAACAACACCGTGTTCCCGGGTGCCTCGATGCCGAACGTGCTCTGGGAACTGCAGGGCACGCAGGTCGCGCACTACGCACCGGCCAAGCCGGGCGAAGAGCCGGCAATCGAGAAGCTGGAGTTGTCGGGCAAGGGCAAGCTGTCGGGCGAGGAATTCGATGCCGCCGCGCGCGACATCACCGCGTTCCTGCAGTACGTCGGCGAGCCGGCGGCGTTGAAGCGCGAGGCGGTAGGCGTGTGGGCGATCCTGTACCTCGCGTTCTTCACCTTCCTCGCGTGGCTGCTCAACAAGGAATATTGGAAGGATGTGCACTGAGATTCGAGTCTGCACATGATCTGACACAAAACCGGCGCTGCGGCGCCGGTTTTCGTTTTCAGGCTAGGCGTCGTCTTCGCGTAGGTGTAAATTGTTGCAATGACGTGGCGGTGAGCCACTGCAGCCGCCGACATCGGCTCCCAGGGGCGTGGGACACAGAGGGAAGTCGCAGCATGGTCTTGAATCCGCGATCGCGTACCGTTCTGACGCTGTATTCCTCGCGCGACGACGTGCAATGCCATCGAGTTCGCCTCGTGCTGGCGGCGAAGGGCGTGGCCCACGACTTCGTCGTGGTCAACCCGGCGTCGCCGCCCGAGGACCTCGTCGATCTCAATCCCTATCACAGCGTGCCGACCTTGGTCGATCGCGACCTCGTGCTCTACGAAACCGGCGTGATCTGCGAATATCTCGACGAGCGTTATCCACATCCGCCGCTGATGCCGATCGATCCGCTGTCGCGTGCGCGCCTGCGCCTGGGAATGGTGCGCATGGAGCGCGACTGGTATCCGTTCGTCGAGCAGATTGCCGCGGGCGGCCGTCCCGCCGATACTGCGCGCAAGCGTTTGCGCGAAACCCTGCTCGCGAGCCTGCCGCTGTTCAAGGCAGCCAAGTTTTTCCTCAACCCCGAGATGAGCCTTGCCGACTGCGCGCTCGCGCCACTGATCTGGCGCCTGCCGAGCCTCGGAGTCGAGCTGCCGCGCGAGGCGCGCGTGATCGACGACTACGGCGAGCGCATTTTCCGCAATCCCGGTTTCACCCGCAGCCTGACCGAAGAAGAGAAAGCACTGCGCTCTTGAGAAGCAACTTCTGAGCGCGTGCGAGACGACACCATGACCACCGCCACAATGACCTCCAACCGCCCGTACCTGCTGCGCGCCATATACGAGTGGATCGCCGACAACGGCATGACGCCCTACATCCTCGTCGATGCCAATGCACCCGGGGTCAAGGTGCCGAAGAGCTCGATCAAGGACGGCCGCGTCGTGCTCAATGTCGCCGCGCGCGCGGTCGCGCAGCTCGAACTCGGTGCCGATCGCGTGCGCTTCATGGCGCGCTTTGCCGGTGTTTCCCAGGCCGTCGAGGCGCCGATCAGTGCGGTCCTCGCGATCTACGCGCAGGAGAACGGCCAGGGCATGATGTTCCCGGCCGAGGATCAGACGGCTGCGCAGCCGCCCGGGTCGGCAGACACACCTGCCACTTCCGTCGCGCCTTCGGACCCGGCGCCGAAGAAAGGTCCGCATCTGCGCGTCGTGAAGTAACCGTACTCCGGTTCTCAGCTCAGGCGACGCGGCAACTCGATCACGTTCGAGCCGTGCACGACCGGTTGCGCCTCGGCAACGGGCAGGCTCCACGCGCGCAGGCGGCCATCGAGCATCGTCAGGCTGCCGCGATGGCGGTCGTGCCCGTCGATGCTGACTTCGAAACGATAGTTGCGACGCAGTCGCAAATGGCCGTCGCCATTGCGGGTGAACCCGAATCCGGCCAGCGACACGCTTTGGTCCAGCAGCTGTACGCCCGCCTTTGCGCAGAGATCGTGCCCGAGCGCGCGCGCGAGGTCGCGTGCCTTGAGCGCGTTCTGCCACAGCGCGAGCGCGGCGAGCAGCGAAATTACGGCAAGCATCGGACCAATCATCGCGCTAGTGTATCGATTGACGCTGATCACCGATACCGGACGCTGCCTTGCGTCGGGCCGGCCGCTGCGCAATAATGCGCGCCCCGCGCGATTTGCGCCGGGCAGAATGTCGCCAATGGCGTTCGACGGACGGTTAGCTCAGCGGTAGAGCATCGCCTTCACACGGCGGGGGTCGTAGGTTCGAACCCTACACCGTCCACCAAATATACAGATCGGTAAAAAGCAAAGCCCGCGTCTTGTGCGGGCTTTTGCTTTTTTTACCGGCGAATTATCTTTGCTCCTGATCTTCGCTCTGGCCCTTGCTCGAATCGCCGCCTTTGCGAAACCTCACCATTCTGCGCAACGCATCGCCGATCATCCCGAGCGAAGTCTTCACCGCATCGACCGACCAGTCGAGCACGCGTCGCTCGTCGACGCCGCTGAATGCGCGCACGACATCGGGCATGCCGGTGATCGGCGAGTCCTTCCATTTCGCCACGGCCTGCGCGCGCTTGCCGATCGCGTAGGTCACGCTCGCATTGCTCACTGCCGAGGAGACGATGCCGGCGATCGGCACGAAGCGCCGCGTGACCACGCCGCCGAGGCGACCGGCGAGACGATGCAACACGCCGCGCACGAGCACGTCGCCGGCGATGCTCGCGCTCGTGCCCATCGTCTGCACGCGCGTGATCAGTTCGTTGTGCAGAGTCGAGGGCAGTTTCAACGAGTACAGCGCGAACGTGTCCTCGACCAGCTCGCGTTGCACGCTCGCGAGGAATTTCGCGTCGAGTACCTCGCCGAAGACGAAGCCGAGCATGCGGCCGAGGCCGGGAATCGCCTCGATCGCCGCGGTCAGCGCGCCGGTCAGCGCGGCGCGCGTGACCTTGCGTCGGAGCAGGGCGACGAATTGCGCGTCGAGGTCGTCGGCGCGCGTGGCGGCTATCTGCGTACTTTTCCTGAGCGCCGGCAATTTGTCGGGCGATTCGCGTTTGATGCGCAGCATGGCGGCATGCTAGCGGAAATCGCATTCGTTCGCGCTGCGCGGCGGTTCGGTCATATGCGGGCAAGGCGGGCGCAACGATCCTGGGTTATTCTTGAGCGTTATCCGATTCCCGTGATTTGCCATGTCCGAACTCGCTGCCGCCGATCTGGATCGCCACGATACGATCCGCGCCGTGAACTATGCCGGCGGCGTGTTGCGCCTGCTCGACCAGCGCGAGCTGCCGTTCACCGAAACGCAGATCGAGTGCCGCAACGCGATTGAGGTGGCGCAGGCGATCAAGGACCTTGTCGTGCGCGGCGCGCCGGCCATCGGCATCGCGGCCGCGTGGGGCGTCGTGCTCCAGGCCGCGCGGCTCGAGGACGCCGGTCACCCGATCGGCACGGCCATGCTCGACTCGACGTTCGACACGCTGAATGCCGCACGCCCGACCGCGGTCAACCTCGCCTGGGCGCTCGCGCGCATGCGCGCGGCGCTGGTCGCGGCAAAGGGCGATGTCCTGTCCGTTCTGAGTGCCGAGGCGCGCGCGATCCAGGAGGAAGACCTCGCTGCGAACCGCAAGATGGGTGGCATTGGCGCCGGCTTTTTCGCCCACGGTATCGGCGTGCTCACCCATTGCAATACCGGCTCGCTTGCGACCGCCGGCTTCGGCACCGCGCTCGGCGTGATCCGCGCCGGATTCGCCGCAGGAAAAATCAAACAGGTTTACGCGGGCGAGACGCGGCCGTGGCTGCAGGGTGCGCGCCTGACCATGTGGGAACTCGTGCGCGACCGCATTCCGGCCAAGCTCATCGCCGACTCGGCTGCCTCGCACCTGATGAAATCCGGCGCCGTGCAATGGGTCATCGTCGGCGCCGACCGCATCGCCGCGAACGGTGACACGGCGAACAAGATAGGCACCTATCAGCTCGCGATCAGCGCCAAGCGCCACGGGGTCAAGTTCATGGTCGTCGCGCCGTGGTCCACCGTGGACATGGCGACCAAGCATGGCGACGATATCGAAATCGAACTGCGCGATCCGGCGGAACTGCTTTCGATCTCGGGCAAGCGCACCGTCGTCGACGACGCGGATGCATGGAACCCGGTGTTTGACGTCACCCCGGCAGAGCTGATCGACGTCATCGTCACCGAACGCGGCGCGATCGAGCGGCCGGATGTGGCTGGCATGGCCAAGCTCGCCGGCGCACAAGGCTGAGCGATGCGCCAGCTGCTTCTTTTCTGCGTCGGCGGCGTGCTCGGCTTCATCGTCGATGCAGGCGTGCTGCAGATTCTGGTCAGCGGCTTCGCCTGGGACCGCTTCAGTGCGCGCCTGATTTCGTTCCTGTGCGCGGCGACAGCCACCTGGCTGTTCAACCGCAACCTCACCTTCCAGGGCATGCGCAATCACTCACGCTTCGGCGAATGGTGGCGCTACATCTTCGCGATGAGCGGCGGGTTCGCCTGCAACTTCGCCACCTATTCGGCGCTCGTGCTCGCCTTCGACGTGGACGGCGCGCATCTGCCGCTCGCCGTCGCCGCGGGTTCCGTGGCCGGGCTCGGCGTGAACTATTTCGCCTCGCGCTACTGGATTTATCGCAGCAAGCCGCAGGCCTAGGCATACGCGCAGCACTTCGTCGCTCGGTCGCCGCCACGCGCGGAAATGACGGCGATTTTCACGTTTGTCGACGTCGTCTGAACGACGCATTTCGTTTCGTCAGCGCCGTATTTCAACCGATTGAAATCACAAGGGTTTTCCGGGTCGAAATTTCGCCGGAAGAACGCCTGCGTATGGTAGAATTGTGACACTCGAAATCGCCTGATTTCGCACCCGCGCGCAGCGTCGCGCCGAGCAGAAAATTTCCGGGAAAAATTCCACGATGGCGGATCTGGCCAAAGAAATCATTCGCGTCAACATCGAAGACGAAATGCGGCAGAGCTACCTCGATTACGCGATGAGCGTGATCGTCGGTCGCGCCCTGCCGGACGTGCGCGATGGCCTCAAGCCCGTGCATCGCCGCGTGCTCTACGCGATGCAGGAATTGAACAACACCTGGAACCGCGCCTACATCAAGTGCGCGCGCGTGGTCGGCGACGTGATCGGTAAATATCATCCGCACGGCGACCAGTCGGTGTACGACGCGCTCGTGCGCATGGCGCAGGATTTCTCGCTGCGCTATCCGCTCGTCGACGGCCAGGGCAACTTCGGTTCGGTTGACGGCGACAACGCCGCGGCGATGCGTTACACCGAGTGCCGCCTCGACCGGCTGACTTCGGAAATCCTCTCCGACCTCGACAAGGAAACGGTCGACTTCCAGCCGAACTACGACGAGAAGGATCTCGAACCGACCGTGCTGCCCGCACGCGTGCCGAACCTGCTCGTCAACGGTTCGGCCGGTATCGCGGTCGGCATGGCGACCAACGTGCCGCCGCACAACATCTCCGAGATCGTCGATGCCTGCATCGCCGTGAT
>NZ_DASVOK010000429.1:0-5770 GCF_036383415.1 Rudaea sp. | reverse complement strand
CGTTGCCTGTCGTTCTGTTCGTTGCGCGTGGCGAGGGCGAGATTGAGGCGACGCAGACGCCACAGCAGCACGGCGAAGACGGCGACGGTGAGGACGAGCGCGGCGATCGCGGCGATGCCGTAGAACCGCTCGCGGCGGCTGCGCTGCAGGCGCTCCTCCTTCAGTTCGTTGCTGCGCACGGCGAGTTCGAGTTGCTGCCGGCTCTGCTCGCGTGCCTTGCGCACCTCGATCGCCGCAAGCAGGCGCGAGGAACGCACGCCAAGCAGTTCCTCGCGCAGGCCGGCGTGGCGGTGGGCATATTCATGGGCCGTGGCGGGGTCGTGCTCGGCTTCGGCGAGCAGATCGCGCAACCAGTAGGCCTGGGCGAGGTAGGGCCTCAATCCCGCCGCATTGAGGCGCGGCGAGACCTCGTCAAGCAGACGATGGGTGTCGGCCAGATCGCCGTGGGCGAGCGCGATTTCGGCCTGGGCCAGTTCGCTGCGCGCGATCAGCTCGCGCTGGTCGAGTTCGTGGCCGATGTCGAACGCGACGTCGAAATGCGGTGCGGCCTCGTCCGGTTTGCGCAGGCCGAGCAGGGCGCGGCCGACTTCGAGCTGTTCGAGACCGATCGCGGGGCGGTTGCCGAGTGCTTCGCTGATCGCGAGGGCCTCGCTGGCCGCCGCGAGGGACGCTTCGAATTCGCGATTGTCATTGAGGAAGCCTGCGTAGGCACCCTGCACCGAAGCGTAGTAGCCCGGCTGGGCGTAACGGGCGGCCGCGTCGATGGCCTTGGCGAAATAGGCCTGGGTCGTCGACGTGTCGTCGAGTTCGCGATAGAGCAGGGCGACGTTGCGGTAGGCCACGTCGAGGCGATTGTCGATGCGCTCGCGGATTGCGAGCGCCTGCAGGAAATAGTCCAGGCACTGGGCGAAGTCGCCCTTGTCGCGTGCGATCGTGCCGAGGTTGGTCAGCGCGGTCGCTTCGCCGGCGGCGTCCTTGTTCTTGCGGCGCAGGGCCAGCGCCGTGGTCTCGTGTTCGAGCGCGGCGTCGAGATTGCCGCGACGGCGTTCGAACACGCCTCGGTATTCCTCGGCAGCGGCGTTGAGCTCGTCGCTGCCGGCGCCGCGCGCGAGTCGCATCAACGCTTCGGCAAGTTCCTGGCCATGCCTGTAGTCGCCCTGGGCGAGCATGCTCTGGATGAGCGCGATCAGGGCGATGCCACGCAGCCTGGCGTCGCCTGCCATCGCTGCGTCCTTGTCCAGCGACTGCCAGTGGCGGTTGGCGAGCGCATCCGCGGACAGCGCGGCATAGGCCACGGCGAGGCTGAACTCGGCGTTGATGCGTCCGCGCAGGCCACCGAGTTGCCAGGCAATGCGCGGCAGCGGCTGCAACACGGTATCGACCTGATCCACGAACTGCGCCGCCATGGTCACCGCTTGCGCCCGCGGCGGCATTTCCGCGCAGGCGGACGGCCGTGCCATGACGAGGCACGCCGTCGCGCCGCACAGAATGGCAAGCGCGCGCGATGGCGCAGCGTGTCTGGTCGAACTCAAGCTGGCAGCCCGTTTTCGCACTGAATCCATTCGCCATCACTCCAGCCGGCCCACAAGCGTTTCATGGAAGCGGAACGTACCCTGCACCCGCTCCGGCCGCGAGTCGACCCGCTGGTTTGTGAAAGCGGCCGGGAGACTGCCCGTGTCCGCTATAATTCCGCAGTTTCAGAATGCGATCAAGCACATGTCTTCAAGTACGCAAAAGGTCGGTTTCGTCAGCCTCGGCTGCCCCAAGGCGCTGGTCGACTCCGAGCGCATCCTCACCCAGCTGCGCGTGGAGGGCTACGAAATCGTGCCGAGCTACGACGCGGCCGACGTGGTCGTGGTCAACACCTGCGGCTTCATCGACGCTGCCGTTCAGGAATCGCTCGACGCGATCGGCGAGGCGCTCGAGGAGAACGGCAAGGTGATCGTCACCGGCTGCCTTGGCAAGCGCGCCGAGGTGATCCGCGAGGCGCATCCCGACGTGCTCGCGATCAGCGGCCCGCAGGACTATGCGAGCGTGATGAATGCGGTGCATGCGCAGTTGCCGCCGAGGCATGATCCACACATCGACCTGCTGCCGGCGAAGCGCAAGCGCGGCGCGGCGAACGAAGACGTGGGTGTGAAGCTCACGCCGAAGCACTACGCCTATCTGAAGATTTCCGAAGGCTGTAATCACAGATGCACCTTCTGCATCATCCCGTCGATGCGCGGCGACCTCGTCTCGCGTCCGGTCGACGAGGTGCTGGTCGAGGCCGAGAAGCTCGTCAGGAGCGGCGTGCGCGAACTGCTCGTGATCTCGCAGGACACGAGCGCCTACGGTGTCGATCTCAAATACGCCGAGCGCGAGTGGAAGAATGGAAAAGTGCGTACGCGCATGACCGAGATGTGCGCGGCGCTCGGCGACCTCGGCGCCTGGGTGCGCCTGCACTACGTCTATCCATATCCGCACGTGGACGAGGTGATCGAGCTGATGACGGACGGCAAGATCCTGCCTTACCTCGACATCCCGTTCCAGCATTCGAGCCCGCGCATCCTCAAGCTGATGAAGCGCCCGGCGGCGAGTGCGAAGACACTCGAGCGCGTGCTCGCCTGGCGCAAGGCCTGCCCGGAAATCACCTTGCGCAGCACGTTCATCGTCGGTTTTCCCGGCGAGACCGACGCCGAGTTCGAGGAACTGCTCGATTTCCTCGATGCCGCGCAACTCGACCGCGTCGGCGCGTTCGCCTATTCGCCGGTCGATGGTGCCAAGGCCAACGACCTGCCCGGCGCGGTGCCCGAGGAGGTCAAGCAGGAGCGCCTCGAGCGCTTCATGACCAAGCAGGCGCAGATCAGCGCGGCGCGGTTGCAGAACAAGATCGGCACGACGGTGAAAGCCCTGGTCGACCATGCCGGCAAGGATGGCGCTGTTGCGCGCACCGCGGCCGACGCTCCCGAAATCGATGGTTTGCTGCATATCGTCGACGGGCAGAAGCTCAGGCCGGGGCAATTCGTCGAGGTGCGGGTCGAGCATGCCGATGAGCACGATTTGACCGGCAGCCTGGTCGCTCAACGGGCTTGACTTGGAAGCCATCATTCTCGTTTCACGGGAATGATGAGTGGAAAAGGCGCATGCGTTTTATCGCTCCACCTCGCGAATCCATTGATCTGACCGTCTTTCGTCGGCCGCCGCTCGATGCGTGGAGTGAATTCGCCGATCTGCTGCAGGCGCCAACGTGGCCGACGATCGCGCAGATCGAAGCCGCTCGTGAAAAAGTGGAAAATGCGGCAAAGGTAAAAATGCCGCATTTTGTCGAACAGACGTCGGCGCTGTTGCGCGATGACCTGCACTACGAAGCGCGCATCGCCGAGTGCCAGCAGGTCGCCACGCGCGCCGAGAACTGGCACGACCTGCTAAACGCGCTGATCTGGCTGCGCTATCCGGCGATAAAGTCCGCGCTGAATGCGCGCCAGCTCGCCGGAATCGCGACGGTCGGGCCGAAGCGGCGCACGCGCGCGCAGTACGCGCTGACCCATTTCGATGAAGCCGGCGTCATCGTGCAGACCAGCGATCCGTGGCTGCTCGCGCTATGGGACGCGCACAACTGGCACGGCCTGTTCTGGCGCGAACGCGTGGCCTGGAGCGACGGCCGCATCCGCGTCGACGTGTTCGGCCACGCGCTGCTCGAACATGCGCTGCAGCCTGGCCAACTGCTCGTCGGCAAGGCGCTGGTGATCATGCCGGGCGCGGACATGTCGGCGCGCGTGGCGCATGCGATCGGTGCGGGCGAGTTGCTCAACGATCCGCTGGAACTGCGCCCGTTGCCGCTGTCCGGCATCCCGGGCTGGCATGTAGGCAATGCGGACGAAGGTTTCTACGCGAACGCGCCATGCTTTCGCGCACGCCGCGAGGGGCGCAGCTATCCGCTGCCGTTGGGCGTCGACGAATTGCGCGACACTGCCGTGGCGCAGGTCTAGTTGCCCGGCCCGTCGTAGCTGACTTCGACGACGACGAAATGCTTGCTGCCCGACGGCAGCGGCGCTTCGAACTCATCGTCGACACGTTTCTTCAGCACGGCGCGGGCGAGCGGCGAGTCGATGCTGATCCAGCCGAGCGTGGCGTCGGTTTCGTCCGGGCCGACGATGCGCAGACGCTGCGTGCGGCCGTCGTCGTCCTCGATCGCGAACCAGGCACCGAAGAAAATCGCGCCACGATCCGTGGGCTTGGCCTCGGCCACCTTGAGCTCGGGCAGGCGTTTGCTCAGATAGCGCACGCGCCGATCGATTTCGCCAAGCTGTTTCTTGCGATAAGTATACTCGGCGTTCTCCGAGCGATCGCCCTCGGCCGCTGCCGCGGCGAGCGCCTTGACCACCTCGGGCCGGCGCACGCGCCAGAGTTCGTCGAGCTCGGCCTTGAGCCGGGCTTGGCCCTCGACGGTGATGATCGCGGTCGATGCGGCTTGGGGCGGACGCCAACGGCTCATGCGGTGAGTCGGGAAAGTGAGGAACGAGGTCTCGGATCGAGGCAATGATCCGACGATTGAGCGCAAGACCGCAAATGCATCGGACCGGCAGCCGTGGTCGCCTTTGTCGCCAGACGACCCTAGAATGCGCTCTCCGCGACAGGCAAGGGACTGGTGCGTGCTCATCGTGCCGCTGCACCGCAGTTTGAACTGGGCGAATTTTCCGTGGATGACGGCCGCGCTCATCCTGATCAACTTCATTGTTTTCTTCGGTCTGCAATCAAGCGATGAAGCCGTGTTCGAGCGCGCGTTCGAACAGTACCGCGCCTCCGCACTGGATCGCATCGAGTTTCCGGTCTTTCGCGACTGGCAGCAAGAACATGAGAAGAATGCGCGTGCGCGCGACGCCATGCAGCGAGCCCCCGCGGAATTCCAACTGCAGTTGATGCAGGCGAACGCGGAGTTCGTCGATGCGCTCGAGGCCGGCCGCATCATCGCGCCGACGTGGGAAGGCTATGCGGATTGGCGGGAAAAGCGCGACGAGTTCAACCGACTTTGGTCGGAGAGTTACACCGAGCGTTTCAAGATGCGTTTCTCGCATCTCGAACCCGTACGCATGTTCGGCGCGATGTTCCTGCACGGCGGCTTCGGTCATCTTCTCGGCAACATGATCTTTCTCGCCTTGCTCGGCTTGCTGGTCGAGGGGGCGCTCGGGCCGTGGCTGTTTCTGGCGCTTTATCTCGCCGGCGGACTCGGCGGGCAACTGGTGAGCCTTGCCGTGCGCTGGGGCGAGCATGGCAGCGCGCTCGGCGCGTCCGGGGCGATCGCCAGCCTGATGGGCGCGTATTGCGTGCTCTGGGGATTGCGCAAAGTGCGCGTGTTCTATTGGTTCTTCGTCGTCTTCGATTACGTTAGCGTTCCGGCGATCGCGGTGCTGCCGTTCTGGGTTGGCTGGGAGATTTTCAATCTGATCGGCAATCGCGGCGCGCACGTCGGTTTCGACGCGCATGCGGGCGGCATGGTGTGCGGCGCGCTGCTCGCGTTTGGCGTGCGCAGGCTCGGCTGGGAACGGGAGAACTTTCTCGCCGAGGACGAGCAGGCCGAACAGCGCGAGCAGAATGCGTTGCGCTATGAGCAGGCGATGCAGCATCTTGGCCGCCTGGAAGTGCCGCGGGCGCAAGCGCTGCTGCAGGAAATCGACGCGCAGGAGCCGGGTCGACTGGATGTGGCGGTCGCGTTGTACCGCTGCGCGCGCTATGGCGACGACGCTGTGGCGATCGATCGCCGCGCCGCGCGTGTGCTCTCGTCCGGCGC
>NZ_DASVOK010000428.1:0-4977 GCF_036383415.1 Rudaea sp. | reverse complement strand
GCCCTTCGGCCTGAAGACCTACTATGACGACCGCTGGGTCGGCCGCTATCAGGCCGTTTCGACGAACCTCAAGGCGCCGGCGGTGACGCTCGCCCTGGCGTACAAGATCGACGACACGCTGTCGATCGGCGCGAGCTTGATCGCGCAGCGCCTGCGCGCGGAACTGAAATCGGACATCAATCTCGGCACGATCCTCATGCAGCCGACCGGTGGCGCGCTGCTGCCGCAGGAGGCTGATGGCCAGGGCGGGCTCAAGGGCGCCGACTGGGGCTTCGGCTTCGGCTTGGGAGTGCTCTGGAAGCCGACGCCGGCGGATCGCGTCGGCTTCAATTTCCACTCGCAGATCGACCACACGATCAACGGCAAGGCGACTTTCCTGATACCGTCGAATCTGCTGCCGCTGTTCGGCGGCGCATTCACCAACACGACCGGCACGGCCGACGTCAACACGCCCTGGTTCGCCAGCGTCGGCTGGTGGCATACGGTGAACGACCGCTTGAGCCTCGGCGCCGACTTCAGCTTCACGCACTGGTCGAGCTTCAAGGAACTCGTGATCTCGTACCAGAATGCGGCGCAGGCGCCGTACAACCGGCCGACGCTGTTCAACTACAAGGACAGCTGGTCGGGATCGCTGGGCGGCGAATACAAGCTCGACAATCAATGGACGCTGCGCGCCGGTCTCGGCTACGACAAGACGCCCACGGTCGACGAGACGCGCGACCCGCGCGTGCCGGACGGATCGCGCACGGGCGTGGCGCTGGGTCTCGGCTACAAGATGAGCGACACGCTGCGTTTCGACGCCGGCTACTATCACCTGTTCGTCGAGGACGGCAAGATCGACCAGACCAGCGCGACGTTCGACCATCTCGTCGGCAAGACCAAGAACGACGACAACACCTTCGCGATCTCGGCGCAGTTCCGGTTCTAGGAACGCAGGTCGACAACGACAGAAAAGGGCGCGAGCAATCGCGCCCTTTTTCGTTGATCAGTAAGCGATGCCGACGCGGCGCATCAGCTTGGCCACGATCCACGCCGGGCCGATCAGCAGATAGGCAAGGTCGGTCAGGAACGAGGGTTTCCTGCCCTCGATCTTGTGGCCGATGAACTGGCCGATCCAGGCGACGACGAACACGGCGATCGCCAGCCACATCAATTGCGTCGCGCCGAGCGCACGGTACAGCGCTTCGGTGACGAGGCCGAGCACGACGAACACCGCGAGCATGGCGAACGCGAGCGCGCGCGACAGGCGCAGGTAGAACGCGAACGCGAGCACCATCGCCAATGCGGCCCAGAGTCCGGCGCGTCCCACCATCACCGGTACCGGCACGACCCAGAGCAGCGCGATCACGGTCCACAGGATCGCCGGCACGCAGATCCAGTGGATCGTGATGTTGGTCGGGTTGCGATGATCCTCGCTGTAGTTGCCGAGCCAGCGGTCGACTTCGCGGCGTGCGTCGCCACCGGCGGGGAAAGCGGCTTCGTTCATGACGGTCCTCGAGTGCGTGTTTCGCTGCATCGAGCATAGCGCGCACGCCTCGCGCTGCAAGGGCCCATGCAGCAGCGAAGCGTGGGCATTCAGGCCATCGTCGAACGCCACAGATGCAGCACCGCATAGGCGCGATAGGGACGCCATGCCTGCGACATTTCCTCGAGCGCCTTCGTTGCCACCGGCTTGCCGTCGCGCGCAACGGCCTTGCGCAGCACGATGTCGCCCGCCGGGAACGCGTCGGCTTGGGCGAGGCCGCGCATCGCCAGGTAGTACGCGGTCCAGTCGCCGATGCCGGGCAGCGCGGTCCACATCGACACGAACTCGGCCAGCGGACGCTCGCGGCGGAAATCGACGCGGCCGTCGCGCGCTGCCGCTGCGATCGCGTGCAGCGTAGCGATGCGCGCGCCGGTGATGCCGAGTCCGCCGAGTTCGGCCTCGGCCAGCGCGGCGGGCGTGGGAAACAAATGCACTTTTCCGCTCTGCGGCGTATCGACTTGGTGGCCGAACTTGCGCACCACGCGCTCGGTCAGCGTGCGCGCGGCCGCGACCGTGACCTGCTGGCCGAGCACGGCGCGGATCGCGATCTCGAAACCATCCCAGCCGCCGGGCAGGCGCTGGCCGGGGTGCTTCGCGATGCAGGCTTTCAGGTGCCGGCGCCGGCCGAGATGCGCGTTGATCGCGGTGATGTCGGCATCGAGGTCGAACATGCGACGCACGCGCGCTGCGATGTCGGGGAAACATGCCGTATCGGCGAAATCGATGTGCAAGTCGAGCGCGTGACCGCGCTTTGCCCGTGTGACGGCGAATTCACCGACCTTGCCGTCGAGGATGAAGATGCGCCGATAGCTCGCGTCATCGACACGCTCGACGCCCGGGATCGCGCGCTTGGCGAAGAAGCCGAGCAGGTTGGAGAAATCGTGCGGCGGCTGGTATTCGAGACGGATCTTTTCGCTCACGCCTCAGAATCCGTAGCGCAGGAAACCGCCGTCGACCGCGATGCACTCGCCGGTGATGTATGCCGCTGCGGGCAGGCATAGGAAGGCGATCGCCGCGGCGACTTCCTCGGGCTCGCCGATGCGGCCCATTGGCGTGCGCTCGAGCACCTCGTCGAGGTATTCCTCGTTGGCGAGCTTGACCGCGGTGCGCTGCGTGCGGATGTACCACGGCGCGACGGCGTTGACGCGGATGCCGTCCTCTGCCCATTCGCAGGCGAGGTTCCTGGTCAGTTGCGCGAGCGCGGCCTTGGTCATGCCGTAGGGCGAGCCGGTGCGCACGTGGGTCAGGCCGGACACCGAACTGACGTTGACGATCGCGGCGTTGCCGTGCTCGGCAAGCTGCGGAAAGGCCAGACGGCTCATCTCGAACGCGCTCATCACGTTCGTCTCGATCAGCGCGCGCACTTCGTTTTCCGTGTAGTCGAGGGTCGGTTTGCCGACATTGCCGCCGGCATTGTTGACCAGGATCGACAGCGGCAAGTCCAGGTCCGCGATCCAGTCGAACACTTCGCGCCGCTGTTCGGCGTCGGCGACGTCGGCGGCGAAGGAAACGATGTCGCTGTCCGGGAATTCTTCGGCCAGTTCGGCGCACACCGAGTCGAGATGCGCTTCGTCGCGCGCGACCATGAGCACATCGGCGCCGAGCAACGCGAGTTCGCGCGCGGTGGCGAAGCCGATGCCGCGGCTCGCGCCCGTGACCAACGCGACCTGCCCATCCAGTCGCCAGCGTGCGGTATTTGTCGTCATGGCTGTCTCCTTCGGCGAAGCGTGATCGCCTTGCCTGTACACGCAAGACTCCACGGCGCAAACTTTAGCGACTGGTTGCGGAGTCCGCCATGCGTGTCGCCAATTTATCGATTCTCGTCCTCGCCGCGCTCTCCGTTTCTTGCTCGCGCGGCACGCCGCCACCCGCACCTGCGGCGCAGCCGAAGCCGGCCGAGAGGCAGAAGACGGTGATCGACGCCCAGCTCAAGGCCCTCGACAAGGCGAAGGCCGTGCAGGGCACGATCGACCAGCAGAAGAAGGACATGGACAAGAAGCTGGAGGACGCGGGCGGGTGATCCCAGCGCGACTGTGTACTGGTCCAGCTGAACCCCGCCTCATCGAACATCCCTGTACTGTCCGAGATGAGTTCGCCGTCTTGAAGCTGGATCCCGTGTCATCGGCCATCCCTGGCCTGCACGGGATGAGTTCATCCTGAACTCACTTGATCTCGCAGAAACAGTAGGCGAACACGCCGACCTTGTTCGAATCGAGCGAACGCAGCAGCTTGAGCTGGCCCTGCACATCGGGCTGGGCGAGCAGGGTGCGCATCGACTCGGGCAAGAGGTTCTGGACGAAACTCGCCGAGGCGTCGTTCGACAGGCTGACGACGAACCGCTCCCACGTCGACAGCGATTTCTCGACGTAGCGCACCTGGTAGTTGTCGCCGAGCTTCGCAGCCTGCGCCGCTGCGGTCGTCGCTTCACGCAGGCCGCCGAGCTGGTCGACGAGGCCGCGCTCCTTCGCCTGCGCACCGCTCCACACGCGGCCGCGTGCGATCGCGTCGATTTCCTCGGGTTTCTTCTTGCGCGCCGCGGCGACCTTGGTGATGAAATTCTGGTAGCCCTTGTCGATGATGCTCTGGATGATCTCGCCGACCTTCGGGTCGAGCGCGCGGCGCGGATCGAGCGCGCCGGCGAGCGAGGTCGTGCCGACGCCGTCAGTGTGCACGTTGAGCTTGGCCAGCGTCTTCGGGAAATTCATGAACAGTCCGAAGATGCCGATCGAGCCGGTGATCGTGGTCGGCTCGGCGAAGATCTGGTCGCCGTTCATCGAGATCCAGTAGCCGCCCGAAGCGGCGACATCGCCCATCGACACGATGACCGGCTTGCCCGCCGCCTTGGTCAGTTCGATCTCGCGCCGGATCAGCTCGGAGGCGAACGCGCTGCCGCCCGGCGAGTTGACGCGCAGCACGACGGCCTTGACGTTCTTGCTCTCGCGCGCCTGGCGCACGAGCTTGGCGGTCGACTCGCCGCCGACCGTGCCTGCGGCCTGGTCGCCGTCGAGAATCTCGCCCTGGGCGACGACGATGCCGACCTGCGGGCGTGCGTCGAGCGGGTTCTCGCGCTCGGTCAGCGCGGCGTAGTCCTGGAAGTCGATCTGGCGGAAGCTGTTTTCTTCCTTGACGCCCTTCTGGATCAACAGCGCTTCGGCCTCGTCGCGCGTGGCGAGTTTGTCGACGAGCTTGGCATCGAGCGCGAGTTTGGCGAGGTCGCCGTTCGCGGCCTTGATCGAGGTCGCGTAGTTGTCGATCTGCGCCGCGATCGCCTTCGGATCAAGCTTGCGCGCCGCGCCGATTTCCTTGAGGTAGTCGCCCCAGACGCCGTTCATCCAGTACAGATCGGCTTCCTTCGATTCGGGCGAAGCGTCGTTGCGGATGTACGGCTCGGCGAAGGACTTGTACTCGCCGACGCGGAACAGGTGCACGTCGACGCCGAGCCAGTCGAGCGC
>NZ_DASVOK010000427.1:0-5748 GCF_036383415.1 Rudaea sp. | reverse complement strand
CGTCGCGTTCGCCGCCACGTTCACCGAACCGCTGTACGTCGCCGTCGGCGTCGAGCAGCCCACCGTGAACGGGAACGTCATCGCACTCGTCGTCGCCGGTCCACCGGTCACGTTCTTCGTCACGGTCAACGAGCCCGCATTCGCACTCAGCGGGTTATTGATCGCACCCGTCAACGTACCGCCAGCCGCCAGCGCGCCGGCGGCCGGCTGCGTGTACGTCGGCGTGCCCCACGTGTAGTTCGCCGGTGCCGTCGGCAGCGTGCCTTCGGTGATCGTGCAATTCGTCGAGCCGGCCGGGACGCTCACCGGGGCCGATGTGCCCGTCGTCGCGTTCGCCGCCACATTCACCGTGCCACCGTATGTCGCCGTCGGTGTCGAGCAGCCCACCGTGAACGGGAACGTCATCGCACTCGTCGTCGCCGGTCCGCCCGTCACGTTCTTCGTCACCGTCAACGAGCCCGCGTTCGCACTCAGCGGGTTGGTGATCGTGCCTGTCAGCGTTCCGTCTGCCGCCAGCGCGCCTGGCGCCGGTTGCGTGTACGTCGGCGTGCCCCACGAATAATTTGTTGGCGCCGTCGGCAGCGCGCCTTCCGTGATCGTGCAGTTCGTCGAGCCGGCCGGGATGCTCACCGCAGACGACGTGCCCGTGATCTGGTTCGCCGCCACAGTCACCGTGCCGCTGTACGTCGCCGTCGGCGTCGAGCAGCTCACCGTGAACGGGAACGTCATCGCACTCGTCGTCGCCGGGCCGCCCGTCACGTTCTTCGTCACCGTCAGCGAGCCCGCGAGCGGCGTCAGCGGATTCGTGATCCCCGCGCTTGCAGCCCCGTTCGGGATCGTCGCCGGCGGCTGCGTGTACGTCGGCGAGCTCCACGAATAATTCGCCGGCGCCGTCGCCACGCTCGTCTCGCTGATCGTGCACCCGGTGGATCCCGCCGGGATGTTCACCGTCGAGGTTCCCGTCGTCGCGGTTCCGCTCAGCGTCACCGTCCCCGTGTACGTCCCCGTCGGATTGCCGCACGCGATCGAGTAACCGTAGTTGCCCGGCGCACCCGATGCTGGCGCACCCGTCACCGTCTTGGTTACAGTCACCGGACTTTCGACGATCATCGGAACGGTAAAAGTGAGCTGGTTGCACTTCGATGAGGTGCCTGGCGCCACCGAGTTTGCGCCGGTGCAGGTGTTGCTCGAGCTTTGGGTATATACAGAAACGGCATTGACAGTAAGATTGCCGGGTGTAGTACTCGTACACTTGACGGTCAGCGGGAGCGCGGTCCCCGTAGGGGTACCGTCCGTCGTCGCGAGATTCCAAATCGAGCCAGCGGGAATGGTTTTGGCTGCATCACCGCACGCATTCGCCGTGCCTTGATTGGTAAAGGGGGACGGATAAGGCCCCCCTGACACGCCGGTAGGAGCGAAAACCGCGCAATTGGTGCTTTGTGTTTGGCCTGCGTTGGGGTTCGGATAGTTGCCGTCTGTGGCAACGAAGAGGCCCACGTCATAACGGTTCGTGTTGCCTCCCTGCACGGTAGCCTGGAGATATATCGTGACAGGATCGCCCAAAGTGCAGCTTGTCGGCTGAGTTACCCCCGCCGGTAGATGCGCGGCGTCAGCCAATTCCACACCCGTGATCGCTCCGTCGTTGGCTACGCAGCCGGCTGTCGCGACACGCGAGCAGGTGTCGTTGAGGACCAGGTCATTCGTGGGACCCGTGAATGCCCATGCCGGTCCTGTCGCGAACAGCAAGGTAAGCAAAGATGCGGCGGCGGTTCTTCCCGCAACGCCGACGGAACCAAAGATATTCCTTGTAGAAATTGCCATTGTTTCAACCCCTGTACTTGAAAACGGCGACTGCGGATGGCGTGACTGGCGGATGGCATGCAAGCGACACACCCGTCAGCTATTCGTGATTGAAATCTCGTCAATCTCTAAAAGCCTCAGATTCAGCGCAAAATCCATGCCATAAAAAAAGCCGGAGCACCCTGCAGCGCAAAGACGCTGGGTCTGCGACTAGCCGTGACAGAAGGCGATATCTGTTGAAGTTGCCATGCGTCTCAGCCCCTGTTCTGAAAACGGCGCATTACAGGTAGGAGTTTCAGCCCCCGAGCCTGTTGGACGGGTTTTATACGCCCACGAATAAGCGACGCACATCACTCAAATGAGTGATATCGTGAGATACGCCCTGTTTTTAACCCCCAAAATGAGCGATTGCGCGCACTTGCGTGCTGTGGCAGCCTGTTAGCATGGGGGATTATGAGCGGGTGTCGCTTTTGCTCGTCGACGACGAGCCTGCGCTTTTGGCGCGGCTTTGCCGCATCCTGAAAACCCTGTGCGGAGATGACGCGACCCTGCTCTGCGCGGACAGCATCGCGCAGGCCAAGGCTGCCGCCACGGGCCGGTTGTTTACCATGGCCTTGGTCGATCTCGGGTTGCCCGACGGCAGCGGCATTGAATTGATCCAGTGGCTGCGCGCGCGATCGGAAATGCCGATACTCGTGATTTCCGCTTGGAGCACGGAAGATACGATAATCGACGCACTACGCGCCGGCGCAACCGGATACCTGCTCAAGGAACGTGACGATGATGAAATCGCCATGCTTCTGCGCACCGCGCTGAAAGGCGGCATGCCGATCGACCCGTTCATCGCACGCCGCATCCTCGGTGCCACGGCTTTCGTGCGCCCGGCACAAGACGAGGCCGATGGCTCCTCGACACACGAGACGCTGTCGAAACGCGAGGTGCAGATACTCGAACTCGTCGCCCAAGGCCTGAGCAATCTGGAGATCGCCGAACGCACCAATCTCTCGCGCTGGACAGTGGCCACCCACGTGAAGAGCATCTACGCGAAGTTTGCCGTGCACACGCGCACAGCCGCCGTGCGTGCCGGCCGCGGCAGCGGCGTACTGCGTTAACGGCACCCCGTAGAAGTCGCGAAGTACGGGAAAAAGACTCGCTCCGGAAGCCCGGACGCAACGGAGCTTCACACCGCCCCGCCAGCTGCGACTGCGCCATCTGCGTTGCATGTGCCTGTATGCGTTGCAAAAAGCGCATAATATGCGCAGTACTGCACGCCGGAAGGGGGCCGCGCAGTGGGATTGATAGTTCGCTTTTCACTGCACTGCTGCGTCTGGCTGGCGGTTTGTTTCTTTTGCCCGCCGACGACCCAGGCGCAAACCCCGCTGCCGCCGTGGCCGGGCAGCGTGCAAACCATCCGCGGGGATTGGAATACCACGACTCCTCCAGAAGATGGGTGGGTCGGCGTTGACCTGCCCGACGATTGGCGTCGTCGCTGGCCGGCATTCGACGGCGTTGTCTGGTATCGGCTGAACTGGGACGTCACCGGGCAGGCGGAAGATACCGGACTGTTCGTCGACTATCTGAATCTCGCCGGCACTATCAGCATCAATGGCAACGAACTCCAGCGCGACGCCAATCTCGTCGAACCGCTTTCGCGCATGTGGAACACGCCGCGCTATCTGTTGTTGCCGGCGTCGATGCTGCATGCAGGCAGGAACGAAATCCTGATCCGGGTCAGCGGATTCGCCGACCATCAACCGGCACTGGGCCGAGTGGCCATAGGCCCTCCGGCGGCGATGCAGGCCATGTGGAAACGGACCCACTGGCTGCGCGTCGACCTGCAGTGGCTCAATCTCGGCATCGGCACGACACTGGGAACCTTCTTCCTTGCCCTGTGGGTGATCCGTCGACGCGAAACGGCTTTCGGCTGGTATGCCGCGCAACAGGCGGCATGGTTCGTGTTTTCCTACAACTTCATATCCGTCAGCTCGTGGCCGTTCGCGACCACCGACGCGTATTCGGCAGCGATCACCGCGTCCTATCTCATCTACGATGCCTGCAGCGCGATGTTCATGCTGCGCATCATGGGACGCCGCTGGCCGCGAGTCGAAGCAGCGATATGGTCGCTCACCGCACTCGTCATCCTGGGAATGCTGTTGACTCCGCATGCCCGTCTGGGCGAAGTGCGCAATGCGCTTTCGCTGTTTTCCATGGCGATGATCATCGTCACCACGGCGGTGTTTCTCTACCTCGCCTGGTGGCGCCACGGCAACGTTCCGCAACGCGTGCTTTCTCTGATCGCGCTGGCCGTACTCCTGGCGAGAGCCCACGACTTCGTCGTCTTCCTCGGACTGATCGCGAGCAATCTCTATCTGGTCACTTATGCCGAGACCTTGTCGATGGTCGGCTTTGCGCTGACCCTGGCCTGGACTTTCGCGACCAATATCCGCCGCATCGAAAGTTTCAACAGCGAGTTGACGAGCTCGGTCGCGCGCGCGCGCGCGGAACTGGCCACGACGCTGGAACGCCAGCACGAACTCGAACTCGTGCACGCACGCCTGGACGAACGCCTCACCCTCGCCCACGATCTGCACGACGGTCTCGGCGGCATCCTCATCGGCAACATCGCCACGTTCGAGGAAGCACCGGAAACCGTGCCCACGCGCACCGTACTCGAGCTGCTGCGCGAGCTGCGCGACGACCTGCGCCTGATCATCGACACCGCCTCGTCACAGACCTATGGCGAAGACTCGCTCGGCGAACTCGTCGGATTGCTGCGGCATCGCATGACGCGCCTGTTCGAAGCACGCCGGATCGCGATTCGCTGGCATATCGAGGGAGTCGATCGGTTGCGCCTCGCCTCAACGCAGAGCATGGACGTCTTGCGTATCCTGCAGGAAGCGCTGTCGAATGCGCTCAAACACAGCGGCGCCACGGGCGTCGAGGTCGATCTGGCTCTTGCGGACCGCCACCTGCGTTTGGAAGTGCGCGACAACGGAGTCGGACTGCCGGCGAACGGCGGCACGCCGGGGACCGGCATCCGCAGCATGCGCACCCGCGCCAGACGGTTGGGCGCACAGCTGATCGTCGACGCCGACGCGGGCGTCACCTTCATTCGGCTGGATATTCCCGTTTCGGCGCCGATGCGCGCCGACTAGATCGCCGCGCGGAAAGCGGCGACGATAGTCTCGAACGGAGCGGCGAACCGAACGCCACGACGCGCCATGGCGGCGCGTCGAAGCGGATTGCGGATCGTTATTTGGCGCCGTAGCGCTTGCGGAACTTGTCCACTCGACCGCCGGAATCGACGATCTTGTGCTTGCCCGTGTAGAACGGGTGCGAGGCACTGGAAATTTCGATCTTGACGACCGGATATTCCTGGCCATCTTCCCACTTGATCGTGTCCTTGCTCGTCATCGTCGAACGCGTGAGGATCGCGAAGTTGGACGAGACATCCTGGAAGACCACAGGCTTGTATTCGGGATGGATGTCGGCTTTCATGAGTTGGCTCCGCGAAGCGGTATTGCGCTGAGAAAAGAGGCGAATTCTAGCCCGGATTCGTGCCGCCGCGCAACATCGGGGCCGATCAAGGGCGTCGAACGGCCATTCGACCGGGCTGCGGCAATTCATTTCGGCGGCGGCATAATGGCTTGCCCGGCCATTTGCCGCCCGAATCGCACCACCAGATGCCCAGCCCGTTCCGCTTCCACGGCTTGCCGCGTAAACCCACGCTGCTGCTCGCCGCCGTCCTCGCGACCGGCACGCTGCTGCCATTCACGCAAACCGCGCACGCGGCCGCCGCCCAGCCGACACCGGCGCAGCAGGTATTGCCAGCTGGGCTGGAGGGCGCGATCAACGATGCGAGCGCCGTGCTGCCGCGCGCGCGTGATCTCGACGCCGCACAGCGCAAGCAAGCCGAGGACCTGCTGCGCGATGCCTTGGCCGACGACC